>CBFHYE010000037.1:0-16861 GCA_965659985.1 Roseivirga sp. | reverse complement strand
CGATCATTGTAGCTCCAGAAGGTTTATTTCGCTATTACCTCAAAGGATTTACTGGCCGAGTGGGCGCCACCTGGATGACGAAAGAAGACCGAACGTCTGACATCCAAAACTACCTCACTTATTTATCTGCTGTTATGGACGAGGTAAAAGCCAAGCTTCCAAAAAACGTGAAAACTACCCTTTTTGGTTTTTCACAAGGCGCAGCCACCATTTCAAGATTTGCCACACAAACGGAGGTTAAATTTGATCAATTGGTGCTTTGGGCGGGTATCTTCCCTCCTGACCTCCCTCCGCTGGAGAGCCAAAGAAAACTGAGTGACAAAAAGACCTATCTGGTTTATGGTCTTCAAGATCCTTACCTCACAAAAGAGCGAATTCAAGAACAAGAAAGCATTGCCGAACAGATAAAAGTAACCCCCGAACAGATAACATTCGAGGGTGAGCATGAATTGTATGAAAATGTCATTCTGCACATTCGCAACAACGACTACCTCCAATAACTCTCTCGGGTATAAGTTGTTACAAGTTTTTCGGGGACGATCACCACTGGGCCTTTGTAGATCCCGCCATTATCGCCAATATCTTCCACTCTTATTGAAAGTACGTTTCGGCCATTCTTGAGTAAGCCATCTGGAATATCATAGACACGCAATTCCTTAAAGCTTCTTGATCTGCCCATTCTTCGTCCATCGAAGGTCTCTCCGATCTTTTCACCATTCAAAAAGGTCTCATCGAAATCATCGATATATCCAGCGATCAAGACCATGTTATCCAAATTGGCATCTTCAGGAATAATCACCTCTTTGCGATACCATGCGAAATCACGGTAATTGAAAATATCATTCACCTTCCAATTGGCGGGCACTTTGATCTTTTCCCAGTTGGAATCATCATAATCCGGATCGATGTAGTCTTCACTATCTCTAAGCTTCAGCTTCCACAGACCTTCAAGGTTGATCACTTCTTGGTAACCATCTTCTGCAACAAGGATTCCAGTCTCACCACTATAGATTCCGCCTTCACCACCTTTGTCAAATACACGAACCGCGATCAGGTTCTCTCCATTATGATCAATCAATTCGTTGGGTATGCGATATTCTCTTTCAGCCTGCCAGGCCGTGTAATAATCTGGGGGGAAGCTGCCGGAAAAACCGATCAACTCTCCATTAAAATACACCTCGTCTACATCATCGATATAGCCGAGTCGTATAAAATGCACACGATCTTTAAGAAACTCATCTCCATCTACCTTCAATCGATACCAGGCATAGCCGTCATAACCATTAAACCCTTCACGCTCCCATCTACGAGGCACGTAGATCTCTTCCCAATCGCTGTCATCATATTCCCGTGTTGCCCATTCCATATGATCGCCAATGGAGAATTTCCAGTCGCCTCTCAAATTGTAATGTCGCTTCAGTTCCTGACCTTGAACTGCTAGCGTCACTACACATAAAATTGTTGTTAATATTTTCTTCATCCTTTTGACTTCAAGGCCAAGTACCATTGAGGTACTCGGCATTAATTGTTTACGTTCTTGACCTTTGAACTACTTTACAAACCAACACAATATCGTGAATTGGCATGTCATACCCGGGTAATCAATTGTCACAAATTGTCACAGCTTTAAGAATTTAGACATCAGACACTAGACGCCAGACTTTAGACACTAGACACCTTTTAATTCTAGATTAACAATTGAACATTCTTAATTCCCCTTTTTCTGATTTCTGATTTCTGACCTTAGACTTCAGGCGCCAGACTTCAGACGCTAGACTTCGGACGCCAGACTTTAGACGCTAGACTTCGGACTTCTCTTAATTCTTAATTGAACATTCTTAATTCCCCTTTTTCTGATTTCTGTTTTTCTGATTTCTGGCTTCTGACTTTAGACTTAGGACTCGAGCCCATTTCCTTTTATCTCACTACTGTTTTTCTTTTTCAATGCTTATCCATAGCTTCTATTCAAATTCAATCGAATGAAAAAAATTTTCCTTCTATTCGCTATTGCAGCTGTTATCGCCTGCCAAGAGTCAAATGATTTATCCATTTCAGGTCTTGAGGCGCCTGTTGAGATCATCCGCGACCAATGGGGCATCAATCACATTTATGCTAAAAATCAGCATGACCTATTTTTTGCACAAGGTTATGCTGCGGCCAAAGACCGGCTCTTTCAATTCGAGATCTGGCGTAGGCAGGCCACGGGTACAGTCGCTGAAATATTAGGAGAGCGAGAACTTAAAAGAGATATCGGTACTCGCCTTTTCAAATACCGTGGCGATCTCGATACCGAACTCAATTATTACCATGAAGATGGAAAGGAGATCATCACGGCTTATACCAATGGCGTCAACGCCTACATTGAAGAAGTCTTAAAACACCCAGAAAACCTCCCCATTCCATTTAAAGCATTAGGTATTGAGCCCCAAAAATGGACACCGGAAGTTGTAATATCCAGGCACCAAGGACTTTTAGGGAATATCGGCCAAGAATTGGCTACGGGTCGAGCTGTTGCTGCTATTGGTGAAGAAAAAGTTAAAACACTTTCATGGTTCCACCCAAAAGAGCCAGACCTGAGCTTAGCTAGTGGTATTGATGCTGAAACCCTGGCACCTGACATCCTAGAGCTGTATAATGCCTATCGCAGATCAGTGCGTTTTGAACCTAAAGATGTAATTCCTGAATACAGAAAAGAGGATGGCTTAGCACAGGCATTATCCTTACCAAAAATAGAAGAAGACTCTTTTGCTATTGGCAGCAATAATTGGGTGGTGAGTCCCAAAAAGATGGCCGATGGCCATGCCTACATGGCCAATGATCCCCACCGGACTATAGCTGTGCCCTCATTGCGATATATGGCACATCTGGTCGCACCAGGCTGGAATGTGATCGGTGGTGGGGAGCCGGAAATACCCGGTATTTCCATCGGCCATAATGAATATGGCGCTTGGGGCTTGACGGTATTCAGGACTGATGGTGAAGACCTCATGGTTTATGACATCAACCCTGAAAACCCTAAACAATACAGATATCGGGGGGAATGGCGAAACATGGAGACCATCAAAGAAACCATCGAGATAAAAGGTGCTGATGCTCAAGTCGTAGAATTGAATTACACGGTTCATGGCCCTGTGACCTTGATCGATGAGTCACTCCACAAAGCCTATGCTGTACGATGCGCATGGCTAGAACCGGGTGGTTCACCATACCTCGCTTCTCTACGGATGGACCAAGCGAAAACTTGGGAAGAATTTAGAGCAGCCTGTAACTACAGTCATATCCCAGGTGAAAACATGATCTGGGCAGACAAGGAAGGCAACATCGGCTGGCAAGCTGTCGGTATTGCACCCATCAGAAGGAATTTTAGTGGCATGGTACCTATTCCTGGTGATGGCCGCTACGAATGGGATGGCTATTTGCCAATAATCGAAAAACCCAATGATCTCAATCCAGCAAGTGGTTTTATTGGTACGGCCAATCAAAACGTAACACCCTACTACTATACCGAATGGGATGCGATCGGCTATTCGTGGTCAGACCCTTATCGTGGTGACCGTGTCAATGAATTCTTGGACGAAAATGATAAGCTCACCATGGAGGACATGAAAGCTTTACAAGTGGATTATTTTTCTACAGCTGCCAGAAGTTTAGTTCCGTTGCTTGAAGACATTACGGTAGAAGGAAAAGCTGCTGAAGCTATGATCCTTTTAGAAAATTGGAATTATAAAATGAATCCTAATTCAAGGGCAGCAACGGTGTATAATGAATGGGAAAGGAGTTTAAGAATGTGGGCGAGGGATGCTTTTGTTCCGGTAGAAGCCAGAGACTACATCAGTAATATTCAATTGAAACGCGTAGAACAGTGGCTGTTGGAGCCCGCTCAAATGTTTGGTAAGGATGCCATTAAAAAGCGAGATGCCTTTGTCAAGCAAACTTTTGAAGAAGCGGTAGACAATCTCGCTGAAACCCTAGGAGAAGATATGAAGCAATGGAACTATGGCCAAGCAGACTATAAACATATCAGCATTGCGCATGCTTTGAGCGGTGCGGTAAATGCGGAAATTAGCGAAAAGCTCGATATGCCGACCATGCCGAGGGGAGGAAATGCTTATACACCGGGTTCCACCGGAGGCAACTTGAATCAATCAAGTGGAGCTTCCTTTCGCATTATCGTGAACACAGGTGACTGGGATGCTGCAGTTGGGACCAATGCCCCGGGCCAATCAGGTGATCCTGAAAGCCCTTTCTATAGAAACCTTTATGCCCCATGGGCAAAGGACCAGTACTTCCCTGTTTATTTCACTAAGGAAAAAGTGGAAGAAAATGCTGCTGAGCGATTGATGCTAACGCCTGGCAAGGATTAGCATATAGATTTAAAGGCATAAAATGTTCCAAATGACTGATAGCCCTGATATTTTTCATCTATCAGTCATAATTGTGACTGATACATAGCGTTGTACAGCACGTCAGATCTTAAACTCACTAATTTTTAAACCACCAACTTATACCCCACACCATGTACGGTCAAAATGATCTGCGGATCATTCGGATTGGCTTCAATGCGTTGTCTCAAGCGCAGAATGAAATTATCGACCGTGCGCGTGGTCGGTTGGCTGTCATATCCCCAAACATCATTCAACAGGTCATAGCGACTCACTACATCACCTTTTCGTTCAAAGAGATAATGAAGGATCTGGAAATCCTTGTAAGACATCTTCACCTCACCCCCTGAATTCATTGCTTTGTACTTATCAAAATCGATGGTCAGGGCACCGATCTGTTGTTCTCCTTGAATGGATGCTGGCGCATCATTGAGCGACTGCCTACGCAATATGGCTTTAACTCGTGCGATCAATTCTCTTAGACTAAATGGCTTGGTCATGTAATCATCAGCACCCAATTCCAAGCCTAGCACCTTGTCGATCTCCTCACTTTTAGCCGTTAAAAAGATCACAGGCGTCATGTCTCCATTTTTGCGCATGGCTTTGCAGACATCAAAACCCGACATCTTGGGCATCATCACATCTAAGATCACTAGATCATACTTAGATGCTGTTACCTTATTTAGCCCTTCCTGGCCATCAATGGCTACCTCAACTTCATAAGATTCAAACTCTAGGTTATCTTTGAGGCCCATGCGCATAGCGGCCTCATCTTCGACGATCAATACTCTAGGCATCTTTTGTTGATTTTAATGGGAAATATAATGTAAAAGTGCTGCCTTTGCCTACTTCACTTTTGATCTGCACCTCACCTTGATGTGATTCGACAATATGTTTTACGATCGAAAGTCCTAAGCCAGCACCTTTAGTATCATGTACATCTCCGGTGGGCACTCGATAGAATTTTTCGAATAGTTTGCTCAGCTGGTTCTTGGCAATACCAATGCCTTGATCTTTTATGGAAACGAAAGCACGTTGCTTGTCCTTACCCGTTTGTATACTGATATGCTTTTCATCAGGGCTATACTTCATGCCATTATCGATCAAATTGACAAGGACTTCGGTAAGTGCTTCTTTGTCCATATGTATTAAAAGTTCATCAGCCCCCAATTGAACATCTGATGCAAAGCCATTGCTTTCTAAATGGTATGAATAGGTATTGAACACATCTTCAACCACAGTATTTAGGTCGAGCAGTTCTTTATTAAAGACTCTTTTGGTGGCTTCTATCTTAGAGAAACTCAGAATACGGTTGAGCATATTGGTCAATCGGCCAACTTCCTTGGTCATGATCTCATAGTATTCTTTCTTCTTGACCTCATCTTTCACCCTACCCAACAGAAGCGTCTCCGCAAACATATTGATCAAGGCCAAAGGTGTTCTGATCTCATGCGAAACATTGGAAACGAAATCAGCTTTCTTTTGTGCCAGCTCCATCTCTCGCTGTACATTTCGAAAAAGCAACACCACGCCTATGATCAAAACCAACATCAAAAGACCGAGTGCCATCAGGTTTTGATTCTTTCTTTTGGTTACCGCTTCTTGAATCGTACCTCCAGCCCTGGCAATGCCTACTTCAAATCGAGGCAATAAGTCTAAAGGCTCACTCATAATGTCTCCAGCAAAATCTGCGGTTGTTGAATAGACCCGGTAATCATCAGAAATGCGGTCGCAGGTCAGCACAAAGTCACCTTGCGAAAGCTCTTGTAATTTGGGCACAAGGGTCTGCTCAATAAAAGAAACGGCTTCAAAAAAGTAAATATTCAAATAATATCGCTCATCGATCTCTGTGATGAAAAACAGATAATCAATCTCTTCATTATTGTACTGAATGAACGAATCAAAAGGCTGGATCTTCTGGAATCCACCTTCGCTCATGTAGCGCGCGAGTCGATTGACCATGTCATTATTCGCCATGATCAGACTATCGGTCAGGAGCTCAAATTCTTCTTCAAAGTAAATGCCATCGACAGCCAGCAGTCCTGTTTGTTCACCACCAACCTCTTGTGTATAAAAAGCCCTGAAGTATCGATAAGCTCTCAATTCGTTGAATACAGCCTGCGGGTCCATTAACTGACTCTGCATATTAGGTGATGCAGGTTTTAGTAAAAGACTGATGGTTTCATCTGATTTATCCTGAATCGACTGATTTACAGAGAACAAGACACTCTCAAGCTGCCTACGATAGATCGTGGTGAGCTCCTCTTCATCGCTCGTTAGAGAATTGAGCTGATAAACCCCATAGGCCACTACAGGTACTACTAAAATGAGCAAAAGCCATACAATTGAGCGTTTTCCGGACTTGTTCAATTTTTCTAGATTTGAGTTCCAAATTAAGCATTCGGCCTGAGCCACATTAATTTCATGACATTCTTTTACAAGTCATTGATTTATGTAGACTTATTCCTATCTTTGCAGCCCTAAAATTAAACATTAAGAAATGCTTAAAAATTACGAGACAGTATTCATTTTGAATCCCGTTTTGTCTGAAGATCAGATGAAGGATGCTGTCGGCCAGTACGAAGAACTCCTAAAAACTAATGGAGCCGAGATCATCAATAAGGAGATCTGGGGTTTGAGAAAGATGGCTTACGCTATCCAAAACAAATCTACCGGTTTCTACAACTTGATGGAATTCAATGCCGACCCTGCAACTATCGCTGCTTTAGAGATCGAATTCAAAAGAGACGAAAGAGTGATGAGATTTTTAACTGTGTCTTTAGACAAGCACGCAGTTGAGTACAACAACAAGCGCAGATCTGGCGCATTTAAGAAAAAGAAGGAGGTAGCATCATGACACTGGTTAACGAACCTGTAAACAGAGAACAGCAGAGGAAAAAATACTGCCGTTTCAAAAAGAACGGTATCAAGTATGTGGATTATAAAAATCCTGACTTCTTGCTTCAGTTTGTAAATGAGCAAGGCAAGATTCTTCCAAGAAGATTGACTGGTACAAGCTTGAAATACCAAAAGAAAGTGACTCAGGCAGTAAAAAGAGCAAGACACATTGCTTTGATGCCTTACGTAGCTGACGG
Organism: Roseivirga sp.; assembly: GCA_965659985.1. Taxonomy (GTDB): domain Bacteria; phylum Bacteroidota; class Bacteroidia; order Cytophagales; family Cyclobacteriaceae; genus Roseivirga. The sequence continues at coordinate 9,384 of CBFHYE010000037.1, read as the reverse complement.
TTTGAAATAATTGTAACCTTAAACTGAAAAGAAAATGGACGTTATATTAAAGACTGATATTAAAGGTTTAGGCTACAAGCACGACACCGTTACAGTAAAGCCTGGTTATGCTAGAAACTATTTGATCCCTCAGGGTTTCGCTATTATGGCGAATGTATCAAATAGCAAAATGATGGCTGAAAACGCTAAGCAAGCAGCTCACAAAGCTGAAAAGATCAAAGAAGATGCTGAAGCCATTGCAAATGGTATTGGTGAAACTGTATTAGAGATCAAGGCCAAAGCTGGTGACAGCGGCAAGATCTTCGGTGCAGTAACAACACTTCAGCTTTCTGATGCATTGAAAGCCAAAGGCTTCGATGTAGATCGTAAGAAGATCTCTTTCAAAGGTGAAGTGAAGATGTTAGGCGACTATGTTGCTGAGATCGATCTTCATAAAGAAGTAAAGAAAGATGTAGCTTTTAAAGTGGTTGAAGCTGAATAAGCCAACCCAATTAGATATAGTGAAGCCTTGATGAGAATCAAGGCTTTTTTTATTTCCAGACGAAAAGGTTTTTAAGCAAAACAACGCTTATTAAGGACTCCCTCCTGAGATTATACCCTCAAAAGATGGATGTGATCTTTAAGATAACCAACACATAATCCAGACTCGTCAAATCACTTCCTTACCCATTCACTTCATGCCAACCGTTTGCAAGACCAATTAGCATCTCTTCATTTGCGATGCCATTACTTTTTTGCTTACTTTCATCACGCTTTAAGCATAATTGAACCTAACCAACCAAACCAAAGCCAACCATTTATGAAATCCGGACAAAGCAGGGTTGTAATTGAAAATGTTAGCCCAGAGATCAACCACGGACAACAAGCAGCAAAACGCGTTATTGGACAGTCTTTTCAGGTTTCAGCAGACATTTTAGCTGATGGTCATGATGTGATCAATTCCCATATAAAATACAAGCATAGTAAAGCCAAGAAATGGCAGTATGCACAAATGTACTTGACTGAAAACGACCGATGGGAAGGCACTTTCAAAGTTGAAGCGCAAGGACATTATACTTACACCATTGAAGCTTGGGTAGACTACCCTTTAACTTGGCAGCACAATATTGAGAGAAAGATCGCTGATAACCAGCATGTGAACGTAGAGTTATTAGATGGCATCCAATACTTAAAAGCAGCCGCTAAACTCGACAAAAGCCAAGCCGATTATCTGAATGATCTTGTCAAGGCTTTTGAAGACAAAAAACAATACAACCATGCGATCAATGAGGCACAATCAAAAAAGCTTCACGACATCTTCCATAGCAACCCGACAAAGGAATTTTCCACCACTTACGACCTAACACTTCCTCTTGAAGTTGACCGCGAAAAAGCACTCTTCAGTACCTGGTATGAATTCTTTCCACGTTCTACGGCTAAGAAAAAAGGTGAGCATGGGACATTCAAAGATTGTATAGATGTTCTCCCCTACGTTTCCAACTTAGGCTTTGATGTCATCTACTTCCCGCCTATTCATCCGATAGGTACGGATTTCAGGAAAGGCAAGAACAATACAACAGAAGCTAAACCTGATGATGTTGGTGTGCCTTGGGCAATCGGCAATACGACTGGAGGTCACAAAGATATACTACCCGAACTAGGTGACCTGAATGACTTTAAAAAGTTGTTAGAAGCAGCTAAAAAACAAGGGATTGAGATCGCGCTAGACTTTGCCTTACAATGCTCTCCTGACCACCCTTATGTGAAAGAGCACCCTAGCTGGTTCAAATGGAGACCAGACAATTCGGTTCAATACGCAGAAAACCCACCAAAGAAATATCAAGACATCTACCCTATTTACTTTGAGTCGGGTGACTGGGAGAAAATGTGGGACGAATTTGTGAGCATTGTGCTCTATTGGAATAAGTTGGGCATCAAGATCTTTAGAGTAGACAACCCGCACACCAAGCCATTTGGTTTTTGGGAATACTTGATCGCTGAAGTCAAAAAAGTCGATCAGGATGTGATTTTCTTGGCAGAAGCTTTCACTAAGCCAAAGACCATGCAGCGCTTGGCAAAGATCGGTTTTACTCAAGGCTACACTTATTACACATGGAGAAATAACAAGGGTGAGCTCATCGAGTACATGACCGAGTTAACTCAAGGGGAAATGAAAGACTATTTCCGTCCTAATTTCTGGCCAAACACCCCAGATATTAATCCATGGATGCTTCAAGGTGGAAACGAAAACCTCTACATCATCAGACACATGATGGCAGCAACCTTGAGCTCAAATTATGGCATGTACGGACCAGTATATGAGCAAATAGAAAATGATGCGGTCGTTGGCAAAGAAGAATATTTGAATTCAGAAAAGTACGAAGTCAGGCATTGGGATTGGACAAAGACGAACAAACTCCATCAGCTCATTGGCAGGATCAATCAGATCAGGAAAGAGCAGAGTGCCTTCCAATTCACCAATAACATTCAATTCTGCACGATAGAAAATGAGTACCTATTGGCTTATTTCAAACAAAGCGAAGATGGTAAGAACAACGTGCTTTGTGTAGTCAACTTGGACCCCTACAACAGGCAAAGTGGCTGGGTACAAGTACCTAGGCATCTGATCGGTGTTAATGATGGTCAACCGCTACGTATGAAAGACCTTATTACACGAAATAGCTATATATGGCATGACGAATGGAACTTTGTAGAACTAGATCCTTATCAGTTGCCTTACCACATATTCGGTATAGATTATTAATTGGCGCTATGGCTGTAAGCAAAGCATTTCATCAAAAGTGGGTAGAAACCTTCAATGATCAGGATTTCAGAGAGGGTTTCATTGAAAAGGTATTGATGAAGTACCTGATGACGACTCGTTGGTATGCCGCCAAAACGCAGGAGGTAAAAACCATTAAGATCGAGCAGCAAATGCCTTTTGAGGTGGAAAAAGGAGAAACAGTCTTCTTCATCACCATCGAAATGAATTTCGCTGCAGGTTTCACCGAATACTATTTCCTCACCATCGGCTTTGTACCAGAAGAGACAGACATAGACAAAAAAGGCATCGTAGCGAGCACCAACTTAGGTGAACACAAAGGCAAGATCGTTGATTCGCTCTATTATGAGCCTTTCCGAAAGGCATTGTACGAACAGCTGATCAGCCAAAAGACACTTTCAAATGGCGAAACCAAGTTGGTCTTTGAAAGAGGAAAAGCGCTAAGGTCAAGACCTGAATATGAAAGCTCACAGGTCATGGGCTTCGACCAGAGCAATACTTCATTGGAGTACAATGGTCAATTCTTCTTTAAGGTTTACCGCAGATTGTTTCAAGATGCCAACCCCGACCTTGAGTTGACTAGATTTCTATCTGAAGAAGGCACCTTTACCAACAGCCCTAAATATGGCGGTAGTATCAGCTGGATAAAAAATGAATTCGCCACTCTTTCGATTGGCATCATGCAAGAGAAAGTGGCCAATGTAGGTGAAGCCTGGAACCACACATTAGACATGGTCAGTGGCTTTTTTGATCGTCTTCAAGCAACTGATGCTCCTATTGCGGAGATTCAAGATATTCCGGCTTTTGCCTTTAAAAAACCACAGGAGCTAAAATCTGATCTAAGGCTATTGATCGGTGATGAAGTGATCCAGAAGATCGAGCTGATGGCGCAACGCATTGGTGAAATGCATGTAGCCCTTTTCGGTAACCGAATCGACACCAAATTCACCCCAACATCTTTCAATGGAGATTATACTGTTTGGTTGAAAAACAGGATCATCTATCAATTGAATGCGCGTTTTATCCTCGTAGAAGAGAATATCGAAAAACTTAAAGGATTGGCGCAGGAATATGCGCAAATGTTCATTGACAATCGGATCAATATTACCTCTAAATTCTTGGCTTTTGAAGAGACAAGATTGAATAGCTGTAGAATTAGAATTCACGGTGACCTTCATTTGGGTCAGATCTTGATGACAGCAGATGACGACTTTTATATCATCGACTATGAAGGAGAGCCGGAAAGTACTATTCGTGACAGAAAAGTAAAGCAAACGCCATTAAAAGATGTGGCTGGCATGCTACGCTCTTTTCATTATGCTGTTTATGCTGTGATATTTGATCCTAAAAAGAAATTCAAATTAGCACAAGAAGAGCTTTTTGAAGCAGGCGAAAAATATTACCGTGCCCTTTCGGCCATTTTCCTCAACAAATACATTGAGACTGCCATGTCTGAGAATTTAGACATTGGCTACGAATCTGAGATCAGGTACCTTTTGAAGTATCACCTATTAGAAAAAGCCGTGTATGAGATCGGCTATGAACTCAAAGCCAGACCCGACTGGGCTATTATTCCATTAACTGGGATCAAACAAATTTTAGAAGACTAAAACCATGAAAAAACATCAATACGTAGCATCACATTCATTGATGACCGATTTCGATAGCGACCTTTTCAAATCAGGAAAGCACTTTAGACTTTATGAGAAATTGGGTTCGCATCTCGTGGAAAAAGATGGCAAGAAAGGAACCTTATTTGCGGTTTGGGCACCAAATGCCGAGCAAGTTCAGGTGATCGGTGACTTTAATTTTTGGAATGGTGAAGGCTACGAGCTCTACCCTCGTTGGGATGGGACTGGTATTTGGGAAGGCTTCATTGAGGGCATCGAAAGAGGAACGGTCTATAAATACAAGATCAACTCCAATACTAATGGTCAAGTCTTAGAAAAAGGAGACCCATTTGCTTTACACTGGGAGGTTCCACCTAAAACAGCCTCTGTGGTTTGGGAACTAGACTACAAATGGAAGGACAGCAAGTGGATCAAGAATAGAAAGAAATTCAACGACCTGGATAAACCACATACCGTTTATGAAGTTCATTTAGGCTCTTGGAAGCGTAAAGAAAATGGCGAGTCATTGAGCTATAGAGAATTGGCTACAGAATTGGTCGATTATGTTAAAGAAATGGAATACACCCATGTTGAATTCCTTCCCGTGATGGAGCATCCCTTCTTCGGTTCTTGGGGATATCAATGTACTGGTTATTTCGCGCCTTCCTCACGTTATGGAACGCCTGAAGACTATATGTTTATGGTCGATGCTTTCCACAAGGCAGAGATCGGTGTGATCTTAGATTGGGTGCCTTCTCACTTCCCTTCAGATGCACATGGGCCATTTAATTTTGATGGCACTCATCTTTACGAGCATGCTGATCCCCGACAGGGTTATCATCCAGATTGGAACTCCTACATCTTCAACTATGGAAGAAATGAAGTAAGGGCATTCCTGATCTCAAGTGCCATGTGCTGGTTAGACCTTTTCCATGCCGATGGACTTAGAGTAGATGCAGTGGCTTCGATGCTTTACCTCGATTATTCTCGAAAAGAAGGCGAATGGATTCCAAACCAATATGGAGGCAGAGAAAACCTTGAAGCCATTAGCTTCTTAAAAGAATTGAATGAAACGGTATATGAATTTTCAGACAGTGTTCAAACGACTGCTGAAGAATCTACCGCATGGCCGGCAGTTTCGCGTCCTACCTATCTGGGTGGACTTGGTTTCGGCATGAAATGGATGATGGGCTGGATGAATGACACCTTGGAGTACTTCAAGAAAGACCCTTATTATCGTCAGTACCACCACAATGACATTACCTTCAGCTTGAACTATGCATTTACTGAAAACTTTATGTTGCCCTTATCTCATGATGAGGTGGTGCATGGAAAAGGCCCATTACTCGATAGAATGCCCGGTGATGAATGGCAGCGCTTTGCCAACCTGAGGTTGTTATACGCTTATATGTATACACACCCTGGTCAACAATTGGTGTTTATGGGTTGTGAGATCGGGCAATCTTCAGAGTGGAACCATGACCAAAGTATCGATTGGGGCCTTTTGGAATTTGAGCCGCACAAGGGTATGAAGAATACGACCAAAGCCTTAAATCATTTGGTCAGAACTGAAAAAGCACTATATGAACAAGCTTTCTCAGCAGATAGCTTTGAGTGGATTGAATTGAACGATCACCAAAACTCCGTTTTATCCTACATGCGTAAAGGCAAAGATGCTACAGATGACTTGATCGTTGTTTGCAACTTCACGCCTGTAGTTCGCGAAAACTATGAAATTGGGGTGAATGGAGGCAATTGGAAAGAGGTCCTCAATACGGACGACAAATCTTTCTGGGGAAGCGGCATCAGCAACAAGCCGTTGAAAGCTAAAAAGAAAGGCATGCATGGACGCAAAATGTCTTTGGAATTGACCATTCCACCTTTAGCAGCGGTGATCTTAAAGCAAGAGACAAAAAAAGCTCCAGCAAAAACTACCACTAAGAAAAAATAGGCATATTTGGCCCGAATTGACGAGAGAGAAATGCAGCGATATTTGTGTATTCATGGCCACTTCTACCAACCACCACGGGAGAATGCATGGCTAGAAAAGATCGAAGTTCAGCCTTCGGCTTTTCCATACCACGATTGGAATGAAAGAATTACGAGAGAGAGTTATTATCCTAACGCTTTTTCGAGAGTATTGAATGATGAGGGAAAGATCATTGACATTGTCAATAACTATTCCCGCATGAGCTTCAACTTTGGGCCTACCCTCCTCTCTTGGATGGAGCAACACGCACCAGAGACCTATAAGGCCATACTCGAGTCCGATCAACAAAGCTTAGACTATTTCGATGGTCACGGATCGGCCATGGCACAAGTTTACAATCACATGATCATGCCTTTAGCCAATAAGGCAGATAAAGAAACGCAGATCATTTGGGGTATAGAAGATTTCAGGGCAAGATTCAAACGAAAGCCCGAAGGCATGTGGCTTGGAGAAGCTGCCGTTGACACAGAGACTTTAGATCTACTTGCGCAACACGATATTAAATTCACGCTTTTAGCACCAAACCAAGCCGCGAGGTTTAGAAAAATTGGTGATAAAGAGTGGATCGATGGTATCGACTCGAATAGGCATTATTGGTGTAAACTACCAAGTGGCAGAAAGATTGCCTTGTTCTTCTATGATGGAGATCGCTCACAGAATGTAGCCTTTAAAGGTGTGCTTCAAAATGGTAAAAGCTTTGCGCATGACCTTTTAGAAGGTTATCGTGGAGAATATGACAATGAATTCGTGCATATCGCTACCGATGGAGAGAGCTATGGTCACCACCATGCCAATGGAGACATGGCCTTGGCTTACTGTCTACGCTATATTGAAAAGAATAGCCTAACGAAACTGACCAACTACGCACAGTATTTATCGCTATTCGAGCCTGAATATGAGGTTGAGATCCATGAAAACAGCTCATGGAGCTGTGCCCACGGTGTAGAGCGTTGGAGAAGCAATTGCGGATGTCATACCGGTGGTGGGCCCAACTGGAATCAAAAATGGCGTGAACCCCTAAGAAATGCGCTAGACTTTGCCCGAGATGAAATGTTGAGCATTTACGAAGAAGGGCTCGCGGATTACACTAATCATCCATGGCTCATGCGTGATGAATACATTCAGGTAATCATGGATCGCTCGAAACAGAATGTGCGCAGGTTCCTCAAAAAGCATATTAAAAAAGAGCTCACTTCTGATGAACGTACTCATGTGATGAGACTGCTTGAAATGCAACGTAATGCGATGCTGATGTATACAAGCTGCGGTTGGTTCTTTAATGATATTTCAGGTATAGAAACCATTCAAGTACTTCAATACGCTTGTCGAGCCATTCAATTGGCTGAAAGCGAATCGGAGAAAAGAATAGAGGCTGACTTTGTGAAGATCTTAGATAAAGCACAAAGCAATATGACCAATGAGGGCACTGGCGGTGAGATCTACATGAAGCATATAAAACCTTATATGCTCACACTTACACAAGTGGGGATGCATTATGCCGTGGCTTCAATCTTTGCTGATGATCCACAAACGCTCACGGTTTTAAATTACGACTGTCGCAGTATCTTTTTCGAAAGGAAAAGTGCTGGTGTACAGAAATTGGCCTTTGGTACGACTCGAGTAGATTCAAAAGTCACAACCTCCAAAAAGGAGTTTAGTTTTGTGGTGATCTATTTTGGCCAACACCACTTGATCGGTGGTACATCACAAAGACTATCTACAGAGCAATTCAAGCCCATTTCGGATGCGCTCGAGAGTGCCTTTGCCCAAAGTAATCTGGCTGAAGTCCTTCGTATCATTCAAAAGAACTTCAAGGCGCATACCTTCTCTTTCTTTGGCATGTTCAAAGATGAGCAAATGCACCTGCTTGATAATTACCTTGACCAGAGCTTGGAATTAGCCTATGATTCCATGCGTAAGATCTACGATAGAAATTATAGCATTCTTAACGTGATGCGTCAGAACAAGCTGCAGATCCCTGCTACGCTTAGGCAGAACGTAGACAACGTGATCAATTACGAGTTCAAAGAACTTCTCACCAATGGACACTTTTCTTTGCAGAAGATGGAACATTTGGTAGAAGAAACAGAAAAGTGGAGCATCAAATTAGATCAAGAGCACATCAGCGCCAGTTTAAACACCAAACTCGAAGAACTATTCTTGGAATTTACTAGAGACACCTCTAAACCAGAATTGCTGGACGAGTTATTAAAAACAATTGAATTGTATAAACGCGTAGATCTCAAACCGATCTTGGTCAATTTACAGAACCATGTCTTTAGCTTTAGCCGCAACTTATACGCTGGCGCGACTAAAGCCATTGATGGTCAGCAAGTGGTAGAAGAAAAGATCGAGCAACTGGCAGAGCAGATCGATATTGACTTGAATCACATCAAAGAATTGGTGGCCTAAAAAAGCCTATTTCGAATTTTACATCTAGTCAGAGCATCACATCTAGTCCAAGCGTATCGCTTGGACTATTGTATTTCTAAACGAGAAAAAGGAACGGCATTGTGTTCCTTCCTGCCGAAAAAGGCAGAGTATAATCTTTTGATCAGCAAAAGTTTGCAATGTGGCAACCTACCTGCCGACAGACAGGTCTCCTTAATTGAAAAAGACTCTATACAACATTAAACAGATTACTTCGGCACATTTCGCTATCACTCAAATGTTTCTGAGCCAAGGCTGATCGCGTGTCGCCTAAGCTTTAGCGATGGCACAAGCTAAGGCCCAAGCGTTCGCAATGACGTTTTAATGAGAGATCCTGAAACATCCCGATAGCTATCGGGATAGAATGACGGTCTAAATGGAAGTTCTTACGATCGAAAATTTGGATGCGTTAACCTATCATAAAAGGAGAAACACAAAAAAAGCAGCTCTAGGAGCTGCTTTCTAATGTTCGGCAGTCACCAAGGCAGTGACCGCCTGTTCTCAACGAGAACTCACCTATGGATCTTTAGGGCTTAAAGAACAACTACAGAGTTGTCTTCAAATGACAAGTTGTTAGGCACATACTTGTCTGC
>CBFHYE010000036.1:0-30277 GCA_965659985.1 Roseivirga sp. | reverse complement strand
ATTAGCAGCAGCAAGAAGAGGAGATCAACAAAACCCAGAAAGGGCCTCAAGTGGAAGTCAGTTTTACATTGTGCAGGGAACAGTGGCTTCAGAAGAAGATCTTGCTTATGATCAACAAAAGATTGGTCAAGCACTTCAGGTTTGTTTGAACCAAATGCCAGAAAGTGAATTGGCTAAATCATTAAATGAGGCACGGATGTCAGGCGATCAACAATTATTTGTTGATAAAGTATATGATTCGGTTCAAGAACTCGAAGAGCTGACTGGAATTGACCTGGCGTCTACTATGCCAAAGGATAGAGTGGAAGCCTATACAACTGTGGGGGGTACTCCAGCGCTTGATGATCAATACACCGTTTTTGGTGAGGTGATCTCAGGAATAGACATAGTAGATAGCGTGGCTGGTGTTCAAACTGCACCTGGCGACAGACCTGTTGAGGATGTAAGAATGTATATTTCTGTGGAAGAAATGCCTAAAGCAGAAATCGCTGAGAAATACGGATACAACTACAAATAAGTAGGGGCTAGTCCAAATACCATTTTTGTGAATGGCATAGCGCTGTTCTTTAATGATTGTCTAATTTTAAGACATGAATTTAAGGAACAGCGTTTTTTATTTGGCAGTCATTGTTATTTGTGGGATGTCATGTGAAGAGAAAGAAGAGCTCGTTGTCATCGAAACCCCATATGGTGAAATGACGGCCATTCTTTTTGATGAAACGCCTGTTCATAAAGAGAATTTCCTTGAGCTTGCTAAAGATGGAAAGTACGATAGCGTAGTTTTCCATCGTGTGATTCAAAATTTCATGATTCAGACGGGTGATCTTTCAACTGGTGTAGAAGCAAAAGATGCCAGTTATACCCTACCACCAGAGTTTGTTCCTGATAAGTATATTCATAAGAAGGGCGCTTTGGCCGCAGCCAGAAGAGGCGATGCAACCAACCTTCAGAAGAGGTCAAGTGGTTCACAGTTTTATATTGTAGATGGAGAAACCTTTGACGAAGAAGGTTTAGCAGAAAGGGCAAGGCGGAGGCAATACCTCAAGCTCTATGGGTATTTTGAGCGTATGATGAAGTCTAAAAGGTTTCCAGAGCTAACCGAAAAATACTATTACCACGTCAACAAATTGGAGGAAGACTCCACATACGATTTTTATGCAGCACAAGAGCGTTTAATATTTGAATCTCTTCCAACCATTGAAAAAGAATACGGACCTCAACCTGATCCGGGCTACCCTGAGTGGGCTAAAGAAATTTATGCAACACAAGGGGGCGCGCCTCACTTAGATGGAGAGTATACTGTGTTTGGTCAAGTGATTGATGGTATAGAGATAATTGATGAAGTGGCAGCTATGGCAACAGATCAAACTGACAAACCATTGAACGAAGTTCGCATGCAAGTGAGGGTGATTAAAATGTCAAAGGACGAAATTCAACGGACTTATAATTACAAATTCCCAATTTTGAAAGAATGAAAGTACTTATAACAGGCGCAAATGGTCTTTTAGGCCAAAAACTGGTTAAACTTATTATCGACAAAGGTCAAGATCAGTTGATTGCTACGGCAAGGGGTCAAAACAGATTGCCATTTTCTGCAGATAAATTCCAGTACAGCACATTAGATGTTGCCAACAAAGAAGAGGTCAACAAAGTACTATCAGAAGAAAGACCTGATGCTGTTATACATACTGCGGCAATGACTAATGTAGACCAGTGTGAAACAGAAAGAGAAGCCTGTTGGCAATTGAATGTAGATGCGGTTGAATATCTCATCGAGGCTTGTGAAAAGATCAATGCTTATTTATTGCATTTATCCACCGACTTCATTTTTGATGGAGAAGAAGGGCCATATGACGAAAACGGTAAACCTAATCCTATTAGCTATTATGGTGAGAGTAAGCTGGCAGCAGAAAAACTGCTTGCTGAAAGTAACTTAAGCTATGGCATCGCCAGAACTGTTTTGGTTTACGGAATTGCACATGACATGAGTAGAAGCAATATCATTCTTTGGGTTAAAGGAAGTCTTGAATCTGGAAAGGAGATAAAAGTAGTTGATGATCAATTGAGAAGCCCCACTTTGGCTGAAGACTTGGCCATGGGCTGCTATTTAATGGCGCAACAAAAGGCAGAAGGCGTATTTAATATTAGTGGCAAGGATTTGCTCACACCTTATGAAATGGCCATAAAAACTGCTGATTATTTCAAGCTAGATACTTCAACGATGGAAAAAGCCGATGCTTCCACTTTCTCTCAAACGGCAAAAAGACCACCAAGAACTGGTTTACTTATAGAAAAGGCCCGCACCCAATTAGGATACGAGCCTCGTTCGTTTGATCAAGGAATCGCTATTGTTGCTGAACAGATCAAAGCTTAGGTTCAGAAGTTCCCTTTCCATCTGACCACCGGTACTTACAGAAAGCCCCACAGGACCGAAGGTCAGACAGCGAAGTCTGACCTTCGGTCTGACAGTTGTCAGGCTGTTTCACCTGTTTCAGGATCTTCATCTTTATCAGCTCTTAAGGCAATCACTAAAAAGACTAGAAAGCCCCCAAACGTGATCGTTAGACAAGTTACCATTCCAATTATTGCTTCTGTACTCATTTTTTCACGAATTTTTTGTAGAACCATCCATTAAAGACGACTGCAATTAAGAGGGCAATTGCCCATTGTGTAACGATAGAGGCATTACTATATCTATCGAAGAAATTCCAATTACCTTCAGCATCGAACCACGGATAATCACTGTAGCCTTGATCCATCCACCAGTAGGTTAAGAAAATACCAGCAAAAAAGATAAAGGTGATCATTGATGCGAAATAATATTTAGAAACCTTGAAGTCAGAATTCTCATCAATAAAGTCTCTTTTGAATTTCATTGGCCCATATTTCAGAATCAAAAAAGCAATGAAAATACCGCTCACCAATAGCCCAACACCCCATACCCAGTCTTGATTTTCAAAAATGGCTAAGCTCCATGCTGATGGAAAACCAGCAATGAAACAAGCGGCACCTGCAATAATGGATGCTTTTTTCTTTGGGATTTCATAGTCCGTTAAGTTCTTAATGATCAGCTGCATCATTGGTAAAATCGAACTAAAGGCTGCCATGGCAAATGCTCCAAAGAAGATCCAGGAGAGGAATGCTCCGCCTGGCATCTGCGCAAATAGCTGTGGAAGTATAGTAAAGACTAATGCCGTATTTCCACCATGTAAGAAATCAATTGCCTCATTGGGGGTAGCGGCCATGGCAAACACAGCTGGTAAAATGGCCATTGCAGCCAGTAAAGCGGCTGCATTATTACCAAATGCACCTAAGAAGGTGTTTAAGGTAACGTCTTCTTTCTGTCTAGAGAAGGCGCCAATCGTAATCATAAGTCCCCAACCAGCCCCTGTACTCCAAGCAGAGTCTGTAATTGCTTCAATCCAGATGATTGGATCTTTGAATTTTTCTACATCAATGGTAAATAAGTATTCAAGCCCTTCAACACCACCTGGCATTTGAATGGCAAAAATGGCCACCACGATCAGCAATCCGAAAAGGGTTGGGATCAAGATCTTATTCGTCTTTTCAAGGCCTTTCTTGATGCCTTTTCCAAGCACCCAAATGGCTACAGTTATGGTAACCATGTAACAGACAACCGCTTCCCAACTCATGTTGGAGAGACTTGCCCAGAAATTATCCATGAAATTCACACTGGGGTCTGCAAATTTTTCATTTAAAGAACCATCACCAAAGATGGAGTTGACAAGGTTTTGGGTGTTTAATAGGAAATATCTTAAAGACCATCCGGTAACTACGGAATAATAAAAGGCGATACCCACTGTCACAAGTGTGACAAAGGTGCCCATCCAGTTGAATTTTTTACCTGCTAGACTACCTAGCGCTCCTAATGTTCCTTTTCGATAGTACTTACCGATGGCTAATTCTGCCATCAAAAGGGGGATAGACCAAATAACCAAGAAGAACATCCACAGAATGATGAATGTACCTCCATGCTCCCCGGCAATACGAGGAAAGCGCCAAAGGTTACCGGCACCAATGGCCATACCTAAAGCAGCAAGAATTATTCCCCACCGATTACTAAACTCTTCCTTTTTCTCCGCCATACCTTATAAAATATGTTCTAAATCAATTGTTTGATTACATTTTCTCAGGGGGAAACTAATCTATTCTGTTAGAAACTCAAGTCGTCTTATGTAAAACCTAAGTACAATTCATTTATACTTCCATAAATTGTATGTTTAATCCCATGGCAAAAGATCACACAAATTTTTTCAATGATGTATACGAAGTGGTTAAGCTTATTCCTGAGGGAAGAGTCACCAGTTATGGTGCGATTGCGAACTATTTGGGCACCAAAGGTAGTGCGCGTATGGTAGGATGGGCAATGAATGCTTCTCATACAGATCCCTCTGTTCCAGCGCATCGTGTACTCAATCGTTTGGGGATTTTGACCGGTAAGCATCATTTTGCAACGCCTACCATTATGCAAGAACGGTTGGAGGCTGAAGGCGTAAGAATTGTTAGTGATAAAGTTCAAGATCTCGATAAGCATTTTTGGGATCCGGCTAAGGAACTCGCACTTTAATCCTGTTATATTTGCGCATCAAAATTGATCTATGGAAGCACTACTGACTTCAGAAGGTATAATTGCTCTTTTAACCCTAACTTTTTTGGAGATCATTCTCGGGGTGGATAATATCATTTTCATCTCTATCATCTCGAACAGACTACCTCAACATCAGCAAAGGTTGGCAAGAAATCTGGGCCTTATGCTGGCTTTGGTGATGCGGATCATTCTGCTTTTGGGAATAAGCTGGATCATCGGTTTTACAGAGCCGCTTTTTACTTTATTGGAGCATGAGGTAAGTATCAAAGACATCATTCTTATCGCTGGAGGGCTGTTTTTGATTGCTAAGAGTACAACTGAGATTCATGAGTCATTAGAGATTGAAGAAGATCATGAAAAAGAAGATGTAAAAACTACAATAGGGAAGGTCATTTTGCAGATCGTGGCTTTAGATATGGTTTTTTCTTTCGATTCCATACTTACGGCAATAGGACTAACCCCAGAAATCATGATCATGATTGTAGCGGTAACCATTGCTATGATCGTGATGATGAGTTTTGCCGGGCGCATCAGTAGCTTTATCAATAGACATCCTTCTCTGCAAATGTTGGCCATGTCATTCTTGATACTGATCGGTTTTATGTTGGTGCTAGAAGGGATAGGCGAGCACATTCAAAAAGGCTACATCTATTTTGCTGTCTTTTTCTCTTTAACTGTTGAAATGCTCAACATGAAGAGAAGAAAGAACCAAAGAGCTTTCAGATTAAGAAAACGCATCAGGTAATTTATCCCGCAATAGTCTAATAAAGCGGGGTTTATCATCAACAGAGAGTGCTATCATTTCAGTCTTTTTCTTGATGCCATAAATGCCATAGATCTTCGTCTTCTCTTTTAAGAGGATCATCACGTTTCCAAAACCGAAAGTTGAAAGATTAGCAAACTTTTCTGAAGTCTGATCTCCCTCTCGCTGTTCAATTTTTTCAATCAATGTGTAAGGTAGTTCGAAGCTCCAGCGTAGTCCGGTATTGATCTTTATAGTGCTTTCATTGATCTCAATGGGGCGATGGCGAATGCTATTTCTATCTCCCAAAATAAAAAACACACTGTAGATGCTTATTCCAGTTAAGGACCAAGCTAATGCCGTATTATATGACATGAGCCAATAGTGTAAGGCAAAGGTTTCAGCAGGAAGAATAAATAGAACAACAATAAATACGGACTTATATCCTGAAGACTTGTAATAGCTAAATTCATTTTCAGTCAATGACATTGGTTTACGCCATCCTGCGAAAGTATAATAGAACAATGATGCCTCAGAGCAGACTATATTGGCAAAAGTATCTTTTAAACCTGCCTTCATCAATACCATTTTTAAGGTTTCAGGGAAATTGCTCAGAGAACTTTTATTCCGGTCAAAACCTCTTCCAATTTTGATTACATAATGAATTAAAAGACCAATGATGGTTAGCTCAACGGGAATGAGGAGGTATTCAATATAATTGAGCGTGTGTTGATAATTATCAGGTACGATCTGATAAGCCA
The DNA here is from genome assembly GCA_965659985.1 of Roseivirga sp. Taxonomy (GTDB): domain Bacteria; phylum Bacteroidota; class Bacteroidia; order Cytophagales; family Cyclobacteriaceae; genus Roseivirga. The sequence continues at coordinate 24,165 of CBFHYE010000036.1, read as the reverse complement.
GAAACAAACTCAATACAAAAACGGGGATAATGGTGGTTTTTGGGATGGTGCTTTTTCGAATGAGCAGGAAGTAAATGAACGGAATGAGTAATGCGATATCTACTGAAATTCCAATGCTCAAAACGGATGAATTCTCATGAAAGTGGGAAGAGGAGATGAGCCAGAATGCAGTTATTGTAATGCCAAATGCGATAATGAGAAACGTCCCAATTCTACTGAGATTATTATTCAATGAGACCATTATACGCTCTGATTTATAACCTAATTTAATTCATTTTGGGATAGATGATTTCACTTAAAAATCAGGTGGTTGATTCACGCGCTAAATGGTCAATTGATAAGCTAGTTTTTTCTTGAGATCAGCCAAAGGCCGAAGTAGGTTAGCGCCCCATTCAATGCCAGTACAAAAAAGCCAAACCAGCCATTGACCAATTGCTCAATTCCATACGATAGCAGAGGTGCTAATAGACAAACCAATATCACGTATTTGTCGATTATTCTTCGTTTAGATATCAAGCCAAAGGCAAAAAGGCCAAGTATTGGGCCATAGGTATAACCAGCCGCAGTGAAAATGGAATTGATGACGCTGGTGTCATTAATCGCATTGAAGATCAGAATGACAAAAAATAACAAGACGGAGAATCCAATGTGAACTTTTAGTCGGGTGCGCTTTTTCTCCTGCTCTGTTTTTTCATCAAAATTCAGAAAGTCTACACAAAAAGAAGTGGTCAAAGCTGTCAATGCCGAATCTGCACTTGAGTAAGCTGCGGCAATAATTCCTAGTAAGAAAACTACCCCCGCTAGAGGTCCTAGGTGGTCTAATGCGATCGTAGGAAAGAGTAGGTCTGTTCTATCGGGAGTAACGATACCTTGATCTGCCGAAAATAGATAAAGCAATGCACCCAAACTCAAGAATAAGATATTGGCAAAAATGAGCACCACACTAAACCAAAAAACATTCTTTTGTGCGTCTTTCAGTGTTTTACAGGTCAAATTCTTCTGCATCATGTCTTGGTCAAGGCCGGTCATGACAATCGCGATAAGGGCTCCAGAGATGAACTGTTTTGGGAAAAAGCGTGTATTTCCCCATTCAAAATTAAAAGTGGTTGAGAGTTCACTTGCTCTGATCTGACTTACCGCCTCACTAAGGCTTAATCCCATCTCTTTTGTGATCAAGATGATGGTTACGATCACAGCAGTCAACATAAAGAAGGTTTGGAGTGTGTCGGTCCAAACAATGGTTTTGATACCACCTTTAAATGTGTAGATCCAGATCAAAAGTATAGTGACCAAAACGGAGATCCAGAAAGGGATGTTATAGGCATCGAATATGGCCGCTTGGAGTACAAGGGCCACCAGAAAGAGTCGGAAGGATGCACCCACTATTCTACTCAATAGGAAAAAGGCAGAACCTGTTTTATATGACCAAAAACCGAAACGCTTCTCTAGGTAGCCATAAATCGTAACCAGATTGAGTTTGTAATAAAGCGGCATCAAAACAGTGGCAATAACAAAGTAACCAACTAGATAACCGAGTACGACCTGGAAGTAATAGAAATAACTACTCCCCACTTCGCCTGGAACCGAAATAAAGGTAACACCTGATAGGGATGCCCCGATCATACCAAAAGCCACCAAATACCAAGGACTCTTGCGGTTCGCTGTAAAGAAAGTTTGCGTATCCGCACCTTGAGAAGTGAAGCGGGCTACAATGATTAACAACAAAAAGTAACCGGCTACAAGGCCAATGACCAATTCAGGACTCATAGTTTTTATTTATAGTCAATCCAAAGGATGTATTTGTCAAACATAAGGAATTCGTACATATTGTTTAGCAAGAGTTCAAACCAAAGGCCACTGTTATGGTTAAGCACATAAAGTTTGATATTTTTGTAAAAATTAATTTATGCGATTGAGTTATCAGGAACAGGAGTCAGTAGACGTATTAGAGAAAGAGGTAGTTGATGACTTATGTGAGCTTGTTGTATTTAATGACGATGTCAATACATTCGAGCATGTGATCAACACTCTTGTAAAAGTTTGTAAGCATAACATTGAGCAAGCAGAGCAGTGTGCTTTATTGATTCATTATAAAGGAAAGTGTTCAGTGAAGCAGGGAACTTTTGATGAATTGAGACCGATGTGTGAAAGTATACTATCAGTAGGCATTACAGCCACTGTCATGTAATTGAGGAAAAAAGATATTGAACTTCCCCCCAAAGAATGTAGAAGCTGCCATCGCGGAGATCTCAAAACTCCCAGGAATTGGTAAAAAAACCGCCTTAAGATTGGTGCTTCATCTACTCAAACAAGACAATAAAGTCTCAAATGAGCTTGCAGCTGCCATTGTGCAATTGCGTGAAGAGGTCAAGTATTGTAATACTTGTCACATCATCTCAGACACCACAGAGTGCACTTGTAGAACGATCAAAAGGGACCCGAGTGTAGTTTGCGTAGTGCAGGATACACCGGATGTCATTGCCATCGAGAATACCCATCAATACAAAGGCCTTTATCATGTCTTAGGAGGCTTGATCTCGCCAATTGAAGGAATTGGACCAGAAGAGATCAACCTCGAGTCTTTAATAAATCGGATTAAAAATAGCGAGCCTCAAATAGAAGAAGTAATATTGGCTTTGAATCCGACCATGGAAGGAGATACAACAGCTTTTTACCTTACCAAAAAGATGAAGGAATTCAATGTGAAAGTTACCTCTATCGCAAGAGGGATTCCTATTGGAGGTGAGTTGGAATATGCTGACGAGTTGACCTTGGGTCGAAGTATATTAACCAGAACAATCTACGAATAGCAGTATGGAAATGCTTTCTAACAGAGTCAAAAGCATGGCCGAGTCAGCAACTTTGGCTATGGCAGCAAAGGCCCGCGAATACAAGGGCAAAGGTATCGATGTGATCAGCCTAAGTTTGGGAGAACCCGATTTTAAAACGCCAAAGCACATTCAGGAAGGAGCGAAAGCTGCGATCGATGAAGGCAAATATTTCGCATACCCTCCTGTAAACGGTTATCAAGACCTAAGAGAGGCTATTTCAAATAAATTCAAAAAAGAGAATGACTTGGATTATGCTCCTGAGCAAATTGTTGTTTCGAATGGAGCCAAGCAATCTTTAGCAAATATTTTTCAAGCGCTGATCGATGAGGGAGATGAGGTGATCGTTTTCTCTCCGTTCTGGGTCAGCTATTCTGCGCTTATAGAATTGGCAGGTGGAATACCTGTCTATGTTAAAGGCACTATAGACAATGACTTTAAAGTAACAGCGGATCAATTAAAGCAAGCATTGACTCCGAAAACCAAAGCCATGATCTTTTCATCTCCCTGCAACCCGACAGGGTCTGTATTTACAAAAGATGAATTGGAAGAGATCAGTGAGGTTGTTTTAGCCAATGAAAACTTATTAGTGATCTCGGATGAGATCTACGAGCATATCAACTATACAAGTGCGCATGCCAGTATAGGTGCAATTCCAGGGATGATCGATAGAACGATTACTGTGAATGGAATGGCGAAAGGTTTTGCCATGACAGGCTGGAGGGTTGGTTACATCGGAGCACCGCTTTGGATGGCAAAAGCATGTAATAAAATCCAAGGTCAATTCACATCAGCTAATTGTTCAATAGCACAAAGAGCCGCACTTACTGCATTGACTACAGATCTTGGTCCGACAAGGGAAATGGCAAAAGAGTATTTGAGAAGGAGATCATTGGTAAAAGGGCTTTTAGATGAAATTCCAGGCATTAAGACCAATGAGCCACAAGGTGCGTTCTATTTTTTCCCTGATGTAAGTGCCTACTTTGGAAAATTGGCTGGCGATCATAAAATTGAAAATGCCAGTGATCTAGCCATGTTCATTTTAGAAGAAGCCCATGTTTCAGTGGTTACTGGAGAAGCATTTGGAGACCCCGATTGCATTAGACTCTCTTATGCTGCTTCGGAAGAAGACCTACGGAAAGCAATGGCACGGATCAAAACAGCTTTAGCAAAACTTTTATAAATGACTTTTTCGAATTCATCCGATCTCTTTGACGCCATTTCTAAACTCAAAGTATTGGTCATTGGCGATGTCATGGTCGATTCTTATATCTGGGGTAAGGTAAGCCGAATTTCTCCTGAAGCGCCAGTACCTGTTGTATTGGCCAACAAGAAAGAAAAACGTTTAGGTGGTGCCGCCAATGTAGCTTTGAACGTGCAATCACTTGGAGCAACACCGATTCCTTGTGCAATTGTTGGTGATGACCTTGATGGAGAATTCTTTCTAAGCAGGCTGCAAGAAAGAGGAATTCCCAGCAAAGGCGTAATCACCAGTCGTGAAAGAGAAACGACTGTTAAAGAAAGAGTTTTATCAGGATCTCATCAGCTACTCCGCGTAGATACCGAATCAGATAAGGACATGAGTCCAATTGAGCAAAAGGCGATGCTCGCTCATATTAAGAGTTTACTACCTGAGGCTGATGTTGTTATTTTTGAGGACTACGATAAAGGTGTCCTAAATAAAGAGGTGATCGCTACTACTATCGCAGAAGCCAATAAATTGGGTATTCCTACAGTCGTTGACCCGAAAAAACGTAATTTTTTAGAATACAAGGGTGCCACACTTTTTAAGCCGAATTTGAAGGAGCTTAAAGAAGGAATGAAACTGGAGGTGGACCCTACAGATCTTGATTCGATAAGTTCAGCTTCTTCAGCTTTACAAGAGGCTTTAGCGTGTCAAATGGTGATGGTAACACTTTCGGAGCATGGAGTATACATCAAAGACAATGATGAATCTCATTTGATTCCTGCTCATATTCGTCAAATATCAGATGTTTCTGGGGCAGGTGACACGGTGATTTCTGTAGTGGCATGTGCACTTGCTGCGGGATTAGAAGCAAAAAGAACTGCCGCTTTGGCTAATTTGGCGGGCGGATTAGTATGTGAACACGTAGGTGTAGTACCAATTGACAAAAAAGAACTCTCCCAAGAAATTGAAGACCGAAATATTCTGAGCTAATGCCATTTGTCAACCTTGAAGAAATAGAGCAAAAAGAATTACTTCCCGGTTTTTCTGTTCGCTTTGTACACGGTGAAAAAATGACTTTAGCCTATTGGGATATTAAGGCAGGTTCGGTTTTGCCTGAACATGCACATCACCACGAACAAGTGGCTGCGCAGGTAATTTCAGGTCAGTTTGAATTGACACTTGAAGGCGAAACCAAGTTGATGAATGCGGGAGATGTGGCAGTAATCCCCTCTAATGCTATCCACTCAGGAAGAGCAATTACTGACTGCCAATTGCTCGATGTTTTTAGTCCCGTACGAGAGGATTATCTATAAAAATAGCAAAAGTAGAAAGTGTTTAATTATTTTAGAATTATGCACACAATTTTCAAATACCTTAATAACAAGCCTCTTCAGTTAATTATTAATTTTTCTTTAATTGTCTTTTTTAGCTATGCTTGGTGGTCTTTAGAAAATCTAAGTGTTGATGATCCTTCATTTGCCTTTAAAGAGAAAGCGCTTTTGATAAGTACGATTCTTTTTGGAATCATGGCTTTAGTAGCACTTTTTAATTTGTATGCACTTGCTTTTAGGGGGAAGAAAAATAAAAAGGCCTGAATTTCTCCAGGCCTTTTTTACAATTCAATAAAGATCATTTGCTCTTTTCCGCATAGTCTGTCACCATACGGCTCATCAAACGAATACCAGTTAGCATTCCCGCATCGTCTACATAAAAGTCTGGTGTATGATGTGGTGCTGCCTCTGCTGGACTGGTTCCTGCAGGCATGCCGCCTATGAAGAAATAGAGTCCAGGTATTTCCTCCTGAAAAAAGGAGAAGTCTTCAGCACCAGTGATGGCGTCAATCGCATTGTCAACATTTTCAGCGCCTGCTACTTCCATAAATGTATCATCCATCATAGCTGTTAATTCTGGGTCATTGTAGGTGATTGGATATCCCTCATTGATCGTTAAAGTTGCTTCTGCCCCATTACTCTCAGCAGTATTCGTTACAATCTCATCAAAGCGTTTGAAGAGTAAGGTGCGCATGTCAGCATCTAAAGTCCTGATGGTGCCGACTAGATTAACTTCTTCAGGGATGATATTGCTTCTTACACCGCCTTCGATCTTACCAAAGGTGACCACCGCGGCAGCTTTTGTGATAGGAAGGCTTCTACTTACGATCGTTTGTGCATTATTGATGATTTGTGCTGCTGTAACAATAGGGTCAACGCCCGACCATGGTGCTGAGCCATGTGTTTGTACGCCTTTGATCTTAATGTCGAAGCTATTGACTGCAGCCATGATGCCCTCTTTTCTATAGCGCACTTTGCCTACAGGTGTCTGTGAGTTGATGTGAAGCCCGAACATGACATCCATACCTTCGGTCACACCTTCTTTCACCATCAGTTTCGCTCCGCCTTCTTCACCCGGAGGCGCACCTTCTTCAGCAGGTTGAAATACAAATTTGACCGTACCACGAAGGTCCTTTTGTACAGAAGCCAAAACTTCAGCGACTCCCATTAATATGGCCACATGTGTATCATGACCACAAGCATGCATAACGGGCACTGGTGCTCCGTTGTATTCTCCCATTTGTTTTGAAGCCCAAGGGAGGTCAACTCTTTCTTTGACAGGCAGGCCGTCCATATCAGCACGTAAACCAATGGTTGGTCCAGGTTTTCCACCTTTCAGAGTACCTATAACACCAGTATGGGCAACACCTGTTTCTACTTCAATGCCTAAGCTCTCGAGGTGCTTAGCCACATATTCGGCAGTTTTGAATTCTCTGTTGGATAGTTCTGCATTTTCATGCACCCAGTGTCTCCATTCGATCACTTTGGGTTCGACTGTTTTCGCCATTTCAAGAACTTGCTCTTTGAGTTTGGCTTTTGGGTCTGTGGGGTCAGTTTTAAAACTGAATGCGCTAAGGCCTATCAATACCAATGATAGGCCAAGAAATGACATTATTCTCTTCATAGTTCAAGGATTGAATGCTGAAGATAACCGATATGCTCAAGTATTAAAAGTAAAGGGCGTTTGCTCTTTAAGGATTAAAATTTCTCTGATCTGAGCTTTGCGCTATACGCTTTCACGGTATTGATAAACACTTTGACTTTCTCAGGATCAGTATCAGGATAAACTCCGTGACCAAGATTAGCGATGTGTCTTGATGTGCCAAAAGCATCGAGCATTTGCTTTGTGGTTTGTTCTACTTCTTTTGAAGAACCGTAAAGGGCACATGGATCTAAATTGCCTTGGAGTGTCTTTTGCTCACCAATCAATCTTCTCGACTCCGCGATATTCATGTTCCAGTCGATACCAATGGTTTCACAATTAAGATGGCGCATTTCGTTTCTTGCGAAAAATGCCCCTTTGGCAAAAACAGTAACAGGTACTTCATCAATCGCATCACAGATTTGTGTGATGTATTTGAGAGAAAATCTTTTAAAATGTTCAGGAGATAAAATGCCCGCCCAAGAATCAAAAACTTGAACCAAATTGGCACCAGCAGCGATCTGTGCTTTTAAGTATTTAATGGTTGATTCCGTGATCATTTCCAATAACTGGTCTGCCAAGAAAGGATCTTTGTAAAGCATTCTTCTTGCTTTTGAGAAGGTTTTACTTCCACCTCCTTCGATCATATATGCGAAAATGGTCCATGGGGCCCCAGCAAACCCGATCAATGGAACACGTCCGTTCAATTCTTTTTTGGTGATCTTAATGGCTTCTAAAACATAACCTAAGTCGCTTTCAACATCGGCCACTTTGAGCTTTTTCAAATCATCTTCCCCTTTGACCACCTTAGGAAAACGAGGGCCTACTTTTTCTACCATTTCATACGGCAATCCCATGGCTTCTGGAATCACAAGAATATCAGAGAAGATAATCGCTGCATCTACACCTAATATGTCGACAGGTTGGATCGTAACCTCAGCTGCCAACTCTGGGGTTTGGGCCAATTCGATAAATCCGCTCAACTTATTTCTAACGGCTCTATACTCCGGAAGAATTCTTCCTGCCTGACGCATTAACCAAACTGGGGTGCGTTCAACAGATTCACCCTTTGCTGCACGGATCAGCAGATCATTTTGTAATTCCATGTCGCAAATATAAGCATAAGGGCTTCCTTGCAAATGAATTATCGTCCTAACAATCGTTCGGATCATTATTATACCTTTGCATCAAATTGTAAGATCATGAGCATATTGTTTGAGACTTTCGAGGGATGGAAAAAGTACTGTGAAGAAAATGATATGGCATTATATGAGCCTGTCATTGAATATGAAGTCACCCAAAAGGAAGCCAAAGAAGAGGCGATCTGGGCGGGGCTCGGCCAGGCTTACCAAGTCATGAAAGAGGCTGTGCAAACTGGGCTCACCGAAGAGATGACTTCACGCTCGGGTATGATCAATAACGGGGCGAAAAAGGTATATAACTACCCCACGCCCATTCTATCCAGAGAATTTCAAGTGTTGATATCGAGAGCGCTTGCTGCCAAAGAGGTCAACTCTTGCATGGGGCGTGTGGTTGCTGCACCCACGGCTGGTGCTTCAGGGATCATTCCAGGCGTAATGGTCACTTTTCAAGAGCTCCATGAGGTGGAGGATAGAAAAATTCATGAAGGACTTTTAGTCAGTGCTGGAATCGCCTTGATCATGGAAAAGAGAGCTTCGATTGCCGGTGCTGTTGGTGGCTGCCAAGCCGAAACCGGCAGCGCAGCAGCCATGGCCTCTGGCGCAATGGTCTACTGTATGGGAGGCTCCATAGATCAAGTTTTTAATGCAGTAGCTATTACGGTTCAGTGCATGTTAGGTTTGATTTGTGATCCTGTGGCGGGGTTGGTTGAAGTACCATGTGTAGTCAGAAATGCGAGTGCTGCAGCGATCGCCAATTCTTCGGCACAGATAGCCTTAGCCGATGTAAGTGCTGTAATTCCAGTTGATGAATGTGTTGAGGCAATGGGCGAGGTTGGCCAAAGCATGGAAACAAGATATAAAGAGACTGCATTGGGTGGTTTGGCTGCTACCATGACAGGACAATCTATATCAAAGCGGGTGCTGATTCAAGATATTGAAATGCTTCCTGATGAGGACGAGGACTAGTCTTTAAACCTCAACATGCCTATTTCTATAAGCCAGTCTACCGAGAAGGTCCAGATTGTTGCCCACATGACACCGAATAAGAACATGTAAAGGAACACCTGTTTGCGTGGTGCTCCTACTGCCGCAACCAAAAGTGCACCTCCGGGCGGAGATAAAACCAAAGGTGTTAAGAAGCAAACGCCAATAATCCCATATTTTCTCCAAACACTCACCATTCGTCTGTTTTTTGGCGAAAACCTCTTTGGTTTTTTAATAAAGATTGGAATGATGTCTTTTTTGATGCGTTCACCAAGAAAGCTAAAGACCACCACGCTAGACATCAATCCTAAAACCGTGATCAAGATGATCTCCCAAGGTTGTAGTCCGGCTGCTGGCCCTACAAGAGGTGGTAAAATAGATTTGAGGCATGCTAAAAAATAGATACCTAAATATTTGAGAATTTCTTCAAGCATTTATCTCAATAAGAAGAAGATGTATATGGCATAAAAACTTAATAATATAACGCCTGAAGGCTTACCAAGTTTCTGCCGAATGAGCATAAGTGGCAAAATACCCAATGTTAGTCCCAGCATCCATAGGAGATCAGAGCTGATAATTCCAGGGTTGACATTTAAAGGGTGCACAAAGCTTGTTATGCCAACAATGGAGAGGATGTTAAAAATATTCGATCCCAATAGGTTGCCTAAAGCTAAATCTGTTTCTCCCTTTCTGGCCGCTATGATCGAGGTGAATAGTTCGGGTAGACTTGTTCCTATGGCAAGAACGGTAAGTCCAACGACTCTTTCAGATATACCCAATTCCAATGCGATGTCTCTTGCCCCTCCAATGAACCATTCGCTACCAAAGTACAAGCATATGCCGCCTATTAATAGCAAGCCAAAGTCCTTTATTTTTTCAGTACTTGTATTCTCTGATTCTTTGATCTCATAGTCCAATTTGATCTGCTCTTTTCTTGTAATTCTGAGTAAAGCAAAGAGATAGATGATCAAAAGGCCAAAAAGAATAATTCCTTCGGTATAGGATAATATGCCATTTCTGGAAAAAAAATATAAAAGAGCAGAGGCCAACATCGTAATTAGCCAATCTCTTTTAGCAGTGATCTTATTGATTGGAATAAATCCAAAAAGGCAAGCCGTTCCGAGGACCAAGGATAGGTTTGAGATATTGGAGCCTACTACATTGCCTACAGAAAGATCAGGTGATTCGTCAAAGGCAGCATTTAAACTTACGATGAGCTCAGGTGCGGAAGTGCCAAAGGCAACAATCGTTAAGCCAACCACCATGGGTTGAATATTGAAACGGAGAGCAAGTCTTGATGAACCTTTTACCAAGACATCACCACCAAGTGTCAAGGCACCTAAACCAACCAAAAGTAAGACTATGTTTAAAATCATTTAGTTGCTATATCTTTCTTCCATAGGCTAAATCACCAGCATCACCTAAGCCTGGAACGATGTAGTGCTCCTCATTTAAATGGCTATCCATTGCACATGTCCAAAGCTTAAAAGGAGCGGAAATGTTTTGCTCGAGATGTTCAACGCCTTCGGGTGTGCTAACCAAGCAAGCAATATCGATATTTGAGGGCTTACCTCTTTTCAATAATGTATCAACGGTTTTGACCATACTCTTACCGGTGGCGAGCATGGGGTCAATGATCATCACTCTTTTGCCGTTAATATCTGGCAGTGCCACATAACTCAGGTCGATCTCAATTTCTTTGCCTTCTTTTCTCATGGCTCCGATCATCCCGATCTCGGATTTTGCAAAAATATCAGTAAACCCTTCGGCCATTGATCCGGCAGCTCTCAAGATCGATATAATGACAATTTGCTCCGAAATGGCCCATTCTTTTGCCTCTCCTAATGACGTTTTGATAACGCGTTTTTCATAATCAATTGTTTTAGATAGCTCATATGCCATCATACGACCTATTTTCTTTAGGTTGTGCCGAAAAAGTGCAGAGTCGTTTTGTTGTGAAATGTCACGAAGGGCAATGAGTGTCTCACTGATCGCACTACCACTTTTGTTGAGAATATGATGATCATTCATTTTCACAATTTATACTATTCCTTCTTTTTGGACCTATCATTGATAGACTCCGTTAAATTTGCAAAAAACCTGACATATGGATTTTAGCTTGTTGGAGACCCTCTGCGGTATTCATGCACCCAGTGGAAATGAATTAAAGATGAAGGATTTTATTCTGGACTATGTAGAAGAGCATGGTCCAAAATGGAAATTTAAGCCTGAAATTATTCAGGGGGATGAATTTCAGGATTCGATCATTTTAAAATTTGGAGAGCCTCGAACCGCTGTTTTTGCGCACATGGACAGTATAGGGTTTACCGTTCGTTATCACGATCAACTTGTCCCTATTGGAGGGCCAAGGGCCGAAAATGGTTATCGATTAGTTGGTGAAGATAGCTTAGGTCCTATTGCTTGCGAATTGCAGGAAAACGATGGTACGCTTAGTTATAAATTTGGTAGAGCCATAGACAGGGGCACGGAGCTTGTTTTTGAAAGAGATTTTAGAGAGACAAAAGACTATATTCAGTCCTGTTATATGGATAATCGCCTTGGGGTTTGGAATGCCTTGAAATTGGCAGAAGAACTTCAGGATGGCGTATTGGTTTTTAGTTGCTGGGAAGAACACGGGGGCGGCTCGGTTCCATACCTAGCAAAGTTTATTTATGAAGAATGGGGAGTAAGACAAGCTTTAATTTCCGATATCACATGGATTACGGAAGGTGTTACCCATGGTAACGGTGTGGCCATTTCGATGCGAGATCGAAATATTCCAAGGAGAGCCTTTGTACAAAAGATCATTCAATTGGCTCAAGAGTCGGCAATACCTTTTCAATTGGAAGTTGAAGGTGCTGGGTCAAGTGATGGACGCGAATTGCAGCTAAGTCCATATCCTTTTGATTGGTGTTTTATTGGTGCACCAGAAGATAATGTGCACAGTCCAGATGAGATCGTTCACAAGGCCGATATTCTGTCAATGCTTGCGCTTTATAAAGAGCTTCTAGAAAAACTTTGAATTATTATATTTGCTGATCAATGCAATCAACTTCAACCACTGTTAGCGTCAAGGACAAGGAATTTGAGTTACTGATTTCTGAACAAGAGATAAGGGCCAAAGTAGCTGAAGTCGCGCAGCAGATCAATGCTGACTACCAGGGTAAAAACCCGCTTTTGATAGGCGTGCTTAATGGCTCATTCATATTTGCCGCAGATCTGGCACGAGAAATAGAGATCGATGCAGAGTTTTCTTTTATTCGGGCGGCTTCTTATGAAGGCACCAAAAGCACAGGTGAATTAAAACAGATTTTAGGGCTGAGCGACAATATCTTTAGAAGGGATATTATCATCATCGAAGATATTATCGACTCTGGTCATACCATGGAAACCATTCTTAATCATTTTAATGAAAGGGGCGTAAAGTCCGTAGTAGTATGTTCCTTGTTGGTCAAACCTCAAAGCCTAACAAGGCCATTAGACATTCAATATAAATGCTTTGAGATATCAGATGAGTTTGTCGTTGGATATGGTTTAGATTATGATGGCCAAGGTCGACACCTGAAAGATATCTATCAACTTCCTACCAACTAAGGATTATCCTTATATTTGCAGCCTTATCAACTAGATTCGTTCTATGAACAACATTGTATTATTTGGCCCTCCAGGCGCAGGAAAAGGAACGCAGAGCGAGAACATTATTGAAAAATTCGGGCTAAAGCATATCTCTACAGGAGACTTATTTAGAAAACATTTAGGTGAAGGAACAGCACTCGGCAAGAAAGCACAGTCCTTCATGGATAACGGTAAGCTTGTGCCAGATGAGGTGGTCATCGGAATGGTAGAAGATTTTCTCAATGAAAACACTGATGCGAAAGGATTCATCTTTGATGGTTTTCCTCGTACAGTTGCACAGGCAGAAGCTTTAGATGAGCTTTTAAAAAAGCATAATACCCAGATCAACTGTATGGTCATGCTTGATGTGCCAGAAAAGGAATTGATCAAGCGATTATTAGAAAGAGGCAAGACCTCTGGTAGAACAGATGATCAAAACGAAGAAAAGATCAATACAAGAATTCAAGAATACTTGAACAAGACTTTGCCAGTGGCTGCTTTTTATGAAAAGCAGAATAAAATGGCGAAGATCAATGGAGTAGGTTCAATTCAAGAGATCTTTGAATCAATAAGTACGGAAATTGACAACCATCTTTAATAAATAAAATGGCCTTCGGGTCATTTTTTGCTTATGGCAGGTTCAAACTTTATCGATCATGTAAGACTCTATTGCCGCTCTGGCAAAGGAGGTGCAGGTGCTGTGCATTTCAGAAGAGAAAAGCACGTACCCAAAGGTGGTCCGGATGGTGGCAACGGAGGCCGCGGTGGACATGTGATCTTAAGAGGAAACAGCCAACTTTGGACCCTACTACATTTGAGATATAAGAAGCACATTTTCGCGGAAAATGGCGAAGGTGGTTCTGGGCATGGAAGTTCGGGTTCGGATGGAAAAGACATGATCATCGAAGTGCCATTAGGTACAGTGGCGAAATTTGAAGATTCTGAAGAGGTCAAATTTGAGATCACTGAAGATGGTCAAGAAGAGATCTTATTACCTGGTGGTCGTGGTGGTTTAGGAAATGAGAATTTTAAAACGGCTACCAAACAGACACCGCGTTTTGCTCAGCCAGGTGAGCCTGGTGAAGAGCAGCTCTGTATCCTTGAGCTGAAATTATTGGCTGATATTGGGCTCGTTGGTTTTCCGAATGCAGGTAAGTCAACTTTGCTCTCCGTGTTGTCAGAGGCGAAACCTGAGATCGCAGATTATCCATTCACTACGTTGGTGCCCAATTTAGGTGTTGTGCCTTACAGAGACCATCGATCTTTTGTTATGGCGGATATTCCGGGAATCATTGAAGGAGCGTCAGAAGGAAAAGGACTCGGGCTTCGTTTTTTAAGACATATCGAACGCAATTCGATTCTACTCTTTATGGTTCCTGCCGATGCAGAAAGCATTAAGAATGAATACGAAGTGCTATTAAACGAATTGACCAAATACAATCCTGAATTATTGGATAAGGACAGAATGCTCGCAGTGACCAAGTGCGATATGCTAGATGAAGAGTTGATGGCGGAAATTCAAAAGGAAGTACCCAAGGAAGTAGACAGTCTTTTTATTTCTTCAGTTGCTCAAATAGGGCTTTTGGAATTGAAAGATAAAATTTGGGCATTGATCAATAAGTAGTTTCCTATCTGCCAATATGACACAAAAATACTCTTGGCAATAAAATTGTAAATCAACACACCGTTTTTGAAATAGTCAAAATGGCAAAGAAGAAAGATCAGAAAGAAGAAGTAGCTGAAAAAGAAGCTAAAGTGGCAGTAGAAGAACAAGAGCAAGAGCAAGAGGTGCTCGATCAAGAAAATACTGAGGCTAAAGAGGAAGATAGTCAGGAAGAGCAATCGGCTGAACCTGAACTTACTAAAGAAGAGAAGCTAGAGGTAGAATTGTCTGAGGCAAAGGATAAGTACTTGAGGCTTTATTCTGAGTTTGAAAACTTCAGAAGAAGAAATGCCAAGGAGCGTATCGAGTTGATCAAAACGGCATCTTCTGACCTCATGACAGAGTTGTTGTCGACTATTGATGATTTCGATAGAGCGATACAGGCTAACGAAAAGCAAGAAGATATTGAATCGATCAAAGAAGGTTTTGGCTTAATCAATTCTAAGCTGTTGAAAACGCTAGAAAGCAAAGGCTTGAAAGTAATGGAGACCCCAAAGGGAACTGATTTTGATCCTGATTTGCATGAGGCAGTTACTCAATTTCCTTCTGATGAAGAACTCAAAGGCAAGATCATAGATACTGTAGAGAAAGGATACTACTTAGGTGAAAAGGTCATACGTTTTGCTAAAGTGGTGATAGGAGCATAAGATGGCGAAAAGAGATTATTACGAAATATTAGGAGTAAGTAAAGGCGCGACTGAGGATGAACTTAAGAAGGCCTATCGTAAGATGGCCATCAAGTATCACCCTGATAAGAATCCTGACGATAAAGAAGCAGAAGAAAAATTCAAAGAGGCTGCCGAAGCTTACGAGGTATTAAGTAACGCAGACAAAAGAGCTCAGTACGATCGATTTGGACACGATGGTATGAGAGGTGGATTTGGTGGGGGTGCCGGTGGTGGCATGAACATGGATGACATCTTCTCTCAATTCGGAGATATCTTTGGTGGCGGAGGCGGATCGCCTTTCGAAAGTTTTTTTGGAGGAGGTGGCGGAGGCCGTAGACAAAGAAAAGGCTCCAATCTACGCATCAAATTAAAGCTCAATCTGCAAGAGATCGCTGATGGTGTTGAGAAAAAGATAAAAGTAAATCGTCTGGTTGAAGCAGCTGGTGTAACCTACAAGACTTGTAATACTTGTGGTGGCTCAGGTCAGCAAAAGAAGGTAGTCAATACCATGTTAGGCCAAATGGTCTCTGCCAGCACTTGTTCTGCTTGTAATGGCGCAGGAAAGACATTAGATAAAAGACCTCCTGGTGTAGATAGCACAGGTTTGGAAATGAAGGAAGAAGTGATTCCGATCAAGATTCCTGCAGGGGTTTCTGATGGTATGCAACTTTCTATGTCTGGTAAAGGGAATATGTCGCCAGGCGGTGGAATTCCTGGAGATCTTTTGATCGTCATTGAAGAAATTGAAGATGATCACCTAAAGCGAGATGGTAACAATGTTGTTTACGATCTGTATATCAGCTTCTTAGATGCCGCGCTTGGGGGAAGTATGGAAGTGCCGACAATAGATGGTAAAGTTCGTATCAAAATTGATCCCGGAACACAGAGCGGTAAAATTCTCCGCTTGAGAGGAAAAGGGGTAAAAGATCTCAATGGATATGGTAAGGGAGATCAATTGATCCATGTGAATGTTTGGACACCAAAAAGACTGACCAAGGAAGAGGAAGAAAAACTGGAGAGCTTTAGAGGCTCTGCCAATTTTGAACCAAAACCTGGTAAAGGGGAGAAAGGGTTCTTCGATAAGATCAAAGAATTCTTTTAATCAGAACAGAAATTAAAAAAGAGACCGTTAATTCGGTCTTTTTTTTGTTTTTAGGCATCTTTATTCCTTTCGTCTACGTACAACTCATGTTATGCAAAGGGATTGTAACCCTTATGTAAAAAAGAACGTAAGGAAATTCATGCAAAAAATAATTGTACTGTTAGCCTTTTCGATGGTCGCAGGGTTGGTAGTGGAGGCACAGACTCAGGAGCACTTTAAGCTGGTGGATGAAGAGTCTGCCGAGCGCATCGACTTCTATTTAAAAGCATCTTCAGGTACTTGTGAGATTCGGACAAGAAAAGGAGATCATCCCATCAATATCATGGGACAGCATAATGATGAATACACATCTTGCGAATTTGGGGAAGAATTAGACGGCAATATAAATCATGCGTGGTTCAAGATAGGTGATAAAGGAAATGAAGATTTTAGCACCAAACTCTCAAAGATATTTGGTAAGAAGAAAATTGACGAGAGCAATTACTGGAACATCTACCTTACAGACGAAAAGCCATATCGATTAGACCTTAATTATGGGGTTGGTAAAGCCTATGTGGACCTATCAAATATTGCAGTTGAAGCTTGTCGCATTAACTCGGGTAACGCCCATGTCAAAGTAGGCTATCTCTCACTAGAAGCCAATAAAACCACAATGGATACTTTGGTGGTATCTGTAGATTTAGGAGATGTGGAATTGGAAAACCTAAACTTGGCTCGTGCAAAAAATATTCTAGCCGAAGTAGGCATCGGCTCATTGGTTATGGATTTCAATGATGTGCCAATTGAGAGTTCTGAGATTTGGGCAAGAGTTGGTGCAGGTTCTTTGTATATCAATCTGCCGCATCATAACATGCCGGTGATCATCAGAATGAAAGGTACCTCCTATAATAAATTCAAACTCCCCAAAGGATTTAGGCAGCTTAGCGAAAACACTTTTGTGAATGCAAGCTATAATGCTGAGGCTTCAAACTTGCTTAGCTTTAATATTGACCTTTCGATGGGGAGCGTCATATTTAAGGCCGACTAAACCCTTATCTTTCAAAAATTCCTTTACTCGTTGCAATAATCCGTTCAGCCATGTTCATTTCAATGGCTAATAGGTCTTTATCATATTTGTTTGCCTTTTATTGAAACCAAAGGGCTAATTTCAACTGAAGACTTAAAATCACGACACATTGAATATTCTTGAAGCGAATAATGTCACAAAGAACTATGCGGTGCATAAGGCTTTGGACGATGTCAGCATCAGCATCCCAAAACAATCAATATTTGGGCTTTTAGGGCCTAATGGTGCAGGAAAAACTACCCTGATCAGGATCATCAACCAGATCATTATGGCCGATGAAGGAGAGATCTTTATCAAGGGAGAAAAATTACAACCTAAACACATAGGGGTAATTGGTTATTTACCTGAAGAGCGTGGGTTGTATAAAAAGATGAAGGTTGGAGAACAGCTGATGTATCTGGCCGAACTTAAAGGCTTGTCTAATTCAGAATCAAGAAAAAGAATAAAGATGTGGCTCGAGAAAATGGGCCTCTCAGAATGGGCTGGAAAAAAGGTAGAAGACCTATCAAAGGGGATGGCCCAAAAAATTCAATTTATCGCTACTGTGCTACACGAACCAGATCTACTCATTCTCGATGAGCCTTTCTCCGGATTTGATCCTGTGAATGCAAACCTCATCAAGGATGAAATTTTTGAATTGCGCGACAAAGGAGCAACGGTCATCTTCTCTACCCACAGAATGGAATCTGTGGAGCAACTTTGCGATCATATTGCCTTGATCAATAAATCTCAAAAGATCTTAGATGGGTCTAAAAAAGAGATCAAGGATTCATTTAAGATGCACAAATACAGCGTGAGCTATAAAGGAGATCTTGTAGGTTTGAGCAGTAACTTTTCCGCCTCTGATACTATGGAGGAGGATGGTCTTAATCATTCCATTATCCAAGCCAATGGGCAAAGTCCTAATGAAGTTTTGCAAGAGCTGATCAGCAAAGTAGAAGTGCATTCTTTCATTGAAGAGGTGCCTTCAGTCAATGATATTTTCATTCAAATCGTAGAAGGAGGTCAAAAATGAAACAGATATTTCTAGTACTTAAAAGGGAGTATTTAACGAGGGTTAAAAAGAAGACGTTTTTGTTAGCGACCATCTTGACACCACTTATTTTTCCAGCCATTATTCTTACCATCGTTTATTTCGCTACGAGAGAAAAAGAATCACGTAGCGAAGAAATGTTAGTGCTCGATGAAAGCGGTTTATTTACGGATGCTTTTGATATCACCACATACGATTTTCAATATGTTGAAGGCGATCTGGATGAAGCGAAAGAGATGATGGGCGAAAGGGGTGCTTTTGGTTTATTGTACATACCAAAATTCGAAGTTGAAGACCCGTCAAAGATCAATTATTCCGGGTTTGAATTGTATACCAAAACCAATGCGAGTGTCAGCGCAATGGATCGGTTGGAGCGTTCGATAAGAATCCGACTGGAGGGAATAAAACTCCAGAACTCTGGATTAGAAAAAGAAGTGATCGATAACCTTCAGGTAAGGGTCAATCTAGATTCTTTCAATCTTTCAGATACTGGAGAAGCGCAAAAGAGTAATTCCAAGCTGAGTTTTGGAATCGGTTATGGTACAGGTTTCTTGATCTATATGTTCATTTTTATCTACGGTTCTCAGATCATGCAATCTGTTTTGGATGAAAAAACGAGTCGTATTGTTGAGGTCATTGTTTCATCTGTGAGACCCTTTAACCTCATGATGGGTAAGGTGCTCGGTGTTGGTGCTGTGGGCTTTACACAACTCTTGATCTGGTTTGTATTGATCGGTGGACTTTCTACTGCAGGGCTTAGTTTTATGGCTAGTGGAGGCAGTGAGGCTATGATGGAAGCGGCCTCTCAACAGATGCCCGTAGAGGCCATGGAAGCTGTCGAGCAAACGCAACAGCAAGAGATGGTTGCCGAGATTCAAGAGATGATCGCATCTGTACCCGTAGTGAAGATATTGGCTTGTTTCTTATTCTATTTCTTGGGCGCATATTTTCTATATGGGGCACTTTATGCGGCCATAGGTTCCGCAGTAGACAGTATCCAAGATGCTCAACAGTTCATGTTCCCGATAATCATTCCGATACTAGCCGCGATCATGTCTATGTTCTTTGTTTTGGATGATCCGAATGGTGGATTGGCGGTGACTTTGTCAATGATACCATTTACCTCACCGATCATTATGATGGCGAGGATTCCATTTGGAGTGCCAGACTGGCAATTAGCCCTATCCATGATTTTCCTGATCCTTGGTTTTATAGGAACGATTTGGGTGGCAGGAAGAGTCTATCGTGTCGGCATATTGATGTACGGTGCCAAGGTCAACTGGAAGACGATTGGCAAGTGGTTTACCATGAAAGTATAAATGAAAAGGCGTTCAATTTGAACGCCTTTTTTCTTGTAATGGCTCAAGGTGAAAGGACTTTTTGATTACATTTCAGCATGCAAAACCCTTTCAAAGGTACTTTTCACATTGATTTCTATTCCAATCAGTCTACCATCAAGTGGATCATCTTAGTGGTGGCAGTTATTATTGGCTTAGGCTCTATCATTTATACCGATCGATTGGTTGATGAGTTGAAGGAAAGAGAAAGGGAAAACATTAACCTCTGGACGCAGGCGATCGAATTTTCCTCTAGGAGTGAAATTGGAGCCAATGACCCCGCGCTTACCTTTATCTCCAATAACATTATAGCACCAGAGAACTCAATACCTGTGATTCTTGCTGATTCAGTGACCAATGATATTCTTTTGACACGCAATATTGAAGAAACAGATGAACAGGAATTGGTTGGAATATTAGCAAAAATGAAAGGGGAGAATCCACCTTTTAGAATCGCTGTGCGCAACGGGCCTAATGGCGAGATCACTGATATACAATATGTCTACTATCGAAATTCCTACTTGTTGCGACAGCTAAGTGCTTATCCATTCATTCAGTTGAGCGTGATCGGTATTTTTGCTTTCATTGCCTATTTGGCTTTTAACTACTCACGAAAGGCTGAACAAAATCGAGTTTGGGTCGGCTTGGCTAAAGAAACAGCTCATCAATTGGGTACGCCATTGTCTTCGCTTATGGCATGGTTAGAATACATCAAGACCTTGCCTGAAATGGAAGGTCGAGAGGATATCACCATAGAGCTGGAAAAGGATGTTGAGCGTTTGGAAATGATCACGGCTCGTTTTTCCAGTATAGGTTCTTTACCCGTGCTCAAAAGACAAGATCTGACCATGGCGATGCAAGAATGTATTGACTATCTAAAACCACGGGTTTCTTCCAAGGTCCATTTTGAACTCCATCAAGACAAGGCAGATCTGGAAGCACAATTAAATAAGCCACTCTTCATTTGGGTGGTAGAGAATATTGTAAAAAATGGTATCGATGCCATGAGTGGTATTGGAGAAATTAAGATCACTGTAGGTCAAGATTCCAGACAAGAAGTCTTTGTCGATATAGCCGATAATGGCAAGGGCATAAAAGGAAACTTAAAGGAGGTATTTCGCCCAGGATTTACAACCAAAAAACGAGGCTGGGGTCTTGGACTGGCTTTGGCGAAGAGAATCATCGAAAACTACCATCAGGGGCGCGTTTTTGTAAAATCTTCACAAGCAGATGTGGGTACTGTTTTTAGGATCAATTTGCCAGTATAAAAACCAAGCAAATTTTGCTATCTATTTTCACTCTAACCGTTTGGTTTAATTGCTATTAAACTTACCTTTGCACGCAGAAAAGGAATCCCCATTTTTCGTTAACAAATAAATCGAAATGGCAAATATTGGAAAGATCACACAGGTAATTGGTCCAGTTATAGACGTTAGCTTTGACGCAGATGGAGCCAAGTTGCCGAACATCTTAGATGCATTAGAAGTAACAAAAGGGAACGGCCAAGTGGTTGTTCTAGAGACCCAACAACACCTTGGTGAAGACAGAGTGAGAACCATTGCGATGGACTCTTCTGAAGGATTGACCAGAGGCATGGACGTTGTAGACACAGGTACTGCCATTGCGATGCCTGTAGGTGATGACATTAAAGGCCGACTATTCAACGTAGTGGGTGAAGCTATTGACGGTATTGAGCAGCCAAAAGGCGACCAAAAATTACCTATCCACAGGTCAGCACCAAAATTTGAAGATCTTTCTACATCTACTGAGGTACTTTACACGGGTATCAAAGTGATCGACTTGATCGAGCCTTATGCAAAAGGTGGTAAAATTGGATTGTTCGGTGGTGCCGGTGTTGGTAAAACCGTATTGATCCAGGAGTTGATCAACAACATTGCAAAAGCATATTCTGGTCTTTCTGTATTTGCTGGTGTAGGAGAAAGAACAAGAGAAGGAAATGACTTGCTTCGTGAGATGATTGAATCTGGTATCGTGACTTACGGTGAAGAATTCAATGAGTCTATGGAGTCAGGTGGATGGGACCTTTCTAAAGTAGATAAAAAACAACTGGCTGAGTCTAAAGCGACTTTCGTATTCGGTCAGATGAATGAGCCTCCAGGTGCGAGAGCAAGAGTGGCCCTTTCTGGGTTGACAATTGCTGAGTACTTCCGTGACGGTGATGGCGAAGGTCAAGGGAAAGATATCCTTTTCTTCGTAGATAACATTTTCCGTTTCACACAAGCAGGTTCTGAGGTATCGGCCCTTCTAGGTCGTATGCCTTCAGCGGTGGGTTACCAGCCAACGCTAGCTACAGAAATGGGTACAATGCAAGAGCGAATTACTTCAACAAAGAATGGTTCGATCACATCTGTACAGGCTGTTTATGTTCCTGCAGATGATTTGACTGACCCAGCTCCTGCAACAACCTTTGCTCACTTAGATGCAACAACTGTATTGTCTAGAAAGATCGCTGAGCTTGGTATTTACCCAGCTGTGGATCCTTTGGATTCTACTTCAAGAATTTTGACACCAGATGTATTGGGTGACGAGCACTATGATTGTGCACAAAGAGTAAAAGAGACACTTCAGCGTTACAAAGAATTGCAAGATATCATTGCGATCTTGGGTATGGATGAATTGTCCGATGAAGATAAATTGATCGTATCACGTGCTAGACGTGTACAGAGATTCTTGTCTCAACCTTTCCACGTAGCTGAGCAGTTTACTGGTTTGCAAGGTGTATTGGTTGACATTAAAGATACCATCAAAGGTTTCAATGAGATCATGGATGGTAAGCATGACGATCTTCCTGAGGCTGCTTTTAACTTGGTAGGTACTATCGAGGAAGCAAGAGCTAAAGGAGAGAAAATGATGGCTGATGCCGCTAAATAAGGATTATGTTATTAGAAGTTGTAACACCCGATCAGAAAGTATTTGAAGGAGAGGCCTCAGCGGTTACTTTTCCAGGTACTGATGGTGAATTCCAAGTATTGAGCAGTCACGCACCAATGATCTCGGCCTTAGGGAAAGGTCAAATGAAGATCGTTGCTTCTGGAAAAGAAGAGATCGTAAAGATCGATGGTGGTGTAGTAGAAGTACTCAACAACAAAGTGGTGGTACTGGCTGAATCAGTTTACGAAGATTAAGCGTTAAAGCGTTTCGATATAAACCCTGATACGAAAGTGTCAGGGTTTTTTTATGCTTAATTTTTTTAATGCTTTAATGCAAGGATATTGATGTAAGTGTCCATGTGATAATTGTCGCTTGGTCACTAGTTTTTGTTTAAAGAAAGTTGATTAAGTAAGCCTATCTGACCTGTAAAATCACTCGATACTCTTATTTTGATAATTTGATTAATGTATCAATTGCCGGTAACCATTCCATCTTATCATTCTCAATTTCACCAGTCCCCATAGCTTCATTCTCAATCTTTTTCAAAACAATAGAACTTTCCATATAGGTAATCGAAACTGAGTATTTGACTCCTAAAGCATAGAGTGAGTTGTTTCTCGGAATGGAATGAAATATTGCATTCAATTCTTGAGTTTTGGATATGAAATTAAGTTTTAGAAGGTCAGCATAGGAGAGGGAATCTTTATCTATTGGAAACTTTTTTAACTCCTTAATCTCCAATCTCAGATTCTTGCTTTCCCAGGAACCTTCATACTGATCTAGTGTGCTAGACATATAATAGACCTTATCTTTTAAGCTTGGTTCAAACTCTTTGTTGCTATAATCAATTAAAGTTAATTGTGACTGCTGACTGCTGACTGCACGCAACAGTTAGGATTAATGCTATAAATACTTTGAAAGCTAGTTTAGATCGCATGGTTTTCCGTTTACAGTAATAACTCCACTATTCATTCCGGTTGATCTTTTATACTACGACTTCAAGTTACCGAAATTTCCATAGAGCTATGGTCGCAACTATCATTAGAGTCTAGAGCAACTACTTTAGAAGTAGCATTTAAATTTAGGGATAGAATATAACTTGACTACCTAATATCCTTTAGCTCCACATTAACCCCACCAATGCCAATATGGTCTTTGGCTAGCATGGCACCAGAGGGAAGTGTGATGTAATTCTCCCAGGTAAATTCAAGTCCGCCAATGGGTAAGATCTGCACCCACATTTTCACCGCTTTAGGACGGTTTTGTTCATCAAGCAGCCATAGATAAGAATCACCGGGAGTGGAACCCCCCGAAGTGTAAGTGACCATTAAACCTTGTTCTCCATTTTCTAATTCGACAACATTCCTCTCTGTACCTGGGTCAAACACTTTGTAAGGTGCACACAGCCAGAAACTGTCATTGTTAAAGAAGCCTGTTGCTGTTTCGACTAATTCATTAGCCTCCTGAAAACTATAATTCTGTCCATTTGAAACGACCCCTGATTCTGTCACCGTATTCAAGATCACTTCATGTTCATCCCAACTCACGGTAACCAAGTCTTCGGATTTATTCCATTCATATCGATGGCCTCCTCTGAAAGTCCAGCTGACCGTTTCAGTGTTTTCCCAAGCTTCAAAATTTAAGGCTTCAAGCATTTTTTCGGCTAAAGCATC
>CBFHYE010000035.1:0-4667 GCA_965659985.1 Roseivirga sp. | reverse complement strand
GTAGAAAATGTAGTGGCTTCTAGTGGTACTTCTTTGACCACCGAACAGATCAAACTGATCAGTCGATACACCAAGAACATTACGGTTTTATATGATGGCGATAGTGCAGGCATAAAGGCTTCTTTCAGAGGGATCAATATGATCCTTGAGAATGACCTAGATGTAAAAGCTGTTGTTTTTCCTGAAGGAGAAGATCCTGACAGCTTTTCCAAAACGATGGATTCAGAGGCCTTCAAAAAGTACCTCACTGTCGAAGCTCAAGATTTTATCACCTTTAAGACCAATGTGCTTACAGATGGGGGCAAGTCTTTAGACCCTTCTAATAAAGTCAAAGTGATCAGGGAGGTGGTTGAATCGGTCGCCCTAATACCAGATGGGATCAAGCGCTCGGTTTATATCAAGTCATGCGCTGACCAGCTGGATATTCAAGAACAGGTATTGATCACTGAGCTTAATAAGATCTTAATCCAGAAGCGCAAGAAGGATGATCAAACACAGCGCTATCAACAAAAAGAGGAAAAAGCGCTTCCACCATTAGAAGAAGAACAAAAAGCTGATATCAAGATCACTTCTTACTATGTGGAGAAGGAGTGTCTACGCATGCTGATCAATTATGGGAATAAGCCCTTTGATGATGAGGTAAGCATCGGGGAATTCATTTTGGAAGAGATTGAAGATATCAAATTTGACGATGAGGTGATCGACCGTACAGTGACAAAGGCTGCGGAGATATTGGCTGCAGGTAAGACCATAGAGCCTGATCAATTTATTGGTCCCAAAGACCCTTCTATGAGTCAATTAGTAATTGATTTGTTAGAGATGAAATATTTTGTAAGCGATGGCTGGAGTGAGAAATTCAAGATTGCTACTGTTCATGAGTCTGAGGACCTTCCGGATGCCGCGTTCAAGATCGTCCTAAGGTTAAAAAAGAAGAAACTAGAGCTGTTGATCCAGCAAAATGATCAGTCCTTGAAAACCGCGACAGATATTGATCATCAGAATAAACTCCTAGAAGTACATAAACATTTGAAAACGCTTCTGGTTGAGGTGGATACAGAATTGGGGACCGTAATACCCCGCTAGTTGCGCTGCAATTATTTACATTTGCAGGGCTTATAAAGAAGAAAATGGCTGAGAATATTCAATTAGATAGCATCGAAGAAGCAATTGAAGCGATTAAAAATGGCGAGGTGATCATCGTAGTGGATGATGAGAATCGTGAGAACGAAGGAGACTTTATTTGTGCTGCCGAGAAAGTCACACCTGAGATCATCAATTTTATGGCCACACATGGCCGAGGACTGATCTGTGCCGGAATAGTAGAAGACCGCTGTGAAGAGCTGGGCTTGGACCTTATGGTGCGTAACAACTCAGCCGCCTATGAAACGCCTTTTACCGTTTCTGTTGACCTTATAGGGCACGGTTGTACTACAGGAATTTCAGCATCTGATCGAGCGAAGACGGTAAAAGCCTTAGTTGATCCAAATATCAGACCAGAAGAATTAGGAAAGCCTGGTCATATTTTCCCATTAAGAGCAAAGCGCGGAGGCGTGTTGAGAAGAGCAGGCCATACTGAAGCCTCGATGGATTTTGCCAGACTAGCAGGATTAAAACCTGGTGGGGTTTTGGTTGAGATCATGAATGAGGATGGTACCATGGCTCGTTTACCCGACTTGAAAAAAGTTGCCGAAAAATTCAATTTAAAATTAGTGTCAATTGAAGATTTGATCTCTTACAGATTGGAAAATGAAAGTTTGATCGAAAGGGATATGGCCATCGACTTGCCTACAGAATATGGACATTTTCATTTACAAGCTTATCGTCAGATCAATACACAAGAGGTCCATTTAGCTGTAACCAAAGGAAAATGGACAGAGGATGAATCCGTAATGGTTAGGGTGCATTCATCGAGTACTCTAGGTGATATCTTTGGGTTTAAGCATGATGCAGGTAACCCGATAAAACATGCTTTGCGAATGATAGAAGAACAAGGCGAGGGTGTGGTACTTTACATGAATCAAAATGCTCGTGGTCAGCGCTTACTTCACGAAATGAAGGTATTGCAAAACGAAGGCATTACGGATAAACCTTTGAGTCGAAAGTTTGGCATGAAAATGGACGAAAAAGATTATGGCGTTGGGGCTCAGATTCTCAGAGATCTGGGGATAAAAAAGATCAAATTGCTTTCAAATAACCCAAAGAAGAGGGTTGGTCTTATTGGTTATGGCTTGGAGATCACAGAATATGTGGCGCTAGAAACTAAAGCAGAAGTCTGATCGTTGAGAAATAAAACGAGTAGATGAGTTTATGAGTGGTAGAAAGCTAGTTTACATTTTTGCCTATTTGTGCATAGTATCGTTGGGTCTCAATGCACAGAGTTTCCCACAAGATAATTGGTATATCGGCCGTGTGACCTTAAAGGATGGTCAAGAAAAGGAAGGCATCATTAAATATGATCTTGAAGCGAATGCGATTCAACTAAAAATAGATGAGAAGTTCGAGACCTACCATGCCAATCAATTCATCACTTTCACAATTTTAATGAAGCAAGAGGAGGTTTATCGTAGCTTTTATGTGCTTCCTCATGCTAACACAGCAGGCTACAAAAGGCCAACAGTTTTTGAATTGATCACTGAAGGAGAGGTTTCTTTGCTCGCCCGTGAGTACATAGCGACCCGAAATACATCACCTAACTCAGGCTTTTACGGAAGTCGATGGGCAAGTAATCCGTATTCACCCACCATAGCACAGCGCTACTTGGCCTTCAGGCTTTTCCTTGTCGACAAGAGGGGTAATATCACAGCTTTGAATACTAATAAGCGCGATGTGATTGCTTCATTTGGCGATCATCAAAAAGACTTGAAGAAGTTTGTAAAGAGCAACAAGATCAAAACGGATCGGGTGATGGATATGGCTGAGTTGGTGGAGTATTACAATGGTCTAAGTAGTTAAGGCGCTTCTTTGCCCATCATTTTCTTAATAGATCTAAAATTTTGGTAGAAGCAAACTTATTTGAAGTGTTTGCGTTTTGAATCTTGAGAAACACACGATTCATAAAAGGGCTGATTTTTTAGCTGGTAGTTTGGCGTCATTTTAGGATTCGTTCTAATCAGGAAAAATGTAGAAGAAGAGCTGAGTACGATGATCAGAACATTATCAATTTCTCTTTTAATTTTCTTTTTTACCTCAATAATTGTCAATGCCCAAGAATGGAGAATGGGTATCCTTGCCCTAAACGATGGTCAGCATATAGTAGGCGAGATCAACTACGATTTTGATTCCAATTCTATACAGATAAAATATGACGATCAGACCAAGACTTTTTCAGCCTATCAGTTCTACACATTTAGATTAATAAAGAACGACCTGTTGCCCGAAAGGAATTTTTATGTGTTGAAATATGGAGACCCTGAAGCTTATAATCAAAGACAAGTGCCTTTGGTCTTTGAAAGTATTATAAATGGTGAGGTATCTTTACTCGTCAGGTCTTACGAAGGAACTTCTTATACTAAGTCTTGGTACAAAGAAAACAATTTCGATTGGGACATTGGAACGGTGGGGTCTTTACAGCCTACCTATAAGTCGAGAAATGTGAAGGTGCAAAAAGCATATTATAAACAGTATTTAGCATGGAAGGACGGGAGAGTCTTGGAGCTTAAAGGAGGTAAAAAGGAGCGTTTGAGGCTTTTAGGAGGCTATAGAGCAGAACTCATTGAATATGTAAAGAAGCATGATTTGAATCTCCGAAGAAGATATGATATGGCCAAGCTAGTGCAGTACTACAATAGTCTCGTTCAAGCTAAGTCTGCAATTGATGGGGCATGACTAGAAGTTCAATAATTACATTGTTTTGTTGATCTCGTACACTTCTGATCATACACAATAAATGGCCAATAGAGGTCGAATCTTCATTCAATTTTTTTAGTGGGAACGGTTTTCTTTAAAAAACTCTATTTAGAAATTTATAAGTCTAAAATTCTTTTCAACTTGTCGCAAGACTAAAAGCATACCCTCATGTCCAAACCACTGATACTTGTATCGAACGATGACGGAATCACCGCCCCTGGAATTGCTCATTTGACCAAAGCCATGGCCGAGATCGGAGAAGTGATCGTTGTTGCCCCTGATAGTCCTCAATCCGGCATGGGACATGCCATTACTATTGGCAAACCCTTGAGATTGATTCCTACAGATATTTTCAAAGAATATGGGGTGAAGGCCTATAAGTGTTCTGGAACACCTGCTGATTGTGTAAAGCTTGCCAAGCACCATGTGTTAAAGGAAAGGACCCCTGACTTGGTCGTAAGCGGCATCAATCATGGTAGCAATTTGGCCATTAGTGTATTGTACTCTGGCACCATGTCTGCGGCTATTGAAGGTGCCATTGAAGGCTATCCTTCAATTGGCTATTCACTTGCAGACTTTTCACACAGTGCGGAGTTCGATCATGTCATTGAGTATGTACAGCACATTGCCAGACAAGTACTTGAAAAAGGTATTGGAAAAGGTGTTGCACTAAACGTCAATTTCCCTCCAAAGCAGAACGAATCCATCAAAGGGGTTAAAATTTGTAGACAGGCTAAAGCCCATTGGGAAGAGGAATTTGACCATCGCAAAGACCCTTACGGCAGGCCTTATTTTTGGTTGGCAGGTAATTTTGTAAATAA
>CBFHYE010000034.1:0-2051 GCA_965659985.1 Roseivirga sp. | reverse complement strand
GCGGTTCAAACACTAGACCGTTTGATTCATTTCTTCGCATTAGGCATTTCAAACATCATCAACATTCTAGATCCAGATGTGATCGTTTTGGGTGGTGGTGTAGGCAACATCGAAGAGCTTTATACAAAAGGCGTAAAAGAGGCTGAGAAATATGTCTTCAATCTGAGGCTCGATACCCAAATTGTTCGCCCAAAGCTTGGGGATAGTGCGGGTGTATTTGGAGCTGCTTTTTTAACTGCCTAAAACCAGCTCTTGCTTAAAAAAGAGGAGATCAAGCTTCTGAGACTTTTTAGCAAGCAGTTCTTATTCAGGCACTAATAGCTTCTACTAATGCTGAAAGAAGCAGTCTAAAGTCCGGTTGGCTTAACGATTTTGCCCTACTGATCTTTCTACCTTTTCCAACTTCAGCTCATCGAAGAAAATGTCGTTATTGGGCACATCTATCGATATGCCTGTGATCTTCCTCGCTTGATCAAACTCGAACTGTACCGTTCCCCAGTCAAACCAAGCATGCGGCACATCCCATTCGATCTCAAAAGTATCAAAATGCCAATGCTTCAGACTCGCGCTCAACAATGGTGCATGTTGAAATTCTAATCTTAGCCCATTACTAGAATTTTTGATCATAATGTCTCCATACATGGGTGTATGGAAGGTTCCCACATAACCTGCTGCCTCCATCGATGGCTTTGTATTCATGACCCTTTTGGCTTTGATACCATCAATGCGGTCATACATCGCATCTGCCTTTATGAAATTCTCAATCGATGGCATATCGGCACGCGTAAAACCCTCATGCATCATTGACTTCATGACAAAATCTGTGATATAATTAGAGATACCTCGCATACCATTGGTCAGCACCACAACCCCTAAACCTTCTTCGGGCACCATCATCACTCGGCTATACATCCCATCATAACCACCACCATGTGAAATGATCTTTCTGCCTTGATAGTCTGCAATGCCCCAGCCTAAACCATAGCCTCTGTAATCTTGATCGATCGGTGCATATTCGGTCGGTCGGTTGGTCACGAAGTTATTGTGAGGTGTCCAAATGAGTGATTGTGTACGCGGTTCAAGAATTCCATTATTTTGATTCGTGCCATTTTCAAGCTGCGCGATCATCCATTGGCTCATATCGTTTACGCTCGAAATAATGCCTCCTGCAGCCCCCATATTATCCCAGTTCACCCAGTCTATTACAATATTCTCATCTCTTACCGCTTTGTGAGGTGTGGCAAAGTTTCCTGCATCGAGTAAGTCCTGTGTAGAGGTGATCGTTCTTTCCATCCCCAGAGGGTCAAAGAAATTCGCTTTTGCATATTCATGCCAAGGCATGCCAGTAACTGCTTGAATCACTTCTCCAGCAGTGATGAACATCAAATTGGAGTAGCCATAACCATCTCTAAAACCATAGGCTTGAGGAACATATTTAGCTCTTTTGACCGTTTCCTCAGCCGTCAGCATTGATTTATACCAGATCACATCCCCACTGAAAGTCCCCAATCCCAAACGGTGACAGAGCAAGTCTTCTATTGTAGCCTCCTGTGTAGCATAGTTGTCATACAATTCAAAATAGGGCAAATAGTCAACCACCTTATCCTTCCAATCCAGCTGACCTTCGTCAACCAACTGCCCTATAGAAGTTGAAATAAAAGCCTTGGTGTTCGAGGCGATCGCGAAAAGTGTGTTGGCGTCAACGACATCCGTTTTGCCCAATTCTTTTACCCCATAACCTTTTGCGTGAATTACCTCTCCATTCTTGACAATCGCAACGACAAAGCCGGGTACATTTGAAGCTTCATAAATAGCAGAAATCTCCTTTTCCCAGTCTTGGGCATAAGTGAATAAAGAGCAAAGCGAAAGTGCAAGAAGAACTAGTTTTTTCATAGGATCAGATTTTGTTCTAAATAAGTAAATCGTTTATCCACCTCCAACTTCTCAATCCTCCAACCCTCTTCAACAAGGAGAGAAATAAAGCTCCTTCCAAATATTTCTAGATTCACTTTTCGATGACTTTGAAAATATTTGGAATCTCTTTGAAATGA
>CBFHYE010000033.1:0-1679 GCA_965659985.1 Roseivirga sp. | reverse complement strand
AAGACTTATTAGATCGAAGAGGAGAAGCTGCGTAGTGCGCAGAAAGAAGAAATCGCACTCATTGATAAGGGTAAAGGTATGTTGTAAAGCACTCCTCAGTCTATGATCATCTACAATCAATCCTCAACATTTAAGAAATATTTGAATGGCATTTTGATGGGCTTATTGATCATACCCGCAATCGTGCTATTCATTCAAGGATTTATTCTTTTTGGAGTTCTTTTGACAATAGTCTACTTGGTGATTGAAACCTCGCGAACTGGTTTGGATTTTAATTTTGAAAAATCTCATTTTTCAAAATTTAGAGAAGTACTGTTCTTCATAAAAATCCGACAAAAAGAAAGCACTCCACTTGACAGTTTTAGTCACTATAGGGTTAAAGCACAGATTGACGATACTACGGTGAGAGCAAATTTTGTTCAAAGCGCTACGGTGTCACAAGACCATTATTCCTTAGAACTATTTGATAAGCAGAAAGATGAATTTTTACAAATTGTCAAAAGCGATACGCGTAAGCTTCAACCACTGCTCATAAGGCTAGAGGAACAAAATATAATTTCAGCAGACTGAGGACTCTTTACGACAGCAAAAATCTCGCAGCGATCTTCTCAGCCACCGCTTTGAGTTCTTCCTGTGAAGGATTCAGTTTTGAGTGACTAAAGTTGATATCGTCCATCGTATCGAGAGGAATCAAATGAATGTGGGCATGGGGCACTTCTAGACCGATCACTGCAACACCTACTCTTTTGCAAGTCATTGCTTTTTCAACGGCCTGCGCTACATCATAAGCAAATGACTGCAAGGCTTGATATGCTGCTTTGTCAAGATCAAAAAGCTTATCCACTTCCTTTTTTGGCACCACAAGTGTGTGACCTGCTTTCAGCGGATTAATATCGAGAAAGGCTATGGCATGCTCATTTTCAGCAACAATATGCCCAGGTATTTCTCTATTGATGATCTTGGTAAAGATACTTGCCATTACTCTAAGGTAATTTCTAGAATTTCAAATTCCATCATACCCGCTGGTACTTTTACTTGAGCGACCTCTCCTATTTTCTTATTCAAAAGCCCTTTCCCAATTGGAGACTCATAAGAGATCTTTCCTGATTTGAGGTCAGCTTCTTTTTCAGAAACTAGCGTGTACTTTACTTCCATACCGTTTTTGGTATTCTTGATCTTCACGGTCGAAAGAATGGAAACCTTAGACAGGTCAACGTCTTCTTGCTTCTTTACACGTGCATTGCCTACTAGGCCTTCAAGTTCAGAAATACGCATCTCCATAAGTCCTTGGGCATCTTTTGCCGCATCATATTCTGCGTTTTCGCTCAAATCGCCCTTATCTCTAGCCTCAGCGATCTGCTTGGCCATTTCTTTTCTTCCTTTTGTCTTCAGTTCATGCAGCTCATCTTTCAAGTTCTGCAACCCTTCTTCCGTGTAATACCTAACGTCTGACATATCTCTTAATGTGTTACTTGCTATAAAAACAAAGAACGGTCTCGACAGAAACCGTTGCCATCTATAAACAAAGAAAATCGCCTTGTTCAGCGATTAGTTCTCAAAATTATTGATTTTTTCCTCAAAAACGAAAATTAGTCCCTTTCGATCTTGTAATGTGTAGCGATCTTTCCCACCAAAACCTCATTGATTCTTTTGTATGAAGCGAAAGTCCAGCCACCAAC
>CBFHYE010000032.1:0-16294 GCA_965659985.1 Roseivirga sp. | reverse complement strand
CGGTGCCATGGAAACCATGTATCAGCGTTCTAAGATTCAAGAAGAGTCATTGTACTATGAGACCTTAAAGCATACAGGTGAGTTTCCGATCATTGGGGTGAATACTTTCTTGAGTTCTAAAGGTTCGCCAACCATTTTGCCAAAAGAGGTCATTCGTGCGACCAAGGAGGAGAAAGAGTACCAGATTAATATGCTTGGCAATTTGCATAAGGGCAATGAAGACAAAGCAGCTGAAATGATCAAGAGAATCAAAAAAGCGGCAGTTCAAAATGATAACATCTTTGAAGAGTTAATGGAAGCATGTAAGTATTGCTCCTTAGGCCAAATTACCTCAGCCTTGTTTGAGGTCGGTGGGCAGTATAGACGTAATATGTAGTTGATCAGTTATCAGTTGATCGGAAATCAGGAGGGCTTCATCTTTTGCCATCTGTTCCGCTTCAACTCACCTTATCGTAATGAAGGATCGATAGATATTTCGACTACGCTTAAGCTAGAATAGAACTGAAGTGATCAATTGTTCTTTCTGACCTTCTCAAGCATTGTGTCCATGTCTGCCTTGGTATAGGTTTGTCCTTTCAGCACCATCTGCTCAATGTTTTGAGTGTTTTTTATGTCATCCAATGGATTACCAGAAAGAATCAAAAGGTCAGCGGACTTGCCAACCTTCAAGCTTCCATATTCGTCTTCGACTTTCAAAAAACGAGCACCATTGATGGTTGCCGCTCTCAGGGCATCGATTTCAGAAATGCCCGATGCCACAAGTGCTTGTAATTCTTGATGTAAGGAGATACCTGGATAAACGTAGCTGTTAGAGGCTCCGCAATCGGAACCTGCCAAAATGGATACACCAGCATCAACAAGTTTAGGTGCCAAATCGATGAAGGTTTGATTCAAGTTTTGGCGCATGGTCGAAAAAGTTTCATTGGCGCGCATGGCGCTTCTTATTCTTCCTTGATAAGTTTCAATGATTCCATCACCCACGTAGTTCAGGTATTCATCATCGCTATGGTCAGTCGTTTTGATGTTGGTCAAGGTATTCCCAATGAAGAGGGTTGGGGTGACGTAAGTGTCATTGACTCTAAGCATTTCGAAGGTGGCAGCCTCTTTTTCTGCAGAAGTAGTTTCCATCAGCCTATCCATAGAACCCCAAAAGCTTGCCTTTTTATCAATATTGTCTTGAGTTACTTCGGCTTCAGCAGTTGATGTGCCTTTTAGTACATAGTACAAATGTTCTACAGACCCCAAACCTGCATTTACAGCTTCTTCAAGATTCACAGTAAATGGCATGTGTCCCGAAGTTCTGAACTCGCGCTTTTTTGCTTCTTCGATGATCCATAAATAAGCTTCTCTAGAAATGCGACTATCGTAGATTTTGATAAAATCAACATCCATTTTGATCAAAGAATCGACTCCCTTTATGGCATCTTCTTTTGTTTCTACGGGAATGGAGCCCGCCCAAGTCCCATTTGGCCCGTCCAGTTTGGGGCCTGAAGTAAAGATCTTTGGTCCAACCATTTCACCTGAGGCGATTTTATCTTGCCATTCGAAGATCATATTTGTCATGTCGCCACCAGCTTCTCTAAGCCCAGTAATGCCATTGGCAACAAATAGCGGAATCAAGTCTTTATTCTCTAGAATTAGCTCATCACCACCTCTAAAATGGATGTGCATATCCCACAAGCCAGGGATCACGAATTGGCCCTTCGCATCAATGGTCTCTTTAGCTTGGAAAGACTTTGAATAGTCATTGTTCATTAACGTGATCATTCCATTTTTAATACCGATTTGTTGATCACTTAAAACTTTACAAGTTTCTACATCAATGACTTCTGCATGCTGGATCAAGATGTCAAGCTGTTGAGGAGATTGACAGTTTGAAAGAGACAAGGCACAAATGAGTAGAAGGAAGGTGATTTGCTTCATTTTTAAGCTTTTAGGTTGAAAATTATTAAAAGATAATGGACTTAACTCTGCACTGAATGATTGGAGAATTGAAAATTCTTTACAGACTCGGGTGTTTCCAAACCTTTTTTACAATCTGCATTCTTTACAACATCTGTAGGTCTTGTCTCCAATTCGAGGACACCTGCCCAAATATCTAAATCCATATCATCAACCTCATCATTGGCCCCTTCATCTCTGATCTTGGCAGCTGCATCAGTAATATCAATAGCGATCACTAATGTACCATTGAATTCTTTTTCGTTAGGCAACCGCGCCTCATCCCATCTACCTGGAATAATCTGCTCGGTGATCAATTTAAGGGCATCCATCTTTTCTTTTGGTTCATTCACTATTCTAGGTTTACCAAATGCAGTAACCGATCGATAATTCATGGAATGATGAAAGACAGATCGAGCCAAAACTAGGCCGTCCAAATGCGTGACCGTAAGACTTACCTTTTCCTTGTCCAATAGAGAAAGCATCATGCGATTCTTATTCGAGCCATGGATATAGATCACATCATCTTTTCGCCCATATGCTGTTGGGATGGTGATGCTAACCCCTTCATGGTCGTAAGGTACATGACAGAGAAAATGGGAATCGAGGATATCAAAGACCACTTCTTTTTCATAAGATGCCCGCTTGGGTCCTCTTTTAATTTTATTGAGTGCTGTTTTCTCAAATTGAGTCATGACATTGATTTTTTATATGAATCTAATTAAAATAGAATTTGTCATCCTGTGATTAACCAAGAATCTCGAATCATAAGCATTGGTTGGCGAAGAAATAAAAATGGTTTGGCAAATTCTGTAATTCTCTTGTTTTCGTAATTTCAATGATGCGCAACACTATTTTTCGTTTTGGACTAATCATTGCAGCGCTATTGATACTTTTTGAGCTCAGCAAAGTATCGGCCTTTGTTCCGGAAATCTCTTCAGATATCATATTGGCCTTAACAGGGGCTACTTTTATTGGGCTGGGTATTTATGTTGGCTTAAAATTTAGAAAGGAGAAGGTCGTGGAAGTGCCTGCACCCATAGAGATCAATTCTGCACGCATTAAAGAATTAGGCTTAAGCGAACGTGAAATGGAAGTGCTTCATGCGATGGCAGAGGGCGAGTCTAATTCAGGAATTGCCGAAAAGCTTTTCGTTTCGGAAAGTACGATCAAGACTCATGTTTCTAATATTTTCGTAAAACTGGATGTAAAGCGAAGAACTCAAGCTGTGACAAAAGCAAAGGAGATTCGAATCATTCAGTAGTCAAGTAAACGGCTCCTCCTTTCGTATGATTTTACTAATTTGGTACTAAAGTATGACCTGATTTTTAGTCATTTCTACCTGTTTTGAGGAAACAAATTTTTTACTCATGAAAGCATTTATTCAAAAATTCGGAATCATTTCAGTCGCCATCATATTTGGTGTCAACCTCATTTCAATCGCTATTTTAGGGGTTGGAGGGGAGTCCTATGGTATGGGCGAAATCATTGGTTATGCCACCATTTTGGTAGCAGAACTACTCATTCTCGTGGCGATTGCCCAGTACAAAAAGCAACAGGGAGGTGTCATTACGTTTGGTCAAGCATTTAAGCTAGGTATAGGAATAGCAGCTCTTGGTGGACTTGCCTTTGGTCTCTATAATGTGATATACATCCTCTGGATCGATCCTTTATTCAATGAGAGGTATTTCGCCTATTCGATGAATTTAGATATGAATGCACCTGATTTTGCAGATCAATATGCTGCATTCGCAGCTGAGCAGGGTTTCTTCTTGTCTATACCTTTTCAGACCTTTTTAATGTTTATGACCGTCTTCTTGATCGGTTTGGTCATCTCAGTGATAGGCGGTTTGGTTTTTCAATCAAAAGGAAAAGTCACTACTGCTTAATTCTTTGGTATTATTTTGGCAGCTTTGAGTCAAATGAGATCTGTCTTCACAGTAATTTTTACATTCATTGTCTTCGTTATACAAGCGCAAGACAATGCTTATTTAAAGGAGATCAAGAAGTATAGGGAAGAGCAGAATACAGAGTTTCTAGACCCGAACAAATCTCCCCTATCAGCCGAAGAACGGCAGCAATTTGAAGGGCATGATTTCTTTCCAATTGATCCAAAGTTTCGAGTTATCGCTAGATTCGAACCTACTCCGGAGGCCAAACCTTTTCAACTAAAAACGAGTGCGGGCACAAATCAAATTTATAGGCGACTTGGGATTCTTCATTTTGAGTTAGAAGGCACAGCGCAAACCTTAGAGGCTTACTTGAGAGTGCAAAGCTTTGGTATGGCATCGAAGGTGAATTATGTTTTCTTACCCGTAATTGATGCCACCACCGGCAATTCCACCTATGGCGCAGGACGCTATTTGCATTATGAAGGAATACCCGATGGGGAGGAATGGGTCATTGATTTTAATAAGTTGTATAATCCCTTATGTGCTTATGCCGATCGGTTCGAGTGCCCTTTAGTACCAGAGCCGAATCATTTAACTATCCCAATAATGGCCGGTATAAAGGGCTATTAACAGCTTAGCTCATCAAAACGGACGCGATCTTTTTTACTCTTTTTCTTTCAAAAAGCTTTACAAAACCTGCAAGGCTGCTGATGGGGAATTCTGGATTGGCCAAATCGGTACCCAACCAAGCGATAGATTGATCTCGATCTTTGAGTAGTCGGTCTTTCTCTAACTTGGAGGCCATGGCATATTTTTTCGCAAAGGCCCAAGCACCATCTCTGGCCACCTTGATGCTAAAGTCGACCAAGCGCTCATCGAATTTACCAGCGAAAAAGTCAAGTATGCCAATCAAAGGCGAGATCTTATTGATGCCTTTTTGAACATCATCGACCATACTGGATAGCAATTCATTGATCTTAAAGAAATCTCCTTTAAGACTTTCAATTTTATCTCCAGCAATTTCTGCCGCAGCAATACCTAAGTCAAGATTGATGTGCGCATTGATACCAAGCAATAAGTGCTGTAAAGTGATCGGCTAAAATTTAAAACCTTGGTCAAAAGCGACTTTCCAACAAGTGGAACAATTCTCTTGTGCTTTGAATTGATAAAAAGCTTCAAGGTATCTATTGGCAAAAACGACATCAAGTCGTTCCATTCGTTCGTTATCTTCAAAATCCTTCCTTTGTATCCCTTCCTTGACTGCTATGGTTACTTTGCGATAGAGAATAGGAAAGAAGGCAAGTTTTGATTTGGCTGCAATCTCTAGTTCAATGATCTCACTTAGCTGTTCAATGACTTCATCTATGTTGTGTGCTTGCATTTATTAAAAATAACTCATTTCAGCAAGATTTAAGGGTATTACGATCCTACTTATTGCAACACACAACTCCCATTGAAATCTGAGGCATCAAAGAAGGTATTTGCGCTGCCAATGAGTGCGCCTTGATTTACCTCAATAGTCAATTGATTACTGCCTGAACGTTTTGGAGAGCAGTATTCTAAAAGATAATAGCTGTTAGCTCTGCCACTGATGAGGTCACCGATCTCTTTAAAGCGATCAAGCAATTCGCCAATATTGGCTGCAGATACAAAGCTTGTCTTGCCGATCTCTCGCAATATGGTTTCGTCTATTTCTCCACCTAAGCCGATGGTGTAAAGTGCTAGGTCTTTATCCGCATTTTTTACTGCTTCTGCAGCTTGGCCGCGTGTGTTCCTATTGGCCTGATCCGTTCCGTCTGTGAAAATGACCAATGCACTAGATGCGATCTCATCTTGTTGTCTTGTCTGTGATAGCTTTGTGCTGGCTATGTCTATGCCTTGAATAACAGCGCCATAGAGGTTAGTTGAGTTGTCAGAGCTCATTTCAGGTGTGATGCCATCAATAGATGCTTTTAATGTGCCAGCGTTAGTTGCGGTGCCTTGCAGTTGCTTAACGTTAGCAGCACCATCAAACCACCAGATCTCCATTTTTACAGCTTGTGCATTGACATCACTTTCTGATGGAATGACCTCATCTATAAAACCTTTCGCTGCATCTTTCAATGAGGAGAGGCTTTCACCTTGTAGCACAGAGCCGCTGAGGTCAAGCATCAAGGTGATATGGTAATCAAAGACTTTTTCAGTGGGCTGGATCTTTCGAGTGGCTTCGAACTTCGAGATCTCCGAGCCATTTTCATAAATGGTAAAGTCAGATTCTGTCAAGCCGGCAACACCGTTGCCGGCACCATCATCCACCCGAAAAAAGACCGAAACATTGGATGGAAGATTGACAAATTGATCTTCAATATTGACTGTGAGTCTAGGCGAAGCGCCATCATCATCACCACAGGCAAAAAGGAAAAACAAGGATATAATGCTTAGTAATTTAAGTTGAGACCGTTTCATGCTTTTAGTGTTTTAGGTATTGTGAGAACCTGAAACTTATGGGCTTATTGTGCGGTTACTGCTATAATTGAATTAAATTTGACATCGCTTAATATTTCACAATATGAAGACAACGACCACGTTACTAGGGGATTATGAGTTCGAAGCTCAGAACCCAAATGGACATAAAGTGCATATTGATATGCGGCCAGAAGGAGAGAAGATCAGTCAGTCGCCTACCGAGTTATTGCTTTCTGCGGTATCTGGTTGTGCTTCAGTTGATTTAGTGTCGATGTTGAAAAAAAGGAAGCGTACAGTTAATGGACTCAAAGTGGAGGCTGAGGGACAGCGAAGAGATGAACATCCCCGCTCATTTACCCATATCAAGCTACATTTTATTTTAGATTCTCCTGATGCTAAACAAGAGGAGTTTGAAAAACTAGGCCACATGGCTGCTACAAAATATTGCTCAGTTGCCGGAACATTAAATTCCGAGGTTGAGCATATTTTCACGATCAACCGTTAGTGCTCTTATGAGAGTTGTCAAGGAAATCACCAATAAGGCTTGTAAAGTCACAGTTTTTTCATGGAATGAAAAATTTCTCATTAAGCTTGAGCACCATGGGATGGAGCAGACTTTTAAGGTTAGCGAGTTTGATGTCTTGGAACAAGAGCTAGAAGAGTTGCTTTCTGATGAATTTATGCAAGAAGCGATTGCGAGATTTCAAGAGATGGCCAAATCCTTAGGCCGGTCAATGTCGAAGCTCTAGAGAATCTTGTTAATTTTAATGTCAATGGGCGAGAGCATTATCATTTATACATTGGTTTTTGCGCTATTGATCTTCATCAGTTTGGCCTTGTTTTTCTATTTAAAGGGAAAGAAGCAAGGAGAACAGTTAAAGAGCATAAGTTCCAAAGAAAAACGCAATCGCAAGAATATAGAGCATCTGATGATGCATACCTCTGATTTTGCTTACAAATACAATGAAAAGGGAGAGGTATTCTATGCATCGGAAAATGTAGGGCGAATTTTCGGGTTTAGTCTCGAAGAGCCGATCCATTTTCGTGATATTGTCACAGAAAGTCGTTTAAATAAAGGGGTTTGGAAAGATATGAAGCATGTTTTCAATACAGGTGTTCTTCAATCAGAATCTTATGAGATCGAGGCGAAAGATATTTGGGGTAAACTGCACCGGTTGGAAATGTTCGAGACCCCTGTTTTTGACGATGAGGGGAAAGTAAAATATATCTCTGGTATTGCTAAGAACATTACAGAAGAATATGAAGCCAGAAAGGCAACAAAGGAAAGTGAAAGAAGGCAATCGGTGATTTTAAAGGCCATTCCGGACGCCCTTTTCACCATCAATCGGCAGGGTGAATACGTTGATTATGTCATTCAAAATGAAGACCAACTTTCTTACAAACCTAGTAATTATATAGGCAAGAAAGTTGATGAAGTGGTGCCCAACCCGCTAGGGAAACTCTTCAATGAGGCAATTGAGAAAGCGTTCGAAACGGGAGACCTTCAACGCTTGGAATACTCTTATGCTAGTGGCCCTCACGTGCAATATTATGAAGGGCGTGTGATAAAACTTGATAAAAAGAAGGTCTTGGTTTTGGTGAGAAAGATTACTGATCAGAAGCAGATCGAAACCGAACTGAGAAAAGCGGCCTTAGCTGCTGAATCTGCGGCCCAAGCAAAAAGCAACTTCCTAGCTACGATGAGTCATGAGATAAGAACACCAATGAATGGTGTCATCGGGATGACCACACTCTTAGAAGATACGGAATTAACGCCTGATCAAAAAGACCTGGTAGAAACCATTAAATCTAGTGGAGATACTCTATTGCGCGTTATTAATGATATTCTGGATTACTCGAAGATTGAGTCGGGTAATTTAGAGATCGATGAATCTGTTTTGTCTCTACCAAAACTCATTGCTGAGATCAGAAAGATGGTTTCTTTCGAGGCTGATAAAAAGCAATTGAGCATAAGTATGACCATCAATGGAGATGTGCCCGAATTTATCATTTCCGATCGTAGCAGAATTCGTCAGATCCTACTCAACTTGCTTTCGAACGCGATCAAGTTTACAGAAATGGGTTCTGTTTCTATGGATATTACTTGTGAAAAGGAGCATGCGCGCTCTGTCATGTTAAGCTTTATTATCAAGGATACTGGTATTGGTATCCCTGAAAATAAGATCGAGATGCTTTTCGATGAATTTACTCAAGCTGATTCGAGCCATTCGCGGATGTTTGGAGGAACTGGTTTAGGCTTGGCAATTGTCAAAAGATTGGTAAAACTCATGAATGGAAAGGTCAATGTAAAAAGCAAGATAGGCGTTGGCTCTGAATTCAAATTCACCATCATGGCACGCAAGGTGCAAGATCATGGTATGAAGGTGGTCAAAAATGACAGGCTTGAGAACGGAGGGAATGAGGAAGTTGAATTGGTAGGAAACCTTTTTTCAATGATAGTATTGGTTGCAGAAGACAACACGGTCAATAGTAAGTTGACCGGCTTGTTCTTAGAGAAAATGGGTTTGAGTGCTGACTTTGCTCAAAACGGACTGCAAGTGCTTGAAAAGTGTAAAAATCAAGATTACGATATTGTGCTGATGGATGTGGCAATGCCTCAAATGGACGGTTTTCAGGCAACTCAGCAAATCAAAAAAGGAAGTTATGGATCGCCCTACATCATTGGTCTTTCTGCCAATGCCTTTAAAGATGACATTAAAAAAGCTTTAGATATTGGTATGGATGATTATCTAGCCAAGCCCGTTGTTTTTGAAACCCTCAGGGAGAAACTTCTGAAAGCAGGTCAGCGCATATCAACCCAAAAGATATCTTAGTTTATGAATTATTTTGTTTCCGCAATTGGAACAGATAGCGGTAAAACCCTAGTTTCAGCGATAATAGTTGAAGCCCTAAAGGCGGATTATTGGAAGCCAGTTCAGGCGGGAGAACCAGGAGATACTGAAACGGTTCAAGAATTAGTGACTAATGACATCACAACATTTCATCCTGAAACTCATCGATTGAAGCTTCCAGCATCGCCCCACGCAGCGGCTAAATACGAACACAAGGGGATCACACTAGAAGATTTTGAGGTGCCTGAGACAACGAATGATCTTATCATTGAAGGGGCTGGTGGCCTATTGGTGCCATTAAATGATCGAGACTTTGTAATTGGGATTGCACAAACATTAAAGACACCAGTGATTCTTGTTGCCAATTTATATCTAGGGAGTATCAATCACACCCTGCTAAGTATAGACTACCTCAAGAGGCACAATATCCCGGTGAAAGGAATCATTTTCAATGGTGAATCAAACTTTGAAAGTGAGCGCATCATAGAAAAGCACTCAGGTTACCCTGTGTTGCTGAGGTTACCTAAACTGAGTTTGATCACTAAAGAGGTGGTTAGTTATTGGGCTGATGAATTGATAATGAATTGGTATGACAGCTGATTGGATCAAAAGAGATAAAAAAGCGATCTGGCATCCATTTACACCGTTGAAAGGTATGGATGACGTGCTGATGATCGAGCGTGCAGAAGGCGTGAATTTGTTTACTGAAGACGGAAAGAAGATCATGGATGTAATCTCCTCTTGGTGGGTCAATATTCACGGACATGGCCATCCAGAATTGGCAAAAGCTGTGGGGAAACAGGCGGCTCAGCTCGAGCATGTGATCTTTGCTGGTTTCACACACAAGCCGGCTATTGAATTGGCCGAACGACTCCTTGAAATACTACCTGAGAATCAAGATAAAGTTTTTTATTCTGATAATGGTTCAACAGCAGTTGAGGTGGCTATAAAAATGGCTTTCCAGTATTTCTTTAACAACGGCATTGAAAAAAAGAAAATCATTGCGATCGATGGGGCTTACCATGGCGATACGTTCGGAGCGATGTCTGTAGGTGACCGTGGCCCTTTTACAGAACCTTTCGATCCTTACCTTTTCGATGTTGAGTTTTTAGCCTTTCCTCATAAGGAAAAGGAGGAAGAGGTTTGGGAGCGTTATGTTGCTTTGGTAGAAACGGGAGAGGTGGCAGCCTTTATTTTTGAGCCCATTGTACAAGGGGCTTCGGGTATGCAATTCTATTCTGCCGAGCTCTTAGATAAAATGATCTGTTTTGGTCAAAAGAATGATGTGATCTGTATTGCTGACGAGGTAATGACAGGTTTTGGTCGTTTAGGGAC
Source organism: Roseivirga sp. (assembly GCA_965659985.1). Lineage (GTDB taxonomy): Bacteria > Bacteroidota > Bacteroidia > Cytophagales > Cyclobacteriaceae > Roseivirga. Next base: position 5,829 of record CBFHYE010000032.1, on the reverse strand, counting down.
ACTTTTTGCGGCAGATCAATTGACCCATAAGCCCGATATCATGTGTTTATCAAAGGGCCTTACGGGTGGTGTACTACCAATGGGAGTGACCACTTGCACCCAAAAGATCCAATCTGCATATGAGTCAAACGACTTAATGAAGACCTTTTTTCATGGACATTCTTTTACAGGCAACCCGATTATTGCAGCGGTGGCCAATGCTTCTTTAGACCTCTTATTAGATAAAGCCTGCGAGGAGAATAGGCATCGTATTAATAAAAGGCATCAAGCTTTTCACGCGAAGCTCGAAAGTCATAGCATGGTGCGGAATGCAAGAGTGATCGGAACAATTCTGGCCTTCGATCTGAATACGGAAAAAGACACATCATATTTTAATGAGGCGCGCCATCATTTGTATCCATACTTCATTGAGAAGGGTTTACTTATCCGCCCATTAGGGAATGTGATCTATTTAATTCCTCCATATATAATTTCAGATAAGGAACTCGACTATGTTTATGCGACTATCTTGAGTTTTCTAGATGAATATCCTTCAATCCTAGCCCAAGAGAAATGAAAAAAGCTAGGATCATTTCATTCTATAGCTTGAATCTCCTTAATGATCAACTTTTCAATTCAACTGAATAGAGTTCTACTTTTTGCGTCTTTCCTTTGAGGCCCACACAGCCTTTATCTTCGTATGTGAATTTGTCTTTGGAGAGCGAAGCGTACAAATACTCTGAAATCAGAAGTTCAACACCATATTCGTTGCACATGGATTGCACCCTTGCTGCTGTATTGATGGTGTCTCCGTGGTAGGCGATTTCTCTTTTGTATTTTCCGACCTCCGTCACAGTTACAATGCCACAATTCAACCCCGCTTTAAAAAATGGCAGGTGGTTGTATTCTTTAAGGTAGTGCTCTTTCCTGCTCTCGAGCTGTTTCTTGAAAGCAAAAAACGCGTTAAGGCAGTTATCGTTTTGTATACCTCTGTCTATTTCCCAGGTCAAAACCGCTTCATCACCGACATATTGATAGATCTGAGCATAATATTTACTCGTCACACTGAGATCATTAAAACAGTCCTGGATCAGTCGACTGTATTTGATGTGCCCTAACTGCTCAGCGAGTTCAGTTGAAGACTGCAAATCAATAAACATGAATATTCTTTCTTCTTCATGTGGTTCATAGAATTGTCCAGTCAGAATTCTAGCCAAATTACCTTCACCGAGCATCAGGTTCACTTGCCTGATCATCAACATAAATACATCAAAAATGATGATGTAAGCATAAATGATTCCACTGCCACTATCAAAGGCGAAGTCTATTAGTGCAATTCTATGGTTTAAGAACAAGTAAGTAGCACCATACCCGACAACGATCATGGCCACAAGGAAAAGCAGTAAATAGATAAGCTTGAAAGTGACAATGGTTTTGATCGAAGCTTGTCGATAGTATTTTTCTTCGATCAGAAATTGAAAGAATCCTGAGATCACACCAAAGAAAATCCCTAGACCAATGGCAACGATCAGACTTGTGCCTAAGCCTGGATCGAAAGAACCCACTTCGACCGTGCCCAAACTTCTGATCAAAACCAAAAAGATCATACCAATGGGCCAACCAATGGCATATTGCCTGATGATCTTAGCTTTTCTTTTAAAATACGGGCTGCCCATTTGGACGAGGTTAGGGTTGATTTAAAATGCGATCTTATGTCTGATCTGTAGCCAAAAGACGTTCGATACATTATATATGTTCTCCCTAACAGAGGCCTCGAATTGTCGGTTCCATGTCAGCGCGAAACTTAGATCTTTATTCACATATAGTTGGGGTGAAATTATAAACCTGTTTTTAGAAAATGGAGTTGGTAATTGCTCATTGCCAGCTACGAAGAAGAGCTCATTTCCTACGTTAAGATCAACTTTTATGGCTTCCTTGGTTTTGGACAGTGGGAAGGAGAGTACCTTGAGATTGATGCCATATCTAAAACGCACATCGTTGGTCTTGGTGTTGTTGATATTGAAAAAACGTTGTTCTATTCGCACGCGATGATTGACCTTCAACTTACCAATGTGATGTCCATACTTGATCTCTTGATAAGTGCGATCTTCATGACCAGAGAAAAGGTCAGAGCGGTAAATACCTAAATAGGCATAGCCAGCAGATAATGTAGGTCCATTCTCGAAGGCGTATCCTATGGCAGTACGTGCCAGAAATTGGGATTTGAGCAGAAAATTATTCTGCCAACGAAATCCACCATCTACGAAAATGAGCCAATTGTTGTCGAGTTTGGCTTCGCCATAGTATTGCACCCACTGTTGACCAGTTTGTTCATTGATTTCATTTTGAGCGGATAAGTTCAGGCCATAACAAAAAGATATGAGGATAAAAATTTTTGAAAAATGCCTAGACAAGTGCATGACCTAAAGGTATTAAAAGGTAAGTCTGTAAAAGGGGCTATGGCCTCATTTTTACTACTATAATTAAACTTCAATTCTTTTGAACATCACAACCGTTTTATTGGTTCTTTATACAGGCAAAATGGCGCTTTTGCGATAGAATTTTTTAATAGATTTGCTTAATAAATAGAATCGGTTATTTATAAAAGCTATAAGAGATTATTCTTTGTAATAACCATTACGACAGATGTCGGAATCAAAAGCGTAAATTTAGAAAGCTGTATAACCTTAAAAATATTATCAAATGGAGAATAAAAATCCACACGAAAATACCGGCACGAGCTACAACATGAATGGCGCAGAGAATTGTCCATTCTTGGGTGGTCAGCTCAACGATGCTGCCGGAGGCGGAACCAACAACCAAGATTGGTGGCCAAATCAATTAAAATTAGATATTCTTCGTCAACATTCAGAGTTGACCAATCCTATGGGAGAGGACTTTGATTATGCCGAAGAATTCAAAAAATTAGATTTAGAAGCTGTCAAGAAAGATCTTACAGATTTGATGACAGATTCGAAAGACTGGTGGCCTGCGGATTTCGGACATTACGGTCCTTTCTTTATCAGAATGGCATGGCATGCTGCAGGTACATACAGGATTTCTGATGGTCGCGGTGGCGGAGGAACAGGCGCTCAGCGTTTTGCCCCACTCAATAGCTGGCCAGACAACGGTAACTTAGATAAAGCCCGTGCTTTGTTATGGCCGATCAAACAAAAATATGGTAATAAGCTTTCTTGGGCCGACTTGTTGATCTTAACAGGTAACGTGGCACTTGAGTCTATGGGCTTTGATACTTTCGGATTCGGTGGTGGTCGTCCAGACATCTTTGAATCAGAAAAGGATATTTATTGGGGTTCAGAAGGTGAGTGGTTAGATGATAACCGTTACACTGGAGAGCGAGAATTGGAAAACCCACTAGCGGCTGTTCAAATGGGATTAATCTATGTGAATCCTGAAGGCCCTAATGGAAACCCTGATCCAATGGCTGCTGCTCACGACATCCGTGAAACATTCGGTAGAATGGCGATGAATGATGAGGAGACGGTTGCGTTGATCGCAGGTGGTCATACTTTTGGTAAGACTCACGGTGCCGGCAATCCAGAAGAATTTGTAGGTCCTGAGCCAGAAGGTTCACCGATCGAACAAATGGGAATGGGATGGAAAAACACAATGGGTTCAGGTCATTCTGAAAATACGATCACTTCTGGCTTAGAAGGTATCTGGACACAAAAACCAACGGAGTGGAGTAATCTTTACTTCGATAACTTGTTCAGATACGATTGGGAATTGTTTAAGAGTCCGGCTGGTGCCTACCAGTGGAGACCAAAAGACAATGGAGCGGCAGGTACAGTGCCAGATGCACACATCGAAGGCAAAACACATCAGCCAACGATGTTGACCACAGACCTTTCTTTGAGAATGGATCCTGCCTACGAAAAGATCTCAAGAAGATTCTACGAGAATCCTGATGAGTTCGCAGATGCCTTTGCAAGAGCATGGTTCAAGCTGACGCACAGAGATATGGGACCTAAAAACAGATATCTAGGAACTGAGGTGCCTGCTGAAGACCTGATCTGGCAAGATCCAATCCCTGCCGTTGAGCATGATTTGGTCAATGCTGCAGATGTAGATCACTTAAAAGGTGAGATTTTGGCTTCAGGCCTTTCTGCAACTGAATTAGTTTCTACAGCTTGGGCTTCCGCTTCTACTTTCAGAGGCTCTGACATGAGAGGTGGTGCTAACGGTGCACGTATTCGATTTGCTCCTCAGAAATTCTGGGATGTAAATAACCCTGATCAATTAGCGAAAGTATTGGATACACTTGCTGGTATTCAAGAAGCCTTCAATGGTGCGCAGTCTGGTACGAAGCAGATTTCAATGGCAGACATGATCGTTCTCGGTGGTGCCGCTGGTGTTGAAAAGGCAGCTAAAGATGCTGGGTATGATGTGAATGTTCCATTTACTCCTGGTAGAGCTGACGCTACAGAAGAGCAAACTGATGTAGAATCTTTCGAGTGGTTGAGACCTAGAGCTGATGGTTTCAGAAACTACGTCAAAGAAAACTATGATGTACCTGCTGAGAAATTGTTAGTTGACAAAGCACAATTACTTGGACTTACCGCACCAGAGATGACAGTATTGTTGGGTGGTATGCGTGCAATGGATGCCAACTGGGATGGTTCTAAGCACGGTGTATTCACCGATCGTCCTGGTCAATTAACCAACGACTTCTTTGTGAATCTACTGGATTACAATACCCAATGGGGTCCGGTTGATGGCAGCAATAATGCTTACGAAGGAAAAGACAGAGCTACAGGAGAAGTGAAGTTCACGGCAACGCGAGCAGACCTTGTCTTCGGTTCTAACTCTGAGCTTCGCGCATTGTCTGAGATCTATGCACAAACAGACAGCACAGAGAAATTCTATGCAGACTTTGTAGCCGCATGGACCAAAGTAATGAATGCAGATAGATTTGATCTGAAATAAGAATTGGATATACAGTTAAAACGAAAGAGGCAGCCCAAATGGGTTGCCTCTTTTATTTACCTACTTTTACTAACAGCCAAATGGCAAATGCCATTTCACCCAAAATACTCGGGATAGCGACCAAGGCCAGCATGATGTCGGCATACGCTAAATAATTGGGAAGCACGAAGTGTGCTGCAGTGTCTGCCATGTACATGACCCCAGCGATCGACATAAATATCATTATCCATTTAGGAACAGGGGCTATCCTTGCCAAAAGGATCAGGTGTGCACCAAAGAAGAATAAACCGATGAGCCACATGTTATTAAAGGCCTCAGCATACATGAGTATGTCTCCACTCGTTTGTTGTTGCAAGGCAATGGGTAGCGCAAAGATGGCAGCGCCCATAATTGCTGCATGCATGATCCTTAAATAAGTGCTCAGTCGAGTAAAGACATGGTCTTTATACATTTCAAAAAGAGCCCAAGCGACCACCACGTCGAAAAGCACAGTGATCAAGAAGGCCAAAATACCGAAGCGCACAATATTGGCATTCTGCATCACGGTATTATAGGGGTCTAGCATTAAAGCATCAAGCGCGAAAAAATTACCGAAGATGGCGGCAAAAAAGATAATGATATAGCTTATGCCTGCCGTTTTGGCTAAAAGTCGAGTGTTCATATGCTCAATTTTATTTCAAGCTACCATTATGACCGTAAAGTCACAAATCGGAACAACTGCTTTATTGAAACAAGTAAATGAGGTGAGCAATTAAAATGGCTTGGAATACAAAGGTCAATGTATTGACGCGTGAGCCAAATCTAAGTGCTATACCCATCATGAGGAGGATGAGTATGGGGGCAATGATACCGGTGAAAATTCGTAAGGTGTGCAGATTCGAAAATCTCTCCTTTTCAATGGAG
>CBFHYE010000031.1:0-4651 GCA_965659985.1 Roseivirga sp. | reverse complement strand
GTCTGTAAATTCTTATCATTTCTCATCAAGTCGCCATCTGAGACCACCACGATTCGCGCAGGCATTCCCCTATCGAGATAATAACTCTTATCAATAGAGTCGGACAAGACTCTATTTTTGAAAAGAGAAGTAAAATTCCCTTCTAGCAAATAGCCAATATACTCTTCCCCATGATTGTAGAGTTCAACCTCTGGCTGATTAGCATAATCTTCAAAAGCCACTCGTGCCGGACTTGAAAAGACTCTCGTATAAGGCGAAGTTCTCATCAAGGGCGTTTTGACCACACCTTCTGCTTTTACAGTATCTATTGTGCTAAAGAATCTCGCATAGACAGCATCTAAGTTCTTGGTGATCGGATGAGCATTGAATTGATTGACTGAGGCAAAAAATGGCCAAGGCAGATTGATCACATTATCTGCCCCATCAAGTACAACGGGATAACGACCAAAATTCTGAATGTCTTGGATATAATCGTCATTAATTCGAATACCGTATCGGAAAAGCATCTCATCCAAACCATGATCGATGGGTCTAGCAATGGTTCCTGAACCGGCCGCTTGCGCCATATTGGCTTCTAAGGCATCAACCAGAAAAACGGCATTCCCACCATGCATTACATACTGATCCAGTGCATACAATTCTGCTGGGCTAAAAGGAGTTAAAGGCTTTCCAACCAACAAGGCATCATATTGCCGTAATACTGTTGGATCGACCAATTGAATTTCATCGATATCGAAGTATTGGATCATTTCTCCAAGAAAGCCCGCAATGTCAAGCGAATCGAGTTCTTGATGTCCTCTTACTAAACCAATTCTTTTTCGATCGATGTTTGCTAACCGCTGGATCCCGACAGCCAATTCAAATTCAATACCCTCAATAGATTGATTTAATTGTCGTTGCGCATTCGCATTTTGTGACCCTTTCAACATTCGGACACCAGCCGCTTTTTGATCGTAACGAATGATCACATAAGGAAAGAGCACTTTTTGGGTTTGCCTCCCATCTTCAGTATCGAATACTCTGGTAGGTTCAAAGCCCTGCTGCATTAAATACTCGAAATTCTCTTTTCGTTGCTCCGTTGTTTCAGCTGCACTTGGGTCGGTAAAAAAGTATGCGATCTCTCCTTGAGTATAGACATTGAACTCTTCGATGGTCTCAACGATCGATCTTTTCAATCTTTCAAAACCCGCTGGTATATTTCCATCGATCAATACCTCGATCGTCATCGGTTTGTCGATCTGACGCAGCATATCTTTAGTCGCTGGATTCAAAGTATATCGTTGGTCTTCCGTCAAATCGAATCGGAAGAAGAAATTTGCAGCGAGAATATTAAACACAAGCAATGCCAAAAGACCAAGTGTCACTCTTTTGATCAGCCTAGCCCTTATCGGTCGATAGCTCAATTTGCGCGCGACCAATTTCCAATGTGTAATGATCAACACGAAGATGATCACCGATATGAAGTAGGTGATATCTCGGGTATCAATGAGCCCACGACTTAGTGCATCATAATGATAGCTTAAGCTTAAGTCTTCGATGTAAATAGCAGTATTGGCTGGAAACAAATCGGCAATAGAACTAAGCCCAGTATACATGAAAAAGCAGAGGAAAATGGCCAGAATAAAGGCTACGATCTGATTGTCTGTGTAAGCTGAAGCCGCGAGACCAAAAATGGTAAATACACCACCCAATAAGATGAGCCCCAGGTAAGAACCCAAAATGCCTGGCACATCCAGATTACCCACTGGGTTTCCGAGTTGGTATACCGAATAGAAATAAATAAAAGTGGGTAACACTGCAAAGATCACCAGCAACCAAGCGGCCAAGTACTTACCCAAAACGATCTGCCATTCAGTCAAAGGACTCGTCAACAGCGTTTCTAGTGTCCCGTTCTTCTTTTCCTCCGCCAACATACGCATGGTGATAGCAGGGATCAGGAACATAAAGACGAATGGCCCTAAAGAAAAAAGGCTTTCCATATCGGCAAAGCCATAATTGAGCACTGATGAATCGGGGAAAACCCACATCAAAAGACCAATCCCAGTCAAGAAAACACCAATCACCACGTAAGCAATGAGTGAACTCAGGAATTGATTCAATTCTTTTTTTAAGATCTGTCTCATGTTTTCCCTTTCGTTTTGTCGTGGAAAAAGCTTTCAAGATCCTGCTCTTCTTTACTCATACTGAGAATGACCCAATTCTTCGATTTTGCCAATTCAAAGATCTCTGGCCTAATATCTTTTTTGGATCGAGTCCTAAGGGTATATGTGTTGTGCGCCACTGAGTGCACATTTCCAAATGCTCTCAACGCAGCCTCTTCAATACCCACTTGAAATTCGATCTTCAACACCTGAACGCTACCTTTGATCTGATCAATGGTCTCATTGGCAACGATCTCTCCATTATTGATCACCACAACGCGGTCACAGATCGCTTGCACTTCTTGCATAATGTGCGTTGAAAGGATCACTGTTTTGTCCTTGGCCAATCGTTTGATCAGTTGTCTGATCTCAACCAATTGATTAGGGTCTAACCCTGTAGTGGGTTCATCTAAAATTAGGACCTCAGGGTCATGTAGAAGCGCCTGCGCCAACCCTACTCTTTGACGATAACCTTTTGAAAGTTGTCCGATCTGTTTGCCTTGTTCTTTCTGGAGTCCACATTCCTGAATGATCACAGAAATTCTTTCTTTCAGGTCATTTCCACCTAAACCATGAACACCCCCAATAAATTTGAGATATTCTTTGACGTACATGTCCAAATAGAGCGGATTGTGTTCTGGAAGATATCCAATAACCTGCCTGACTTTTTGCGAATCTTTGACTGCATCATGCCCGCAAACTTCTATACTACCTTCGGTAGGTGGGATGTAGCCAGTGGCCATCTTCATCGTTGTAGATTTGCCAGCACCATTTGGCCCTAAAAAACCCAAAACCTCCCCTTTTTTCGCCTCGAAGCTAATGGCATTCACCGCCTTTTGGCTACCGTAGAATTTAGTGAGCTGTGAGACCTTAACAGACATTGCTAATTGAACGCGAATTTATTTTCAGAATTGTCAAATATATGCTGAAGAAGTCGGAATTCAGTCGTCCGTAGTCGGAAGTTTCGCTTTAAAAGAGGCTCAGGCTAATCAAATAGAATCAACCTCCTGAGCAAATCAATTCCGACCTTTACCAACAACCTTCGAATTTTCAACGAACTACTGAATTCGCTCGATGGAATAAATAGTAATCCTTTCTTTCAAGTACTGGTTTTGGTCTTCTCGTTGTTGAATTTGCTTAACAACGTCCATGCCTTTGGTGACCCGACCAAAAGTCGCAAAACCTGGCCCATCTGGATTTCTCTTTCCACCAAAATCGTGAGAGGGTTGCTCACCAATAGAGATAAAAAACTCTGCACGAGCTGTCCCCGGTCCAACTCTTGCCATGGATAACACGCCATTCTCATGCAGAATCCCAGTGTCCGCAGTGGTCTCATGGGCAATCGCTAGAAAAGGGGTAACCGATCGATTAAAAGAGATTCCGCCTTGAATCACCTCGATCCTTACTTCGTTATTCGGCTGGTTGTCCATTCTTACGGTACGATAAAAACTGGCACTGTCATATTTATCAGCATCAATATATCGGAGGAAATTCGACACCGTAATTGGTGCCTCATCTTGATAAAGCACAGCCTCTATCGACCCTAATTCGGTTTTGATTTCGATTTTAATGTCTTGGGCTCGCACATCAAGTGAGAATGTGAAAAAGCCAAGGAGTAAGAGTTGAAGTAGTTTCATCTTATTAAGATTTTATTCTATTGAAGCTAAGGAGAAATAGACATTAAGCATTAATGGCTCGCTTACCTTTTTTTGTAAATTGATTTTATGAAATCACTTTTAAGCAGTCTCTCAGTATTAATTGTTGTTATCAGTTCTATTTCTTGTTCGGGAAATGAAAGTTTGGAAGTCTCCGAAGACGGATTTGTAGTCGATTTCTTTGATGACTTCGATACATTTAATACCGACAATTGGCAAGACCAACGGCTATGGGTAAACAACGAACAGCAGTGCTACGTACCCGATAATCAATATGGCACAAGAGAAGTCAGTGACGGTAGCATCAAGCTCAAGGTAGTCAATGTCGGAGAAGCCATGCCTTGTGACAATCTTGATAAGTTTGGCAATAAGCATCCTGACACCCCTTATATGGCAGGTCGGATTGCCTCCAAGAACAAGAAAGAATTTATTAAAGGCCGATGGACAGCACGATTGAGACTCCACAGTAATGGACAAAAAAGTCAGTTTCCCGCTTGGTGGCTTTTAGGCGCTCAAAATAATGAACCCCCTGTGCAAGAACCAGACGAAACGGTCTGCTGGCCAATGACCGGTTCTGGTGAGATCGATATTTTTGAGCACCATGGAGATTACGATGCAGACCATTTCACTACTGGAGCGATAAAGAGCTTGGGAGAATGTGATAAGGGCGACTGGTGGAGCCTGAGAACAGACATTGACGCACCCCTCAATGAATATCATGAATACGCTGTTGAATGGGAAGGGAGCGACTTAGTTTATAAACTCGATGGAAAAGAAGTACATCGCAATATTGGACAAGGCGAAGAATACCCTGAACCCATGTTTGCTATTCTCAACTTTGCTAAGATCACTGAT
>CBFHYE010000030.1:0-4759 GCA_965659985.1 Roseivirga sp. | reverse complement strand
CCATATGAAGGATAAAGAATGTCAAAACGTTCTTTGGTAAAGAATAACCAACTGTTTTGGTCAAAATATTTCGCATGATTTCTACCGATCATATCTTGAAATTCTCTTTGCCAATCAGTCACTTGTTCGTGAACAGGTTCTGCTGCAGGAGCGAAATAATAGGGGCTGTTGCTGCCTTGCTCATGAAAATCTACATGGATATGTGGCATGATGGTATTGTACAAAGCCATACGCTGCTGGGACTCGACTTGTTTCTGCCAAGCCCAATCCCTGTTGAGGTCAAAGAGGTAGTGATTGGCTCTTCCGCCCGGCCAAGGTTCGTTGTGCTCAATGGCATCTGATGACGGGTTGGGCGTAGTACCTGCAACTTGGTTGATCCAATTAGAATAACGATCACGACCATCAGGGTTGATACATGGGTCCATGATCACCACGGTATTCTCTAACCAGTTTTTTGATTTTGAATTGGCAGGATTTGCTAATTCATAAAGCGTTTTCATAGCCGTTTCTGTAGAATTGGCTTCATTACCGTGAACATTATAACTGAGCCACACGATCCCGATCTTATCACCTTCCGGTTCACCATCCATTAGATGGGCTCTTTTCAAGTTGTCAGTTCTGATCTGCTCCCAATTGTCGATGTTTTCTTGAGAAGAAAGGTAAGCGACCATCAAAGGCCGTAGCTCATTGGTTTGTCCGTATTGCTGCGTTTTCACATTGCTCAATTGGCTAGCCACATATTCATAGTAGCCAACAACTTTGTAGTGGGGGGTAAAACGTGTGCCTAATTCGTAGCCTAAATATTCATCTGGGCTCATTAAGTTTTGAGCCTTGACAAGAGATAGCGATAAGCAGAAAAATATTGCAACCAGTAAATGCCTTTTCATAATTCGGGTTTTTTAAAGAGGTTGAAATTTACGCTAAATTCGACTTTCGACAAATCATGATTTGAGTATCGGTAAGAATAGATGAAAGCAGGCGAACAACGGTATTTTTTAGCACTAATCCCTCAAGAGCCTTTGGATCAAGAAATCTATGATGTCAAGGTTCAAATTGCTGAAAACTTCAATTCTAAGGGAGCTTTAAAATCTCCGGCACACCTCACACTGCATATGCCTTTTCTCTGGAAAGAAAGAAATGAAGATCGATTGATTCAAAAGCTTGCGCAAGCAACTAGTTTTGAATCCTTTAATTTGTTTCTTGATGGATTTGGTGCTTTTCCTCCCAAGACGATATATGTTAAGAATAAAGCTTCAGCGAAGCTTCAGGCTTTTCAAAAAGAACTTTGTCAATTCACTAGGCGTAATTTGCACTTGTACAATTCAACTCATAATCGTGGTTTCCATCCACACATCACGGTCGCTTTTAGAGATCTCCAGAAAGAACAGTTTGAAATGGCTTGGAGTGAATATCAGGACAAAAAATTTGAAGCCAAGATGGTGGTCAATTCGTTTTGGCTGCTGAAGCACGATGGTAAGCTCTGGCATGCCTACAAGGAGTTCGAGTTTAAGGGGCGAGGATAAATAATCACCTAGAGTTTGGCGTTCTTTCGCAAGCCTTAATTAACCGCTGTAGAATCTTGTAGAAGGCCAGCTAAAAGTCCGTTTTTCTTAATGAGATCAACATAGTCTGTCAATTTGAGCTCCAATTCTGTTGCACCAAGTGAATAAGGGCCGATCTCGTAAGGGTTGAAATAGAAAATGAGTGATTTATTGATAATAGCGAAGTTTTCATTGAGCTCAAATTGATCATCTTCAAACCAATATCCGGCAGAGGCTAATGTGTTTTGAGGGGGTATTTCCTTTTGCATTCGAAACTCGATCTCTGCGGCTTGAAATAGGGTGTTTTGATACCCTTCAACAAATAGGTCTGATAATGTGATGACATTGCCAGTTTTGAGATCATAACTTTTATAGATCTGGCTGTTATTAGGATGAGCCCCCCCAGTGTAGTTGAAAACTGTACTTGCTAAACTTATGCAGTCTTCGTTTTGGTAAAGGATATCCGCATTGATCTCTACCAACCAGCTTTGTTCATAATCTTCAAAATCATCTACCAACTGTTTATAGGTGCTGGTCAATTCTTCGACCATTTCTTCCACTGAATTCACAGAACCTTTCTCTACTGGTGTATTCAGCAAAATTTCACTTTCGATCTGTCTATTGATATTATCAACTACGACTTGACTTACCTTGCCAGTGATGACTGGATACTCGATCTGAAATAGGAGGCACTTTTCGCTTGAAGCATCCACTGCACATTGTCCTACTTTTTGGTTGATCTTTTGAATACGATAATCAACATATGTCGGAATAGGATCAGCTTCTAAAAGCTCGTTTGTTGCTTGCTTCTTTTCTCCAAAACTACATGCAGCGAGAAGGGCGATAAAGATCAGGGGAAAGAGTTTTTTCATTGATCGAAGGTGAAAGTAGTGTATTTCTCGTCTTTATCGAGTTTGTAGCTTTTTAGCTCCCCTTTAGCCTTGAAATGAACAATATTTTGTTGGTCATTGAACATTTCCATTAGGGTGATATTGGTGACCTCAGCTTCTGAAACACTTTCAATGCCTTGCACTTCATAATAACACCATCTGGCATCACCTTCCACCTCCGAGCCCAAATAATTAAACTTGAGGTCCTTGTTATTAACCCTGATATACACTTTATCTGTGAGATAACTGCCAATAAGACTATCGAGCCAATCAATATTATCTGGATTGTAAGTGTCTACGTATTCAAGCTTGTGAAACTGTTTTAAGGCCTGTTCCAGGTCATCGATAAAGATCCGTTGGCTTACTTGTAATGATTTGCTTTCCTCGTTGTGCACGATATCAGTCACACTCACATGAAAGGGGTGAAAAACCGCGAAATAGCCTAGAAATACCGTATATAACAGTTTGATGCGCATGTCACACTAAAGGGTATGTGGATTCAAAATTAACTTTTATAATTGCAATCCTGTTAAAGACAGGTTTATAATCATAACAATTTATGGGCCAATTCGGCATTTACTTTGAGCTGGGCAGACAGCATATACTTGATATCAATGGTATAGACCATATACTTTTTGTGGTTGCCCTTTGTGTGATCTATCAATTACAAGACTGGAAAAAGGTCTTGATCTTGGTTACCGCATTTACCATTGGCCATTCAATTACCTTGGCCTTGAGTACCTTGAATATTGTCAACTTCAGAACCGATATAATCGAATTCCTGATTCCTGTGACGATTTTCATTACGGCATTTGGTAATCTATTTAGACGCCAAAGTGCTTTAACGCCTAACAAATTCAATACAAATTATTTCTTCGCACTATTTTTTGGCCTGATTCATGGACTAGGCTTTTCCAATTACTTGAAAAGCATGCTAGGTCAGGAAAACAGTATAGTCACTCCTTTGTTAGCATTTAACCTGGGCTTAGAACTCGGACAGATCATCATTGTACTTTTCTTCATGGTGATCGCTTTTGTATTTGTAAGTCTCTTCAATGTGTCGAGAAGAGATTGGAATCTAATTATATCCTCTGCGGTGGTGGGAATAGCCATTACGATGATGATCGAAACGAAATTTTGGTAATAAATACTACTTATAATATGAGAAAGCTGATCTTATTAATGATGACCATGGGCTTTTTCGCTACTACTGTCTTGGCACAGGTAGTGAACAGTAATCATGGTAAAAGATTTGAACAATTGGAGCGAATGCTTCGTGACCCCAGTGTCTACAGAAGTGCTTCTGGTGCTCCTGGGCCACAGTATTGGCAGCAAAAAGCCGATTATGAAATAGAGGCTACTTTGGACGATGAGAATCAAAGGATTGATGGTTCTGAAACCATTACTTATTACAATAACTCTCCAGACCCATTAGATTACTTGTGGGTCGCGCTTGATGAGAATAAGTACAAACCTGAGGATGATTCTTACAAGTTTGACCCAAGTAGCATCCGCCCTAGAATGACATATGACCAGCTAGAAGCATTAGATGGTCATGACAATGACTGGGGTTTCCATATCATGAAAGTGGCTGATGCTAGAGGCAATGCATTGCCTTACACGATTAATCAAACCATGATGCGTATCGATTTGCCATCAACTTTGGCACCTGGCGCTAAAATGGAATTTAGCATTGACTGGTGGTATAATACCACACCAAGATCAGATTCAGGTAACCGAGGAGGCCATGAGTATTTTCCAGAAGATGGGAACTACATTTATACCATTGCAGGCTGGTTCCCAAGAATGGCCGTTTACTCTGATTTCCAGGGATGGAACAACAAACAATTCACAGGCAGAGGTGAGTTTGCGCTTACATTCGGTGACTACAGTGTAAAAATGACGGTTCCTGCTGATCATGTGGTTGGTTCGACTGGTGAATTGCAGAACGCGAAATCTATCTTGACTTCAGAACAACTCAATCGTTGGGAGCAAGCCCAAAATGAGTTTGTTGAGCCGGTAAAGATCGTTACCCTAGAGGAAGCAAAGGAGAACGAAAAAGAAGGGACTTCTGAAACCAAGACATGGCATTACAAAGCGGAGAATGTAAGAGACTTTGCTTGGACCTCTTCTAGAAAATTCGTGTGGGATGCTATGGCCGTAGATATTGAAGGCAGGAGCGACAACCCTATGGCAATGTCTTATTATGCAAAAGAAGCTTATGGTATTTATGAGCGCTTTTCGACTAAAGCAGTAGCGCATACGCTCAAGACCTATTCAAAATATACGATTCCTTATCCTTACCCTGTAGCGATCTCTGTGGAGGCG
>CBFHYE010000029.1:0-4855 GCA_965659985.1 Roseivirga sp. | reverse complement strand
ATCGTAATATTGCGATATAATATTTTAACAATGGGTATATCAAGAACAGATCTCTTTTCAGACATACAAAATGACTTAGCGCTTTCTGCCAAGGCTTTTGCTCATCCAGCGAGAATCGCCATTATAGAGCATTTATTGAAGGCTAATGCATGTATCAATGGTGACTTGGTGAAGGAGCTTGGTCTTGCCCAAGCCACTATTAGTCAGCATTTGAGAGAGCTCAAGGATATCGGGGTGATTCAAGGCAACATCGAAGGAACACGCATGAGTTATTGTATTAATAGCGAGCGATGGGAGGAGATCAAAGCCCAATTCAATCAAATGTTTGATCAATTGACTGTTGCAAGTGATAACTGTTGTTAACAATTTTTGAATTGAGATTAATAAAGGATAGATGAAAACAGAACAGGAATTAAAAGCCGTTGTGCGTGATAAATACGCCAAGATCGCAGAACAAGGAAGAGAACAAAATGCAGCGTCTTGTTGCGGGGCCACTTCAACTTCAAATAAGGTCTATAATATCATGATGGACGATTATACCGATACAGAAGGCTACATAGCTGATGCAGACCTAGGCCTGGGTTGTGGTTTGCCAACTCAATTTGCACAGATCTCCAAAGGTGATACGGTCATAGATCTAGGTTCGGGAGCAGGAAATGATTGCTTTGTGGCTAGACATGAGACTGGCTTGGAGGGTAAGGTCATCGGTATTGACTTTACACCAGCCATGATCGACAAAGCCCGAGCGAATGCTGAAAAATTAGGATACAATAATGTCGAATTCAGACAAGGTGATATCGATGAAATGCCGGTGAGCGATGATGTAGCTGATGTGATCGTCAGTAATTGTGTGCTCAATTTGGTGCCAAATAAAGAAAAAGTGATCAATGAGATCTTTAGGGTGTTGAAACCAGGAGGACATTTTAGTATTTCAGATATTGTCTTGGCAGGAGACCTTCCGGAGGCATTGAAACAAGATGCCGAGATGTATGCAGGTTGTGTGGCAGGTGCAATTCAGCGGGCTGATTATCTGCAGCATATTGAGGATGCTGGTTTCCAAAATATCACCCTGCAAAAAGAAAAGCCGATCACTATTCCTGATGACATTTTATCGAAATATTTATCTCAAAGCGAGATGGCTGATTTCAATCAAGGGGATACTGGGATCTTTAGTGTTACGGTCTACGCAGAAAAGGCAGGAGGAAATTCAAACAAGCCAAAGTTGACCATGTCAGCATTACAAAATGACGATAATACCTGCTTGCCTGGCTCGGGTTGCTGTTAAAGATTGATTCATCATGTCAAATACTTCTTCCATGTATCCCGATCTCCAAATTTTTATCGATCAGGTCAGCAAACAAAGTGTTTCCGCTGAACGTGAAGCTGTGTTGCAGCCTTTGATCGACTATATAAAGCAAAAAGTAAATGCAGATGCTTCTGTTCATTTGAACTTCATTTGTACACACAATTCGAGGAGGAGCCAGTTGGCTCAGATCTGGGCACAAACCGCTGCTTATCATTACAATGTTGCAGCAAATTGTTATTCAGGAGGGGTTGAAGTGACGGCCTTCAACGAGCGAGCGGTAGCTTCTATCAAACGAAGTGGTTTTCAAGTAGAAAGCGGAGGTGGAGATAATCCGTTGTATAAGGTTCATTTTTCAAAAGTGGCACAACCAATCAGCGCTTTTTCCAAGGTCTTTGACGATCCAGAGAATGATGCCGAGCAATTTGCCGCTATTATGACTTGCGATCATGCGGATGAAAATTGTCCGTTCATTCCCGGTACGGAACAACGCATTCCAGTTCGATATGAAGACCCTAAGGCCTTTGATGACACGCCTTTAGAAGCGGAAAAGTACGATGAGCGATCCTTACAGATCGCCACTGAAATGTTTTATGTCTTTTCAAAGATCTCAGACTGATCATGAGTAAACCGAAAAAACTTTCCTTCTTAGATCAATACCTAACCCTTTGGATATTTCTTGCCATGGCAATAGGTGTTGGCCTCGGGTATTTCATCCCATCATCAGCGGACTTTATCAATAGTTTTAGTCAGGGAAGTACTAACATTCCCATTGCCATTGGACTTATACTGATGATGTATCCGCCTCTGGCTAAAGTGAATTATAAACTATTGCCGGAGGTCTTTAAGAACGTCAAGATCTTATCTATTTCCTTGGTATTGAACTGGATTATTGGTCCTGTGTTGATGTTCGTGCTCGCTTTACTCTTCTTGCAAGACTACCCTGAATATATGGTCGGATTAATTCTCATTGGTTTGGCCAGATGCATAGCCATGGTGCTCGTGTGGAATGATCTAGCAGAGGGCAGTAGTGAATATGGTGCTGGACTTGTCGCCTTAAATAGCATATTTCAGGTCTTCGCATATAGTTTCTATGCTTGGCTCTTCATTACCAAGTTGCCTCCAATTTTTGGCTTTGAAGGGGCAATAGTAGATATATCTATTGTGACGATCGCTGAAAGTGTTGCCATCTATCTCGGTATTCCCTTCTTAGCAGGCTTATTAAGTCGTGTGGTTTTAGTGAGGTTAAAAGGTGAGGAGTGGTATAAGGAAAAGTTTATTCCATTCATTTCTCCTATGACCCTAATCGCACTGCTGTTCACCATTCTTGTCATGTTCTCGCTGAAAGGTGAGTTGATCGTGGAGATCCCTTTTGATGTGCTCAGGATAGCGATTCCACTACTGATCTATTTTGCCCTAATGTTCCTTATCGGTTTTTTCATGAGCAAAGCCATGGGGGCTGAATATGATAAGAATGCTTCTATTGCCTTTACTGCTGCGGGTAATAATTTTGAATTGGCCATAGCGGTTGCAATCGCTGTATTTGGCTTGAATTCAGGGCAAGCTTTTGCGGGAGTGATTGGTCCCTTGGTCGAAGTGCCAGCCTTGATCTTATTAGTACGGGTCGCCTTTTGGTTGAAGAAAAAGTATTATGCAGGTTAATTATAATTGAATATTTCTAAGTCAAAGTTACCATCTCAATCCCTGGGCTTCCTGTTCTTTTGATGTAGGGCGAAATGAGGTTTGTTTTCCGATGATTTCCCTAAATTCACCCATGCCCAAAACAAAAGTAGCGGTGGTGCAAGCATCACCCGTTTTATTCGATCTGAGAGCCA
Source organism: Roseivirga sp. (assembly GCA_965659985.1). Classification (GTDB taxonomy): domain Bacteria; phylum Bacteroidota; class Bacteroidia; order Cytophagales; family Cyclobacteriaceae; genus Roseivirga. The sequence continues at coordinate 1,717 of CBFHYE010000029.1, read as the reverse complement.
CCTTAGACAAGACAGCAAAGCTTGTTGAGCAATGTCATGGTGCTGACTTGATCCTATTTCCCGAAGCATTCGTTTCTGTTTATCCACGTGGCTTGAGCTTTGGTACGGTGGTGGGAAGTCGAGATGAAAAGGGCCGCGCCCTCTGGCAGCGCTATTGGGATGCCTCAATAGCTGAGGGCGATGAAGCTTGTCAGCAACTGAGTGAAATGGCAAAAAAGGCAAAGGCATTCTTGGCTATTGGCGTTAATGAAAAGGATACCATTTCAGGTTCTATGTATTGTGCCTTATTCTACTTTGCTTCTGATGGTTCCTTTATTGGGAAACACCGCAAGATCAAGCCTACTGCTCAAGAACGAGTGCTCTGGGCTGAAGCGGGAGGGGAGTCGCTCTGTACCTTCGAGACGAATATTGGTAAGCTGGGTGGTCTTATTTGTTGGGAGAACTATATGCCAGAAGCACGAATGGCGATGTACCAAAAAGGAGTGCAGCTTTACCTCGCACCGACAGCCGATGCAAGAGAGAATTGGCAAAGCACCATGAAGCATATTGCATTGGAAGGTAGATGTTTTGTGCTCGGCTGTAATCAGTTCGTGACAAAAGACATGTATCCCACGGATCTTCCTGGGATAGAAGAACTTGCAAACCAACCAGCAGTGATGAGTCGTGGAGGTTCCGTAATTATTGATCCATTAGGTGAGGTTTTAGCCGGCCCGCTCTGGGATGAAGAGGGAATCCTTACCGCTGAAATCAATTTAGACCGCGTTACTCAAAGTAAGCTGGACTTTGATCCGATAGGTCACTATGCTCGTCAAGATATTTTTAACTTTAAGGTAAACGGACAACCTGCAATGCTTAAAGTTGAACCAAAAGCGGAAAACAGTTGATCAGTCTACCTTTTGCTGTTTTCCGATAACTGATAACCAAACACCATGAAATACAAAAGCTTACTCTCTGCTCTTTTGATGATCATTACTGTTGCAGCTTCTGCACAATCAGACTATTTCTTTTCACGCGATGGGCGCTTTGATAGTAAGATTCCTTCACCTGAAGAGTATCTAGGCTATTCCATTGGTACTTTGCATACGCGTCATGATGCCATAGTGGGTTACATGCGCGAACTGGCGCGTATCTCAGATCGTGCCGTGCTAGATACCATAGGAGAAACCTATGAGCACCGGCAGTTGGTGGTCTTGAAGGTGACCTCACCCGAGAACCACAAGAACCTAGAAAGTATCAGACAAGAACATTTGAAATTGGTAGATCCAACCGTTGATAATGGTGACCTAAATGCTCAGAAATCTATCGTGTTGCTTGGTTACAACGTACATGGCAATGAGCCATCAAGTTCCGAGGCTGCTTTGCTAACGGCTTATTACTATGTGGCAGGGCTACATGCCGAAGTTAAGAATACACTCGATGAAGCCGTTTTATTGATAGATCCAGCCTTCAATCCTGATGGCCGCGACAGACACAGTACTTGGGCGAATAGCTATAAAGGAGATCCGATGGTTTCTGACCCTACAGATGCTGAACACAACGAGATGTGGCCTCGAGGCAGAACCAATCACTATTGGTATGACCTCAACAGAGACTGGTTGCCATTGGCTCATGTAGAATCGCAGGCACGTATAGACTTTTATCACCAATGGTATCCGAATGTAGTAACAGATTTTCATGAGATGGGTACCAATTCCACTTACTTCTTTGAACCAACAAA
>CBFHYE010000028.1:0-2994 GCA_965659985.1 Roseivirga sp. | reverse complement strand
CCTAAAAAGACATTACCCGCTGCAGACATGGATTCTGCACCTGATAAGCGCATGGTCTTGGCCATGATCCATGCAAAAACATAAACCACTTTTTGAAGAATGCCGAGGTAATACAAACCTGCAGTAATGGCTGAAAAGAAGATAACTGTAGGTAGCGCTTGAAAAACAAAGAGGAAGCCTAAGCTATGTTTGGTTCCTTCAACAGCCTCACTATTCCTGGCTAAGTCACCATAAAGAAATTCGGCCCCATCGAGGGCAAAACCAAGGAACGCAACAAAGCCTCTACTTAAAGCATTAAAGCCAGTTTGTACAATGGGCACATAGCCAATCAACAAAGCGATAATGATCTGAAGGGCTAGACCGACTCCGACCAATCGCCAGGATATTCGCTTTCTGTTTCCTGAAAACAAATAGGCAATTCCAATGAGAACTGCCAATCCGATCACCGCTCTTAAAATATCCATTGCGTTTGAGACAAAAAAAGGCCCTTTCGAGCTTAACCGAAAAGACCTTGTCTAATTAGCTTCGTTTATTGATCTCATCTCGAATCTTAGCCGCTCTTTCATAATCCTCGGCAGCTAATGCTTCGTTGAGCATTTCATTCAATTTATCAACAGAGAAGTCTTGCAAACGCTCACCTTCTTTTTCTACTACCACTGGTTCGGAAGTCTCTTCTTCCAGTATCTCTTCATCATCAGTTAAAATGATACCTGCTTCAGATAGTACCTTTTCATAAGTATAAAACGGCACTTCAAAGCGAATACCGATCGCAATAGCATCTGAAGGTCGTGCATCTACTTCGATGGTTTTGATACCATCAGTACAGATGATCTTCGCAAAAAAGACGCCTTCTTTCAGGTCAGAGATGATGATCTCAGTGACTTCGTAATTGAATCCATGCGCAAAGGACTTGAAAAGGTCATGCGTCATCGGTCTGTTAGGTGCGATCTTCTCGATCTCAAGCGCGATCGCCTGTGCCTCAAACATTCCAATGATTATGGGTAACCTTCTCTCACCTTCTACCTCCCCCAATACCAAGGCAAAAGAGCCCGTAGTTTGAGATTGGCTCGATGAGAGCCCTAAGATTTCGATCTTAATTTTATCCAATGCTTAAAAAATTCTTGGCTAGGCGTTCTTCAACGCTTCAGTTAATTTAGGAACAACATCAAAAGCATCTCCGACTATACCATAATCTGCGGCCTTGAAGAATGGTGCCTCATCATCTTTGTTGATCACTACAATATACTTAGAAGAATTGACTCCTGCCAAGTGCTGAATGGCACCTGAAATACCCACAGCGATATACAGTTGTGGACTCACTTTTACACCTGTTTGTCCTACGTGCTCGTGGTGAGGCCTCCAATCCATATCCGAAACCGGCTTAGAACAACCTGTAGCTGCACCAAGTGTTTTGGCCAGATCTTCGATCATTCCCCAGTTTTCAGGACCTTTCAATCCTCTACCTCCTGAAACAACCAATTCTGCCTCTGGTAATAAGATGTCACCTTCTGCTTTTTCAGTTGATGTGATCGTAGCTCCGAATAATGAATCATCAAGATTCACCTCGAAGTTTTCTACAGTAGCAATTCCTCCATCTTCTTTCAATTCAACGGCATTCTTTTTGATCGCAAGAATTTTCTTATCTGTTGTAATGCTCACGTTAGCGAATGCTTTACCTGTATAAATGCTTCTCTTTACCACGAAGCCATTTGAGGTATCTGGCAAATCTGCTACGTTAGATACTAACCCTGCACCAATTTTGGCAGATACACGACCAACAACCGCATCTGCTAAGGATGACTTCGCTGTTACCATCATGTCCGCTCCTGTGCTTTCAAAAGCAGAAGCCAAGACTTGAGCATATGGCTGGATCAAGCCGGCATTTAATCGCTCATCTGATGCATGCAACACTTTTGCAGCTCCGTTATTTCCTGCACTCGCCAATTCATCTGCATCAACTGCTCCTAATGCGATTGCTGTTACTTCACCCAAAGCGGCACCGTAAGAGATCGCTTCTCTAGAAGATTTCTTGATCTTTCCTTCTTCTGTCTCTATAAATACTAATACTGACATTTTCTTTCTGATTTGAGTGATTAAAGAACTTTTGCTTCGTTTTTCAATAGATCAACCAATTCCTGAACGTTGTCAGCATCGATCATTTTCACTGCTCCTTTTGCAGGAGGAAGTTCATAAGCTGAGATGGCTGTTTGAACCGTATCATCCACAGGATCTTTCACCGTCAACGGTTTCGTTCTTGCAGACATGATACCTCGCATGTTAGGGATCTTCCATTCTGCAATAGGCTCTTGACAACCTGCCACAAATGGTAATTTCACTTCCAACTTCTCTTTACCACCTTCGATCTCTCTCGATAATTTGGCTGTATCACCTTCAATATCCAATGTCATCACTGGTGAGAATGATGGCATGCCTAGCATTTCACCGACCATACCGTGCACCATACCGCCATTGAAATCAATAGATTCTCTTCCCATCAGGATCAGATCGTATTCGCCTGCTTTGGCTACAGCTGCGATCTGATTGGCTACGAAATAAGAATCTGAAGGGAAAGCATTGACACGAATGGCTTCATCGGCACCAATAGCCAAAGCCTTTCTAATTGTAGGATCAGCATCTGCTTCGCCAACATTCAATACTGTGATCTTTCCACCATTTGCTTCCTTCAACTCAACCGCTCTCGCCAATGCGTAGTCATCGTATGGGCCAATAATGAATTGGACACCATTTTTATCGAATTCTGTATTGTTATTGGTGAAAGCAATGCGTGAGGTAGTATCTGGAACGTGAGTGATACATACTAAGATATTCATACCTTCTTTTCGATTTGTTTAAGACTATATTTCCAACCTTTTGCGAGACGGCATGTTTAGAGAAATCATGCTCTCTTACAAAAAAATTAGGGCTGTGCCCTAAATTTGCCCGAAGATAGTCAATACCGACTTAAATAAAAACGATTGCAATCGAATGAGTGCT
>CBFHYE010000027.1:0-15459 GCA_965659985.1 Roseivirga sp. | reverse complement strand
GCTACTACTCCTAGTATTCTAAAAAAGATCTCCTTCTTCATAGCAATGCTTCTTTTAAAGGTTGAACAAGTTTATCTATATCTCCCGCCCCAATCGTCAATACAACCTCAGGTTTCCATTCAGTCACCTTCTGGTTTAATTGTTCTTTTGACACGATCTCTTTCTTTTCAAGCCTAACGTTTTTCAAAATAAGGTCAGAGGTAACGCCTTTCATTGGTAACTCTCTTGCCGGATAGATATCAAGCATCAGCAGTTCATCAGCCAAGCTCAAACTTGCCGCAAATTCTGTTGCAAAATCATTTGTTCTTGAGAACAGATGTGGTTGAAAGATTGCAGTGATCTTTTTGCTGGGATAAAGGTCTCTTACTGATCTCAATAAGGCTTCGATCTCTACAGGATGGTGTGCATAATCATCGATGAAAGTCAAATCTTCAGACTTAATAATATACTCAAACCTCCTTTTCACGCCTCGATAAGAAGCTACAGCTGACTTGATTTGCTCGTCCTCAGCTCCTAATTCTTTAGCGATTGAAATGGCTGCGATCATATTTTCCACATTGTGGTAGCCTGGTACATTCAATGAAATACCCGTTATCGTATGCTCGTCATTCTTATAATCGAAAATGAAGCTGGCATTCTCAATGCGGAAACCGGTCGCGTGAATCCCTTCCCCTTCAAAACCATATTTTTCATGGTCAACCCCTGCATTTAATACTTCGTCTGCGATCTTATTCTTGATAAAGAGCTTCCCTCCGGGTACGATTTGATCAATGAATTGTCTGAAAGAATCTTTCAAAGCATCTTTATCACCATAAATATCTAAATGGTCGGCATCTGTTGCAGTAACTACCGCCAGTTGTGGATGTAGTGTCAAAAAGGAGCGATCAAATTCATCAGCTTCAATGACCGCGATGGCATCTTCAGAATCATTCAGGACCATATTAGTATTATAATTGGCCGAAATTCCACCAAGAAAACCTGCACAATCAATACCACATGACTTGAGCAAATGCACAACCATTGAGGTGGTGGTAGTCTTACCATGAGTTCCTGCTACAGCAACAGAACGCATATTCTTTGTGATCAAACCAAGGACTTGTGATCTTTTCATGATCTCATAACCTTGCTCCTTTAACCAATTGAATTCTTTATGCTCTTTTGGAATTGCTGGGGTATAAACGATCAAGCTATGCACTTTGTCTTCCTTTACCTCCTGTGGAATTAACTCGACCTCGTCTTCAAAATGAATATCGAAGCCTTCCTCTTTTAATTTGGAAGTCAATACCGTTTCAGTACGGTCATAGCCTTTCACAGACTTGCCCATATGCTTGAACCATCGGGCCAAGGCACTCATACCGATTCCTCCGATTCCTATGAAATAGACGCTATGTAGGTCTTCAAATTTCATCCGATCAGTTCAACAATTTCATCCACAATCTCTTCTGCTGCATTAGGTTTCGCTAATGCCTTTATATTCTTACTCAGCTCCGCTTGGCGGTCTGTATTCTTTAATAATTCAAGCGCCTTCTTGATCAGCATTTCTCTGGCATCTGCATCCTTAATAAGGATCGCTGCATTTTGATCGACCATGGCTTTCGCGTTCTTGGTCTGATGATCTTCAGCCACATTGGGTGACGGCACGAATACTGTTGGTTTGCCAGCAATACTTAATTCTGAAACAGACAATGCACCTGCTCTGCTGATCACAACATCAGCGGCTGCATAAGCCAGATCCATTTCTTTCAAAAATTGAAAAAGCTTGATGTTGTCATTATTGGCCACGGCTTCAAGCTTTACCTTCATTTCTTCATGATAGAACTTACCGCATTGCCAGATCACTTGAATACCACTCTCCGATAAATCTTTTAATCCTAATACCATCGCATCATTAAGTGTTCTCGCCCCAAGGCTTCCACCTAAAATCATCAAGACAGGAGCATCTTGATGTAATCCAAAATGATCTAGGGCCTGCGCCTTCTTGCCCTCAAGAGCGGTGATATCTTTTCTTACAGGATTACCTGTCAATCTGACTTTCTCAGCCGGAAAGAATTTCTCCATTCCAGGATACGCCACGCAGATCTTCTCGACCTTTTTGGCTAAAATTTTATTGGTTAGCCCAGCATAAGAGTTCTGCTCTTGTAATAATGCCGGCACTCCTTTCTTAGTTGCCATCCTCAACAACGGACCAGAAGCATAGCCTCCAACACCAACCACTACATGCGGTTTGACGCGCCTTACGATCTTCTTACTTCGTAGAAGACTTGAAATCACTTTGAATGGAAAAGAGAGATTATCTAAAGTCAATCTTCTCTGTAAACCGGAGATCCAAAGCCCTTCGATCTGATAACCAGCTTGCGGGACTTTCTCCATTTCCATCTTACCTTTCGCTCCCACAAACAAAATCTCAGCATCCTCAAAACGCTCTTTAAAAGCATTCGCAATGGCAATTGCCGGATAGATATGTCCTCCGGTTCCTCCACCACTAATGATCATGCGATATGGTTTTTGTGTACTCAAGCTGTTTTAAATGAATTTTTTAATTGTCCGTTTACTGCTGAAAAATCTTCGGTTTCACCCCGACTAACACTCAGTACAATTCCCAAGGAAAGGCCGGTAAATAATAGTGAAGTTCCACCCATACTGATCAAGGGTAAGGTTTGACCTGTTACAGGCCCAAGTCCTACAGCGACCCCGATATTGACCAATGCTTGAATGACGATCAAGAAAGTGAGCCCTGCTGAAAGCAAGCCTCCGAAAGCCCGATCGCTATTGGCAACTACTCGCATCCCACGATAGAGAAGCACTAAATAGAGCAGTAAAACAATTACTCCTCCTACAATACCGTACTCCTCAATAATTATCGCATAGGCATAATCTGAATAAGCTTCTGGCAAGAAATTTCGTTGTGTACTTTGTCCTGGCCCTTTGCCAAACACCCCGCCCGTAGTTATGGCGATATTAGCCTGCTGCACCTGATGAGGTACATTTGTCTCATCCAAAAAGTTAGTTATTCGACTAACCGCAGTATCTCCTCTTTGACCTGCCTTCATTGCAATGAGGCCAGCGAAGGCACCTACTACAACCAACATGGCCAAATACTTAACTGGTACGCGACCAATGAAAAAGAGCAACATGCAAGTCGCAAAAAGTAAAACCGCTGTTGAAATATTCGTCATCGCGATCAAGACACAAATACCAAAGCTCCAAGTGAGCATTGGAATCAATGTCTCCTTAATATCTCCAATATTTGATTGTCGTTTTGCGAGCATAGTGGCCAAGCCTGCGATCAAAGCCATTTTTGCTAAATCAGAAGGTTGAAATTGCAATCCGATAAACGGTAGCGAAATCCAACGTGAGGCATCATTCACACTCGAGCCGAAAAGCCAAGCGTAGAGCAATAGCGGTATAGAAGCGATCAAAGCAAACCTTGTGATCTTGGCATAATACCTATAATCGATTTTGTGCGCCACCCACATTACTACGAAGGACAAGCCGACCATAATCGTGTGCTTGAATAGATACTTCTCAGTATTTCCACCTGCAGCGCGATAGGCCAAAGAACCCGTGGCACTGTATACCACAAGAATACCAAAAACGGAAAGACAAAAAACCACCAACCAGATCACAGGATCTCCTTGGATGTTCTTATCAGTCCATATTTTTAATCGGTTCATCATAGCTCGAGCACTGCTTTTTTAAATTGTTCTCCTCTATCCTTATAATTATTGAATAGATCAAAGCTTGAACATGCTGGAGCAAGTAATACCGTATCTCCAGGTTCAGCCAATTCTTTTGCCCATCTGACCGCTTTCAATAGATCTGCCGTTGTTTTTACGATCGGCACAATATTCTCAAAAGAAGTAATGAGCTTACTATTATCTTTTCCCAAACAGATCAATGCTTTGACCTTTTCTTGGGCTACAGCTTCCACCAAGCTGTAATCATTTCCTTTATCAATTCCCCCAGCGATCCAAACAATAGGCGTATCGAAAGCATCTAGGGCATACCTTACAGAATCAAGATTGGTTGCTTTTGAATCGTTGATGTATTCTACATCGTTGAGCTTTCTCACAGATTCAAGTCTATGCTCGGTGTTTTTAAAGGTTTTTAAACCTTTGAATAAAGCATCAGGAGTAACACCTGCTAAGAGCGCAGCATTTCCTGCAGCCAAAGCATTTTGCATGTTGTGTAGTCCCTTGATTGAGATATCAGCTCTGGGGGCCGATATCTCAAAATCATTAGGGACATAAAACAACCTATCATTTAGTAAATGTGAAATCTCAGCAGCGTCTCCGCTGAGCGAGAAGGGATGTACGTCTAGGCCACGAGTGGCTTTAGCAACGCCTTCCCCGATATAGGGGTCATCCTGCCAATAGACAGCATGACGTCCCAGGTGTACAAGGTGAAATATGCGCATCTTCGATGCGATATATTTTTGAAAGTCATTCTCATATCTATCCAAATGATCTGGCGTGATATTTAAAAGAATGCCTATTTCTAATCTCGTTTCGTAAGTATCATCTAGTTGGAAGCTGCTGATCTCGAGCACGTACCAATCAAAATCATGCGCTAGCACTTGCCTGGCAAAACTCTTCCCAACATTCCCAGCCAATCCCACATTCAATCCTCCAGTTTTAAGGATATGATAGGTAAGCAATGCTGTAGTGGTCTTGCCGTTGGTTCCTGTTATACCGATCAATTTGGCCGCTGTATATTTCGCTGCGAATTCGATCTCAGAAATGATAAGGCTCCCTTGTGCTTTTAACTTTTGAATTATCGATACCGTATCGGGAATCCCTGGACTCTTCACCACAAGGTCAGATTTCAGAATGGTAGATTCTGTATGTTTTCCTTCCTCGAAATTGATTCCTGCTTGTTCTAATTCAGATTTGTATTCAGACTTAATTGTGCCAAAATCTGAGACGAATACGTCATAGCCCTTTGCTTGTCCTAGCAAGGCTGCTCCGATTCCGCTCTCTCCAGCGCCCAATATGGTCAGTCGTTTATTCAATCTTTTATCTCAATTTCAATGTGGCTAAGGTCATGATCGCAAGGAGTATCCCCACGATCCAAAATCTTGTGACGATCTTAGCTTCTGGTATTTCCATTTTTTGGTAATGATGATGCAAAGGCGACATTTTAAATATGCGTCTTCCCTCACCGTATTTCTTTCTGGTGTATTTGAAATAACTCACCTGCATGATCACAGAGAGGTTTTCTATCACGAAGATTCCGCACAAAACAGGAATCAATAATTCTTTTCTCAGTACAAGTGCCAAAACAGCTATTGCACCACCTAATGACAAGCTTCCTGTATCTCCCATAAAAACTTGAGCTGGAAACGAATTGTACCATAAGAAACCAACACAAGCACCGACAAATGCTGTACAGAAAATCACCAACTCGCCCGAATCCGGAATAAACATCACGTTCAAATAATCTGAGAAGATGGCATTACCTGAGATATAGGCGAAAATGGCTAAGGTCAAGCCGATAATAGCTGATGTCCCTGCAGCTAAACCATCAATGCCATCTGTAATATTGGCCCCATTTGATATAGCCGTCACAAAGAAGATCACGATCAGCACATAAATTGCTGCGGTGATCATGTCATTGTCTGTTGGATTAAACTTACTGTAATCCAACTCATTGTCTTTTACAAAAGGAATGGTAGTCGTTGTAGATTTAACATCATCGTAGGCCGGCAAATGACCAACCATTTCAACGGGCATCTCCTCGGGTATTTCATTGAATTCTCTAACAACTACCTCATTATTAAAATAAAGCGTAAGACCTACAATCAATCCGACAGCGATTTGCCCAAAGACCTTGAATTTACCTGCTAGTCCCTCTTTATTTTTTCTAAATACTTTAATGTAGTCATCAAGGAAGCCTATTCCACCAAGCACCAATGTGGTCACTAAAAGTAGAATGACATAAATATTTTCAAGCTTGGCAAATAACAAAGTTGGAATCACGATAGCCGCGATAATGATCAAGCCACCCATTGTTGGCGTACCCTTCTTTTCCATTTGGCCAGCTAAACCTAAATCGCGAATAGATTCTCCTACCTGCTTTTTTTGCAATAAGCGAATGAGTGACTTACCAAAAGTGATGGTGATCAATAATGAGATCACGGTTGCCATTCCTGCTCTGAATGAAATGTACTGGAATACACCAGCCCCCATCAGGTCAAATTCTCTATCTAGATATGTGAATAAATAATAGAGCATGATTAATTCTGTTTGTGAATGAGGTTCAACATTTCACTTAGTACCTTTTTATCATCAAATGGAAATCGCTCTCCATTGATCTCCTGGTAATCTTCATGGCCCTTTCCCGCCACGAGGATGATGTCTTTTTGTTCTGCTAGACTAGCGGCAGTTTTTATGGCTTCTTTTCTGTCTTCGATGACAAGCGTTTTGCGCATGTTCGTTACAGAAACACCTTCTTGCATATCATTGATGATCGACAACGGTTCCTCAAATCTGGGGTTATCAGAGGTCAGGACGACTTTATCACTGAGTTCGCAAGCGATCTTTGCCATTAATGGACGTTTTGTCGCATCACGATTCCCACCACAGCCTACTACCGTGATCACCTTTTCGTTGCCAGTTCTGAAATTATCGATCGTCTTCAGCACATTTTCTAATGCGTCTGGTGTGTGTGCATAATCGACCAAAGCGATGACACCTGTATCTGTATTGATGAGATCGAAACGACCAGGAGCTGCATTTATGTTAGAAAGTGCAGTAAGCACCTCTTGCTCATCCTCACCTAAAAGCACTGCTGTACCTAAAACGGCCAACAGATTATAGGCATTAAAATCTCCAATCAATTTGAACCAAACAGATTGGTGATTAATATCTAATTCTAATCCTTGAATTGTATTCGATAGAATCTTGCCTTTAAAATCGGCTAAAGACTTAATGCCAAATTTATTCTTATCCGCTTTTGTGTTTTGAAGCATCACAGCTCCTCTTTTGTCATCAGCGTTCACCAAGGCAAAAGCATCTGCGGGAAGGCCATCAAACAATAACTTCTTCGCTCTGATGTATTCGTCAAATGTTTTATGATAATCTAAATGCTCATGGGTGATATTGGTGAACACAGCACCATCATACACTAAACCTGCGATTCGCCTTTGAACGATGGCATGAGAGCTGGACTCCATGAAACAATGCGTGACACCAGATTTGACCATCTCGGCCAATAGCTCATTGATAGTGATGGCATCGGGAGTAGTATGCGTTGCCTTTAAGACCTTTTCATTGATCTTGTTCTCTACTGTTGAAAGCATCCCTGTATTGTAACCAAGGGCACGAAAGAGATTGAAAAGTAAAGTGACACAGGTCGTCTTACCGTTAGTTCCTGTAATACCGATCAGTTTCAGTTTTTTAGATGGGTTATCATAGAAATTTGAAGCCATGATACCGAGGGCCTCCTCTGTACTTTGAACCTCAACATAGGCTATATCTGCCCTTAAGGCTTTTGGCAACTTTTCGCATACTATGGCTACAGCCCCAGACTTTATGGCGCCATCAATGAATTGATGACCATCAACCTGAGTACCAGATACCGCTACGAATACAGTTCCATCATTTACTTTTCTAGAATCAAAGGCAATAGCGCTCACCTCGGTCTCCATATTCCCGGAAACCGACTTTAACGATACATTATATAATATGTCTTTCAACAATGCCATTAGCCTAATTTGAGGTTGATCGTTTGCCCCCTATTTATTCTTATCCCAGGACCTAAAGACTGTGATCTCACGCGACCACTTCCTGAAACATTAACCCTAAGTCCTTTATTTTCTAAGAGATAGATCGCATCTCTTAATGTCATTCCTTGAACATTTGGCACCAAATCCTGATCAGAGTGATTTTTCTTCCAAATGATGGCGTTGTTGTCAACTCGAGAACGCACCCATTCGAGATCTTCGTCTCCCAAATGGTTAGAAATTCCTAATTCATTACAAAGCTTATTGAGTTCATCAACCCTACCCGCCCGGATTACAGGGAAAGTGCCCTCATTAGCCAAAAGATCTTTCTCAAAAGGTTCGTGGATCTGTAAGTTTTTGGCGTAGATCATATCTGCGATTTCTTTGAATACCGGGGCAGAGACGTCACCTCCATATCGATTCCATCCTTTTGGATCATCAATCACTACAATACAAGAGTACATGGGTTCATCTGCTGGAAAATACCCAGCAAATGAGGCATAGTAGCGTTGCGCTCTATATCTACCTCCAATAAGCTTTTGAGCAGTACCCGTCTTACCTGCAATTGTGTAATAATCATTCTTGATGTTTCGAGCGGTTCCATGATCGACAACACCTTCGAGCATGATCTTCATCTTCTCAATCGTCTCTTTTGAAGCGATCTGCTTATTCAGCACTTTAGACTTAAAAGACTTGATCTCCCTATCGGCATCGTTGATACTTTTGACCAAAATGGGTTGTATCATCCTGCCATCATTGGCCACCGCATTATAAAAAGCTAGAGTTTGCAATGGCGTAACAGAAGTTTCGTAACCTACCGACATCCAAGGCAAGCTCGTGCCCGACCACGTTGGATCATCTGTGCTTTTGATGTAAGGCTCTCCCTCTCCCATGAGCTGAAAATCCAGTAATTGGCCATATCCTGTTTCCTTGATAATATCTATAAAGCGTTGCGGGTCATCTCCGAAATGCTCCGTTACTAATTTGGCTACCCCAACATTTGAAGACTTCACAAAGACATCTTCAACCGTCATCATGCCATAGCCACCTTTTTTGACATCGGTAAGGGTTCTATTATAAAATTTAACGCTACCATCTCCAGTGTCAACGCTATCGGTCAAATCAACTTTACCTTCCTCCAAAAGCGCGAGCATAGATGCCAACTTAAATGTAGAGCCGGGGTCGTTAGTACCTTGAACCGCATAATTGTACGACTCATCATATCCTCCACTTGAAGTTCTTTTAAGGTTTGAAATGGCCTTGATCTCGCCAGTTTTAACCTCCATAAGGACCACTGTGCCATACTGAGCTTGATATCGATTTAATGCCCTTAACAATGCATTCTGAGCAACATCTTGGAGATTGATATCAATGGTCGTATGTATATTATATCCATCTTCTGGACGAACGTCAGAAGATGCGTTTACTGGCTTCCAATTGTTATCTACAACTTTTTGAAATAAGCCTTCACCGTCTTTACCTGCTAAATAATCATTGAAAGAACGCTCTATACCTACACCAACATTTTCTTCATTGATGTAACCGATCGTACGTTTCGCTAACTCCTGAAAAGGTTTATAACGCTTGTCTGATTTCTCAAAAATGACACCACCGCTAAATCTGCCCAATCGAAAAATTGGCCAGTCCATCATCTCCTGCTTAACTAAATAGTTGATCTCCTTACGATTCAGTATGAGATACTTGTTTTCATTCTGTCTCGCTACGGAGATCTTCTTCTTATAGTAGTCGGAAGAATGATCTCCGTAATGCGCGGACAGTAGGTGTGAAAGGGAGTCTAATTTAGACGTAAAAGTTTCATCATCGGGACGTGTTGCGTCAAAAGCAACCTTGTAAAAAGGAAGCGAAGTTGCCAACAAGTCATTTCCATCGGCATAAATACTGCCTCTGGTTGCCTTGATCTTTTTGTAATCAAGACTATTCTCTTCTGCTAACCGCCTCCATTGATCACCTTCGACCATTTGTATATGCACCAAGCGATAAACCACAGCACATACAAACAAGACCATGATCAAAAAGGCAATTCTTACTCTGAGCAGTATGGAGCGCTTAATATTCATCCTCGTCAACAACAATCTTGATGGGCGGCTCCTTACTTTCTTGTAATCCTAATGGCTTTATTACTTTGGCCACTTCGGACTCTTTACTACTAGACATGTAGTCTGCTTCGAGCGTAGTAACATCGGCCCTGAGGTCTTCTACCTCATCTTCAAGTTTGTCAATTGTACGAGTTGCACGTTCTGAGTAGTGGCTATTCCAGACATAAAAGATCCCCAATAACACTACAAAAAGTGCTTTTGGAAGATACCGGACAGGCAAACCTGACTCTATACCTTCAAGCCTTAGCTTGTTGGCCATAAAGCCGAAGAATCCTTGTCTCCTCTCTTTACCCGGTTGCTCTACTCTAAACTTGTTTTCTGCCATGTTACAAGCGAACAGCAATCCTAAGTTTTGCACTTCGTGAACGGCTGTTCTTTATTAGTTCTTGTTGATCAGCCACAATGGGCTTCCTATTTAATGCCTTAAAAGGCTTTAATTCGTTTCCAAAAAAATCTTTCTCCACTTCACCGAAGACCCTCCCTTTATTGATGAAATTCTTCACCATTCGGTCCTCTAATGAGTGATAGCTTTCCACCACCAATCTGCCACCCGGTTTAATCACTTCTGCAGCTTGACTTAAAAAGTCTTCTAAAGCACCCATCTCATCGTTAACCTCGATGCGAATAGCCTGAAAAACTTGAGCGAAATACTTATTCTCTCGATTTCTCGGTGCTATAGGCTTTAGAAGCTCCATCAGATCAGCTGTTGTTTCTATCGATTTTTCAAAGC
Source organism: Roseivirga sp. (assembly GCA_965659985.1). GTDB lineage: Bacteria > Bacteroidota > Bacteroidia > Cytophagales > Cyclobacteriaceae > Roseivirga. The sequence goes on along the minus strand of CBFHYE010000027.1, from coordinate 4,889 downwards.
GACTAGAAACGATCTTAGCAGCTGCCGACTTGGCATTTTTGATCTCTCCATAAATTCCCAGAATCTTATGTAGCTCTGATTCGTCATATTCATTGACCACTGTTTTAGCAGACAAGTCAGACGTACGATCCATTCTCATATCCAGTTCGGCATTGCCGCGGATGGAAAACCCTCGAGCTTCAGCATCTATTTGATGCGAAGAGATACCCAAATCAGCCAACACCCCATCTACCTGCTTCACTCCATGAAGCTTGAGATACCTTTTTAGGTGTCGGAAATTGGCTTGTATAAATGTGAAAGAACGATTTTCAATTATTGAAGCATTCGCTTTTGCATCAGCATCCTGGTCGAAACCATAGAGCCTTCCTTGCTCATTCAAATACCTCAGTATTTCTTTTGAATGACCCCCACCACCGAAGGTTACATCCACGTATTTTCCATCAGGTTTGATCGCCAGCCCCTCAACACATTCGCGAAGCATTACCGGCACGTGATATTCAGACATCTTTTTTAATCGTCAGCCAAATACTTCTCGGCCAACTTTGAGTATTCAGAAGCATCGGAGATCAAATTCTCCTCATACAAGTCAGGATTCCAGATCTCAACTCTATTACCAAGCCCTACTACCACAACCTCTTTCTCTAGATTGGCAAAATCCATCATTCGTTTAGGAATGTTAATTCTACCCGAGCCATCTAGTTCCAACTCTACGTTGCCACGAAAGAAGCTCCTCTGAAACCTCCTGTAGTCTTCATTAAATTCACTCAAAGACCGAACTCGGTTAATGATTTTTTTATACTCGAGCATAGGATAGAGCACTAAGCAGGATTCAAACCCCCTTCTTAGCACAAGCTCTTGAGATGATATTTCAGGCAACGCAGCCTTCACCTTAGCCGGTAAAGCCAAACGCCCCTTCGCATCGAGCTTACAATCATATTCACCAGTAAAAAAAGACATCACACACCTGAATTGAGACAAAGTTAGAAATACTTCCCACAGTTCCCCACTTTTTTCTACTTTTTCCCACTTTAAGTGAAAAGTAGCTTTTTAATTCCGTAAAAACAAGTATCAACAAACTATTCAACGGTATATGACAGTCTGACCCAATTAATCTATTCTTCTCAAAATCAATTACTTAACGCCTATCGTAAAGGATTATGAGTGATAAAAAGAATACGCTTGGGAGAAAGTGGCAATACGTGGGAGAAAGTCCCGTAAAATAAAATATGATTAAAAAATTAGGGTTAAGATTGGTTAAGAGGTAGTAAAATAGCCCATCCAAATACCTAGAATCATTAGATTTGCCACAAGTTTAGAAAGAGATATGATGAAGAAGATTTTAGTGCTGCTGATAGCAGCAGTTTTGATTTATGGATGTGAAGCAGAGAGTAATCCGACCGAAGAAAGTCAAATGGTCGTCTACTTGGTTGATTATGAATCAAATGCTTTTCAAGCGGGTACTGTTCTCAATTTTTCGAAATTGAATATTAGCTACGATCAGCTCGAAATAGATATTGAAATAGATCCTATTGAAAATAATCTTGATGGTGCCGTTTCATTGCTATATGACCCTACAAATGATAAGATCTTTGAAGGCTCTTTGAATATCGATGGCAATGCCTCGATTAATTTCCCAGGAATGACACCTGGCGCTGACTTTTATGTGATTGACAATACGGTCAGTCTTCCCCCCAATACTATGGAAGATATAGGAGGACCTTATAACGAAAGTGTTGGAAATATCTGGAATGCAATCGACCAACTAGGACTGACTGAAATATTCGTAGACAACGATCCCTTGATCGGACGTTTTCTTTACAAACCCAATGAAACAAACGTTGAAAATTGGAAATGGATAATTATGCTCCTCGACCAATAAGGGAGAAACTGATAAGAGTTGTTATTTAATCAGTTGAATAACTAAACTACTAACTGAAAAGAGCCTGATCTGAAAAAGATTGGGCTTTTATTTTTACTTAGTCCTTTCTATTGTGAACTGCACTAAGTCTATCAGTGATCGCTTAAAGACCGAATCAGGAAAGCCTTCCAATTCAGCTAATGCTTTCTGGTGGTATTCGTTCATGACTTTGGTCGCGTACTCTATCCCACCTTTTCCTTTCACAAAATCGATGACCTCATGTACCGCTTGGTTATCATTTGAATGCTTCTTGATCTTCTTGAGCACTTTTCTTTTTTCGGACCTCGATGATTGATTCAAAGCGTATATCAAAGGAAGTGTCATTTTCTTCTCCTTAATATCAATACCCCTCGGCTTGCCTATTTCATCTGAACCATAATCAAAAAGGTCATCCTTGATTTGAAAGGCCATTCCAACGTTCAAGCCAAAGGTTTTCATCTTCGCAACATCCTCTGGCTTTGCCCCGCTTGAACATGCGCCTACTGAGCAACAGGAAGCAATAAGCGAAGCTGTTTTCTGACGAATCACGTCATAATAGACATCTTCTGTAATGTCAAGCGTCCTTGCTTTTGATATCTGCAGCAACTCGCCCTCGCTCATTTCTTTTACCGCTTCGCTCACGATCTTTAACAAATCGTAATCTCCATGATCTACCGAGAGTAATAATCCTCTAGATAAAAGATAATCTCCTACCAACACTGCGATCTTATTCTTCCAAATGGCATTTACGGAAAAGAACCCTCTTCGGTAATTGGAATCATCAACAACATCGTCATGAACTAAGCTAGCTGTATGCAGCAATTCGATCAACGAGCCCCCTCTATAGGTTCTCTCAGAGATTTCTCCAGAAACACCTGCCGTCAAAAAGACAAAAAGTGGACGCATCTGCTTACCCTTGCGCTTTACAATAAAGCTCATGATCTGATCTACAAGGAAGACCTTACTTTTCATAAAGTCTCTGAACTTGCGCTCAAATGCCTGCATTTCGGTGGCTACAGGGGCCTGAATATCCTTAAGTTGAAGGGCCATGCCTAAAGAGCTACAATATTAATAGGTTAGATAGCAACCACAAAGCTTATTCTAGTTTAGCTGCACAACGCTGTGTGTGTACAATCGTTCACTAATTGTATGCATTTCTTCTCCGTTTACTTGGGGTAAATCTGACATTCAATTCTAAACCTATATAAGAGTGCCATTTCACATTCTTCACTTCAGGGCCCAACCAATTATAGATCAGCTTAAAGGTGCTCTTACCAGAGCTAGTGACAAAGCCAAATCGCATATGCCTGATCCAAGGCACAATGTTTTCTGTATGAGGTGCGCTGTCATTCCAGATTGACCCTTGGATTGTGATATTTTGAATCACGTACTCCACACCTATACCCGCATAAATATAGACCTGATCTATTATGGATTCACTTCCCTCTCCAATTAATGAATTTGAAAAAGTGCTGCGATCTAATGGCTGTAACCTACCCAGTCTAAGATCTAACATCTGTCTCATATTAGTAAATCCAGTTCCAAGGCTGCCGGAGGTTGTGCTGATAAGGTCAATTGCTTTGTCAACAAGTGTAAATTGTCGCTGATAATCCCCTACAATATTGAAGGTTAACTCATTCGGTATTTGATATGGCCAGCCCTTCGGCTCAGGAAAACCCACTGCATTGTGGTACCAAGTTTGAAAAGCACCAGCACCAGACGCGGGACCAACGATCGTAAGGTCTAAACCATACCTTAATCGCTTGATCTTCGATGGATAAGTATTGATATAATAGCCCATTGTGAGCGTACCCGCATAAGGTCTATCGAAATCTTCAAAATTACTGAGCGCTAAAAAGCGTGATGTATAAAACTTCTGCGTCAGCTCAGCTTCGATAATGATCTTACTGGAGTCGCTGAGCGATTTAGGACTTAAAAACTTCCCTGGGGTAGTGACCCATCTGTACTTTGTGATCAAACCATTGGAATAGTACTTATCTGAATCTCTGAATGTATAAACATCGTTGTCGTTTCTGATCGTTAGTTCTTGATCTCGATAAGGTGTTTGCGCTGAAAGTGTATAAACACCAGCTTGCAGCACTAAAAAAACCATTATAAATCGGAAGACAATCATATTAAGAGGGCAAATGTGTTAATATTTGCTGAAATCACCATTATCTTCACCATCATGTCTGCCAAGAAGTCAATCGAAAAAAGTTTAAACAAGCGTCTTGAAAGTGGGAATTTGAGAAAATTAAGCTTACCGAATAATAATTTGATAGACTTTTCAAGTAATGATTATTTAGGGCTCGCAAGATCGAATGATCTCAAGGATGAAATTCTACTAAGTTATGAGTCAAAAAATACGAGGAATGGCTCCACAGGCTCTCGATTATTGACGGGAAATTCATCTCTCATTGAAAAAACCGAGTACTTTTTGGCATCCCTATTTGGTTTTGAAAGCTCGACTTTGTTTAGCTCAGGCTATATGGCCAATTTGGCTTTTTTTTCTTCTATTCCACAAAAAGGCGACACTGTCATTTATGATGAACTTTCACATGCCTGTATAAAAGATGGCTTGCGTTTAAATTTCGCTAAACGTCTACCTTTTAAGCACAATAGCCTCGAAGACCTTGAGACAAAGATCAAACAAGCCAAAGGCAATATCTACGTTGTTTGCGAATCGGTGTATTCTATGGATGGCGATTTAGCCACCTTAAAACAAATAGCCGCTCTTTGTAGCCAGCACAAAGCCAATCTTATCGTAGACGAAGCGCACTCAACAGGCATTTGGGGTGAGCATGGACAAGGACTGGTGCATGAAATGAGTATTCAAAACCAGGTTTTTGCTGTCATTCATACCTTCGGCAAGGCCATGGGCATTCATGGCGCAAGCATATCTGGAGATAAATCTCTTAAAGAATTCTTACACAACTTTGCCCGTCCTTTTATTTATACCACGGCCCCTTCCGATTTTGAAGTAATCTCTATA
>CBFHYE010000026.1:0-2107 GCA_965659985.1 Roseivirga sp. | reverse complement strand
TCTTATTCAAAGGGAATTTCACATTTAAGCTTTTGATGTTAAGACCTCGTCTTATCATTTCATAAATGCTATGCTAAAGTGGGGCTTAGAGGTGAAGATAATAGTCTTTCAATAAGGCATTAAAAGAATCCGTGTATTCACCCTTCACGTTTCTAATGGCTATTTCGCTCACTAGATCTGTGTCTGTTTCATTAAAGGTGAACTTAACGATCTTCCTAAATACAGGTGAGTTTGGGGTATTTCTAAGAATGAAAGCTGACTCTGGCGAAAAGCCTTGATTTTGAGCAATGGCGATGAACTCATTCATTTCTTGTGCTGGATACATGACCCAAAACGCAGCTTCTGGAGCTAAGAGTCTTTTGGCATGAATGGCCAGGTCTTCCATGCTCAAATGCTGGGCATGCAAGGCTTTGTTCTTGTTTTCCTGCTGTCCTTTTTGCGAGGCCTTGAAGAATGGAGGGTTACAAATGATGAGCTCGTATTGAGTGGCAGATTCAAATGATTGTAATGGGCTGTTGTAAACTTCAATCCTTTCTGACCATGGCGAAACTTGAAAGTTCGATTTTGCTTGCTCGAAAGCCTTTTTATCGATCTCCACTGCATGAATCTGAATATCGGCTCTTTGCGCAAGCATCAGACTCAATAGCCCAGTGCCAGTACCGATATCAAGTACTTTCATGCCTTCCTCAACAGGTACGACAGCTCCCATGAAACAACCGTCCGTGGTCACCTTCATACCACAGAGGTCTTGGTCTATCCTGAAGTGCTTGAATTGGAAATAACTATTTGGCACCTGCGGTAATGTTTAATTTTGAATGATGAATGTTAAATTATTGGCAATAACTTCATTCATCATTAAACATTTAAAATTCAACATTAAGAATATAGACCAGATTCGAAGCCCTCATCAACTTTGAGGTTTCTGCCCTCTGCAGCATCAACAGCCAGCTGATCGCAGACTTCATTTTCTTCTACACCGGCATGTCCTTTTACCCATTGAAAGCTCACCCGATGTTTTTTATAGATCTCAGCAAAGCGCAACCAAAGGTCTTTATTCTTCTTCCCTTTAAAGTCTTTTTTGATCCAATTCCACAGCCAACCTTTTTCAACAGAATCGATGACATACTTAGAGTCTGAGTAGATCTTGACAGGGGCATTGGCAGGTTTGATAGCCTCAAGGCCCGTGATCACTGCCAGCAGTTCCATTCTATTGTTGGTTGTTTTCCGAAAACCTTCAGAGATCTCTTTGCGGTGCTCTTTAAACTTCATAACGACACCATAGCCACCAGGGCCAGGGTTTCCTCGTGAAGAACCGTCTGTGTATATAGTGATCATAGATTCTGGATGTTGTCTTTAAAGAGTTTAATGGCGATCGATAACAAAATGATGCCGAAGATCTTCTGTAAAATGCCAATACCATTCTCACCGATCTTCTTCTCCAGCCATGTGGTTGATTTCAATACAATGAAAACAAAGACGAGGTTGACAATGATCCCGACAAGTATGTTCATTTCCTCATATTCTGCTTTTAAGGAAATGATGGTGGTCAGCGTGCCAGCTCCTGCAACCAAGGGAAAAGCAATGGGCACAACCGAGCTCGTATTTGATGCGCTTGGTTCGTTTTTGAAAAAATTATGACCTAAAATCATCTCCATACCGATAATGAACATAATGATGGACCCAGCAATGGCAAAGGAACCAACATCGATACCAAATAAGCTGAGCAAATTGTCACCAGCAAAGAGGAACAAGATCATTAAAACGCCAGCAACCAATGTGGCCTTGCCAGACTGAATGTGTCCTGCTTTCTTGCGGAGGTCAATGATGATGGGAATAGAGCCTAAAATGTCGATTACCGAGAACAAGATCAGGGTGACAGAGATGATTTGCGTGAAATTGAACATGACTTAAAAAGTAAAATTTTTGCAAAGCTAGCTCAATTGTTCTTCATAAAATAGCGCAAGGCTAATTCGTATCCTGTCAATCCAAAACCAGTGATCATGCCTGCACAATTGGCGGTGATCAGACTGGTGTGGCGGTATTCTTCACGCGCATGAATATTAGAAATGTGCACCTCAACTACCGGTGTTTTGATGGCTGCAATGGC
>CBFHYE010000025.1:0-3985 GCA_965659985.1 Roseivirga sp. | reverse complement strand
CTTAGAGAAGTGTTTTGAAGATAAATATATACCGGTACTAATGGATGATTCAGAATATCCTCCATTCAATGATTTACCTCTTAATCGTATATAAATTAGATATTCACCCTTTTGATTGACATTTTTCTTATCAAGTTTTAGGGAAGTGTTCATAACTACCTAAAGATAAAGAAAATTGATGTTTGGGGAGTAATATGGGGAGTAAAAATAAAAATGGTTCGTAACATACTGATTATCAATAAGTTACGAACCAAAAAGTCGGGGTGGCAGGATTCGAACCTGCGACCTCCTCGTCCCAAGCGAGGCGCGATGACCGGGCTACGCTACACCCCGAGCCCTAAAATTCGTGATCTAAATCTCGAATCGGAGTGCAAATATAGAGGTAATTTGAATAAAGAAAACTACCGACAACTATATTTTCAAACAATTTTCGACATCAAAAAAGCCTTGACGAATTCAACAAGGCACAATATTTTGATTTTCAATAAATTAGTCTCTCGTATCTTTTCTTTTGACAGTACCTCTCAGGGTCAATACCACGGTTTTATTTGTGAGTGCATTGGTCGTAAGCGTCACTGTCCTGTTCTGTTGGCCCATCTTACCAGCACTATTGAATCTCACAAAAACCTCTCCTTTTGCACCAGGCCGTACTTCTTCTTTGGAATATTTTGGTACCGTACACCCACAGCTACCTCTTGCTGCTAAAATTTTCAAAGGCTCTGTACCCATGTTTTGAAAAACAAAAGTATGCTCAACTGTATCCCCCTGATTGATCTCACCGAAATCGAGCAAGGCGTTTTCAAATTTGATAATAGGACCCGTTTTTACCTGATTCTCTTGGGCAAAAGCCACAAATCCAAATGCCATTAATACCATGGCAACAAATGCTCTTTTCATATTATTCGATTTTCGCTAGCTAAATGAATGAATTAGTACGTGGAAGGAAACTCCTCTTCCGAAATGGCCACATTGATGAAATCTAACATTGGGACAAGATCCCGATAAGCCTTTATGACCATGGTTTTAAAATCCTTTGATACGAAATCCGTTCTATTGAAGTTTATCCAAGCGCCTAAACTCTTCATCCGAAGCAATTCAATATGTGGATGGTCTTTTGAGAAGCCTTTAGGTGACGCTTTCAATTTATCTTCTTGAAAAAGCTGAAATCGCTCGAAACTCGGTTTGCTCAACATCTCTGCTAAACGATCACCTTCATAATCAATTTCTGATCGCAACTTTTTAAGCTTATCAGAATGAGGATGCCATAAGCCTCCGGCAATCACATTCTCATGCGCACCTAACTGAATATAAAAATCTGCTAAACCCTTGCCATAGCCGAAACCTAGGCCAAAATGATCCTTATAAACAGGACGCTCAGGATGGAACATCAAGTTATTGTTTATTCTGTTGAAGGCCTTCCGTGCATTTGGCTGAACTATTCTGGGATCTATATGCTTCAATTCTTCCAAAATAGGATCAAACACCTCCGTTAGCATGGCTTTGACTTCGTGATACCATGCGCGGTTGGCATCCATCCATTCTTTAGAATTATTCCTCGTCAGTGTGTCTAAAAACTTGTATACTTCTCTTCTGTCCATGCTATTCGATCAAGGATATACCATTTAAGTCAGTGGTCAAATACTCAGTCATAATATTGAAAAAGGGCCTTAATGATAAAAATGTAGTAATGACCTGTTCTTGAAAATTAGCAGCCATCACCTCCTTGTCAGAAAAATCACGAAAGACATACATCGATTTATATCTCAAGAGATCTATTGCCGGATGTTCTTTATCAAAACCCTTGGGCGCTGTCTTCACCTGATCACCTCTTAAGCTGCCAAACATCCCTAAGAAGTCCTTGTCATTTAAGACTTCTCTTAACGGTGAATCGTCTTGGGCAATATGATCTCTAATCAATTTTAAGTCATCGGGATTCGGCCCATAAAAGCCCCCACCCACCACGCTTTGACCGGGTTGGATATTAAAGAAATACCCTCCTCTTAAAGCTGGCTTTACTCTGCTAAAACTTCCTGCAAAGCGTGCCTTATAGGGCGATTTATCTTTTGAAAATCTCACGTCTCGATAAATGCGCATCAGGCTCTTTTTACCAGATACTGTTGAGATCTCGTCATGCTGTTTTAGTTCATTCAATAGTTCCTCTGCAAAGTCAATCACTTCAGCATGTGCTGCCTGATAAGTAGCCTTGTTCTCATTGAACCAATCTCTATTATTATTGTCTTCGAGTTTGGTTAGGAATTGAAGTACTGAGGGAGAGATTGTAGACATTTCGATTGAATTTTAAAATTATTGATATTGCACTTTTCCAATGACAGCCTAAGGTTTCTTTACATTTCTTTTAGCTGTCAAATTTTCTGAAAGCAGATGATCACTGCAAGCTCAGCTTAAATCATTCTCGATGATCAATGTATTGATTTGGCTCTAAAACACTTGACAAAGCATCAAGGTTTTGAGGAAATCGACTCCTATTTTCTTTAAAGCTAATCAGTTCATCCAATTGCTCCATTGTGCGTATACCAACCACTGCTGATGACACCGCATCATGACTCAACACCCAGGCTAAAGCGACATGAATTGCATTGATTTTCTCAATTGAGAATGATTTTACTTTATCTCTCATTAAATCAACACTTTCTGATTTATAATTTAAATAATTACTTGATTTTTTACCAGCCAATAAGCCCTTCGCCAAGGTACCTCTTGCAATCACTCCCACTTCCGCTTTTTTGAGCTCATCGAAGTACTCTTCGGGCCTTCTATCGAGCAAGCTATACTGCATCATATTCGTAGCGACATCAGATTCCTTAGCCAACTTAAGAAAGACATTTGGCCTAATGGAAGACAAGCCATAAGCCTTGATCTTACCCTGCCCTTTCAGCTGCTCAAAAGCTTCTATCACTTCATCGAACGGATCATTTATTGTTCCTCCGTGCAATTGATAAAGATCGATCTGCTCTACTCCTAACCTCATTAAGCTATCTTCAACTGCGCTCAAAATATAACTTTTCTTAGGCGTCCACTCCCATCCTTCTTTATGCTCTCCCCAGCGGTTCCCCACTTTCGTAGCCAGAAAAACTTGGTCTCGCCTCCCCTTGATCGCCTCGCCTACCATGCGTTCATTTTCGCCAAATTGGTAGAGATCTGCCGTATCGAGATAAGTAACGCCATGCTCAATGGCCTTGTGAATCAACCGTTCATTAAGCTTCTTATCATCACCCAAAGACATGCATCCAAAGCCTATTTCAGACACCTCAATATTGGCTCTTTTGATTAGCCTATTCTTCATTGCTTCCCTCCGGCATCGCTTGGTCTATATTGCCGTTTTCAGACAGCATGATGGCCACTGACCTTGTGGATGGAAACTGTGCACAAATGATGATGACCACCGAGACAATTGGGACAGATAAGATCATTCCCAGTATCCCCCAGATTGCTCCCCAAAAAGACAAAGCGATTATAACGACAAGCGGACTTAGGTTTAATGATTTCCCCATCACCCTTGGCTCTACATAATTACCTACCAAGATCTGAATGGCTTCTACCGCAGCCAACACGTAAATGAATGGCCAAAAAGAACCATACTGAAAGACTGCAAAAATCGCGGGAAGTAAACTGGCGACTAAAGAACCCACATAAGGGATATAATTCAGAATGAAGATGATAAATGCCCAGAGCAGCGGAAAGTCCACACCCAGAATGAGCATGGTCACATAACTCAATACGGCAGTAAGCAAGCTCATCTCCGTTTTTACGGTGAAATACTTATTGACCGCGGTACTCACATGCGAAATCACATGCATAAAACTCTTCTGCCTTCCTTTTCGCTGAAATACCGCTGCTAGTTTTTGATCGAAGTAATTTTCCTCAAACACGAAAAAGACCACATAAACGATGACCAATGTGAAATTCCCCAAGGCTGTACTGACAGAGCTAAAAACGCCTGAAATCAAATTTCTGTAGTCCAGAT
>CBFHYE010000024.1:0-2187 GCA_965659985.1 Roseivirga sp. | reverse complement strand
CGTCAAGAAGAGATCAAAGTGATCAATCCATAAATCGAAATCAATTCTGTCAAATATTAGTTAGTTATCAGGTTCGATAGTTTATTTGACTGTTTAGAGAATCTTATGCCCACGACCAAAAGAGAATTTTACAGCTACTTTTCCCGCAACCTAGTAAGGGGTTTTTTCTATTTGGTGGCCTTAGTTGTGGGCGTTATTTTGGTCAAAAAATACTTTGCCACCCAGTACGATGCAATTGAGCATTGGGTCTCAGATGACTATTGGCTCATGTTTACCATCTTTTTGATCAGTGAGGTAATGGTAGGAATTTTACCTCCTGAGCTTTTTATGATCTGGACCAAAGATGACCCCGCGATTCTCTACGAATGGGTGATCATCGTAATGACCTTACTTTCTATTGGTGCAGGTTGGATCAACTTCTACTTCGGCAATAAAATAGGGGAGATGAACTTTTTTAGGCGCTTTTTTGGTAAGAAGCTTAAGAAATACAGACAGCGATATGATCAATATGGTGGGGGGATAATCATCGTAGCGGCCTTAACGCCTTTGCCTTTCGCTTTGATCAGTTTGATCGCTGGTTCCTTAGCTTATCCGGTAAAGAAATATTTGATATTCTCATCTTTCAGGATCTTGAGGTTTGTAGTCTATGGCCTGATTATCTGGAATATTAGCGGTATTTGATGCTTATCCATGCTCATCAATGATCAATATGGGTAATTCCGGATGTAGTGCGAATTCCAACGCGTGATCATGAGAGAAGGTTCTCCCCATAAACCCTTTTTCCCTTTTGATCAATACCAATAAATCATTGTCCCCTTTTAGCCTTAAATAATAGTTTATGCCTTTAGATACCGTAGATCGATGAATATGCTTAAAGGAGTGCTTCACGTCATCACCAAAGAGCGAACTCTCTCTATGCATTTCCATGATTTCCTCTTCGTTCAAATGGCGCTTTTCTGTTCGGACATGGGCAATTCTGACCTCAGCGCTTCTGATTTTAGCGATCTCTACAAGAATGTCTAGTGCATTGTCATTCTTAATGGGTTTAAAGTCTGAGGCAAACATGATCTTTTCGATGGGTTTGTAGACATAGCCTTCTGGTATGACAACGATCGGTGTATGAAAATGACGTAAGAACTTAGATGCCTTTCCTTCAAATATTACCTTTTGCAATCCATTGACTTTTCTTACTCCCGCAATGATCAGTTTGACTTCATGTGACTTTGCAAATACATCGATTTCATCATAAAAATGACCATTTCTGACCTCAACACGGGTATGAATTTTGGGATAGTTTTCTGCGATCTGCTTGACTTCTTTTTCCAATTCATCTTTGATAGTCGAAAGCTCCATAGAACTGAGATTGCTCTCAGAAGCTCTAAAGCATACAATTGGCATTTGTTGAAAAGGATCATTTGCTTCTAAGGCATAAACGAGGGCATCTCTTGATGCTTGATACTTGCCAAAAGGAATTAAAATCATAGGGTAGCATTATGGTGGAAAGACCTCAAGTAAAAAAACCGGAATTGAAAGCCCGCATTAATAGACTTTTCTACAGAAATTACATTTCTTTACGCCCTTATTCACAATTTATGAGATTCAAATCCCTACTCTTATCGCTTGCAGTAATCGTTATTGCTTCTTCTTGCACGATTCCCGCTAAAATTGTCAATACCTATAAAGAGCCTAATGTGATCATCCAGCCCGATGATCTACAATATATATTATTGGCTGTTATGGCCCGAAATGAAAATCAACGTCAAATGGCAGAGGATTATGCGGCTAAAAAGCATCCTAAGTTGATTCAGTCATACAACTATCTTCCATTGGGCGCTGGTGCTACCGAAAGAACTAAAGCCAAGAGAATAATTAAAGAAGAGGGCTTTGATGGTGTGCTGTTACTTCGATTAGTTGATGAAGACAACAAAGTCATTTATGCTTCTGAGAAGTTAGATACGAAGTATTGGGACAATCACAATGGCTTCTGGTCGGACTATTATGAGCCTGGCTATTATACCAATGAAGCCCGATACTATATTGAAGTTCGCCTCTACAGACTCACAGATGAAAAAATGATCTGGTCTGGTTTATCTAATGTGATTGACCCTACGAGAGTCGATTTTGCAGTGGAGAGTGTTCTTGAAGCGACCATTAAAGAAATGAGAGCAGAGGGGTTCTTAAACTGAT
>CBFHYE010000023.1:0-4129 GCA_965659985.1 Roseivirga sp. | reverse complement strand
CCTAATTCTTCGCCCATAAGCATATGCAGATAGCCACCATCCTCACCAGTTGGGGCAGTCAATTCAAAGTTAACGCCATCTTGAAAGACCATGATGAAGTCAGAACCTCCAAAGGCAAAGTTCCCAAGCATGTCTCCCTTTCTAACTTGTGCACCGGGCACTACTTCTGCTTCAAAGTTTACCGAACCCACGGCAACCATACCAATAGGCAAGAGGGCGACAAGTCCGTAATCTTCCGTTTCAAGGATCACGCAGCCACGGGTCTCAATAGACTGCCAACCTGTTTTGGCACTAGGGTCAAAAATATATTGCTGACTGGCTTTGTCATAATTCATGGAGCCGCCAGTTGGATTTATACCTTGAATGATCCTTACTTCTTTTATCGTGCCACTCATAGGAAAATGATAGCGGTGATAGTCATTGACGTTGAGAAATGAATGTGTAAAAGTGCCATTGGCAAAAGCATCTTTGTATTCACTGTCCATTCCTATTAGGGTCTGGATAGACTTCAATTGAGCAGACTTGACCAATACAGCCTTGCCATTAGCCACTAGCTCGGAGTTTCCATCTATGGCCCATACACCTTGTGGCTGAGAATCTGCAAAAGCAGCCACTACCGCATCATTGTCAGGGGAGGCAATAGGCCGCTGGTCTGGTGAACTCAAGTATCTACTGAAGAACTCATTGAAGGTTGTCCAGTTAGCAGGATCTTCATACCAATCGTATTGAAGTCCAAAGTTACCGTCATCTAGCGCCATTTGGTAATAGGTGTCATTCCATGAGTCTTCCGTATCTAGGTATTTGCCCCAAGATTTGCTAAAGGTGATGAGCCACTTGGCGAAAGGTTCATAATACTGTAGAGAGTTGTTGACCAATCCCTGATCCTCCAATTCTTCCAAAGGCTGATCGATAATAAAATAGAAGGCACATAGACCGTAAAAGATATCATCAAACATATTGGGATAAGCTTCTTTTTTGATCAATGCCCAAGGCATCGCAGTTTCTGCCCAATTGACAAATTCATAGTACTCATCAAAGCTTTGAACTGGATTAGTATTGCCATCTGGATTGATTTTACTGGCCTGTTCAATGGATTTAGCCACAAGTGCTTTTAATTCGACATCGTTTTCCAGCAAGCTGACCAACTCTTGGGTGGCAGGCCCATAGGCTTTTTCTTCTTGAGTAGCATTACATGCCCAAAGGCTGGTGATCAATAAGATCACAAAAAGTTTAAGCGTTTTCATGACAAAAGGTTTCTTCAATATAAGCAAAAACTGAGAAGAGTTGGTTACTGACTAATGGCTTTGAGCATGCCTTTGAAAATGAGACCGTGAAAGGGGAGTACGCTGTACCAATAGAGTCGACCCAATACACCTAAAGGTCGAAAGGTGGCGGTTTGTACGACTTGGTCATTTTCAATTTTAAACTCAAGCCAAGCTTCGCCCGGTACTTTCATTTCTGCAAAGAGCAATAATCTACCTTCTTTTTTATCGGCATAGAGCACACGCCAGAAATCCAAAGCATCGCCTGCTTGAATGCTATCCGGCATGGTCCGGCCACGTCTAAGGCCAACACCGCCCACAAGCTTGTCTAGGTAGCCTCTGATTTTCCATAGCCAGTCGCCATAATAGTAACCATTTTGACCACCTAATTGCCAGATCTTATCAACAGTTTCAGTTCTGTTATGATAAATCTCCTTTCTACGATCTATAAAACAGCCAAAAGTAGGCACTTCAACAAATTCTGAAATATTAAAGTCTACACCACTGGATACATAGGAGTCTTTCCAGCTCGAGACAATATCGTTTTGTTTGATCCTTTGAAAAGCGCGTTTAAGTGCCTCGCGATAGCTCATGGGTTGAACATTAAGGATCTTATTGATACGATCGTCTTGGGCTACAACCTCCACCTTCATGCTATCGACCAAGGCCACGGCCAATTTGTAACTTGTGGAGGTAACAAAGTATAGCCAATAAGAGGAGAGTCGCGGGGTCATGATCGGTACTACAACTATCCATCGTTTGAGCTTTCTTACCTCTGCGTATTGCAAAAGCATTTCTCTGTAGGTCAATACGTCTGGGCCACCGATATCAAAATGCTGATCGTAAACCTCTTCATTCCCCAAACACTTTATCAGCATATTTTTGACATCGTGGATACCAATAGGTTGGCAGCGTGTTTTGAGCCATACTGGAGTGATCATAAAGGGTAGCTTCTCAGCGAGGTCACGAATGATCTCAAAAGAGGCGCTTCCAGAACCGATCACAATGCCTGCTCTTAGGGTCGTGAGAGTGTAATCTCCCTGATTGAGGATTTCTTCCACTCTTTTTCGAGATGCCAAATGAGGGGATAGGGATGTTTCGTTGATCATTCCACTCAAGAAAATAACCTGTTTCACGGCTGTGTTAGCCATCGCATTTTTAAAGTTGGTCGAGCTTTGTGCTTCCAAGGAGGCATAATCTTTAGAGGCGCTCATAGAATGCACCAAATAATAGGCAGCATCGATATCTGAAGGTATGCTCGTGAGACTAGCTTCATCGAGTAGGTCTACCTCAATGACTTCAATAGCTGATAAGAAGGAATTGGGTGGAGAAAAGCGTTGTTTGTCACGGACGCAGCAAACCACTTGATGGCCTTTCTCTATTAGCATTGGTAATAAGCGCTTGCCTATATAACCCGTTGTACCTGTAAGCAAGACCTTCATAACTTATAAAGCTTTAGTAGGTAGATAAAGTTTAATATCAAGTCAGTTTTTCGCCTCAAAGATGAGAAAGGTTCACTTGTTGATATTCTCTTTACTCAAAGTGATCAAAGCTTCACAAAAGACTTTGGGTTTATTGAGTTGGAAGGTGCCTAATTTCCATACAAAGTAAACGGCAGGTATGCAACCAACAAGAAGGTACGAAAAGCCCTGAGCTTTGACGATTATTTCCGCTGAGCGATTAGGATAAATAAACAACACCTGAATTGCTCTTTATCTCTGCTTGAATAGAGAACTGAGAAGCTTGAACGACTTCAATGTCTATTGCAAACAATTTGAGTTTAGGCTTGATCATTTCGGCTTCAGGATGCTTGATGGTGAGGCCCATTAACTCTCCAGCTTTAGGCGCAGTTTGCGAGGGATGCAGCGATTCACCCCAATCGATTAAAAAGGGAAGTGCGCCATTATAAGGTAAGGCATAAGGGTCTGTCAAGTGCCATTTTAACCAAGAGCCATCTGCTTTCTGTCTTTGTCCTTCTTGGGTTTTACCAATGGCAATATCATTATCTAAGGCGAGTTGTCGCAATGATGCTATTGAATCCGTTCGCAACACCCACGTGGCTAAGTGCGCTGGTTTTTTGAATTGCTCTTCAAGCCATAAACCCTGAGGAGGTATTGATAGGCTGGGGTCTGGTGCGATCACCTCTAAATAGGCATTACCAAGAGACAATAAAGCGTTATGTGTTCCCCAATTTGGGTGTTGGCCTCCAAACTCAGGTCTTGTTCCCAGCAGTCCCTCGATCTTGTCCATGCCTTCTTCAAGCGTGGGAGCAGTATAGATCAAATGGTCGATGGTCTTGGACATTTCTGATTGCCTAATACTTCAATAATAAAGCCTGCGGATAGCTACAAAGAGCAAAACAGCCAAAGTATACGCAAAAAAGAAAGGAATGATCAAAGTGTCGAAACCCAAGACTAGAAGAACAGCCATGATCAACAATTGAAAACCTAAGCCCATAGTCGATAAGCTTGTCATGAACCATTTGGGAAATATTTTGCCCTGTTCAGCCTGCTCATCAAGCATGTAAATGGTTTTGTCAAAACTAATGTAAAGGAGGTTATAGAGATTGAAAAGGAAGTCTACGTGTTGCTGTTTTTCTCCTTTAAAAGCCTTAGGTGCCTTGTTTTCGATGACCCGACTGGTCTTATCTCCATCAAGCTTGTTCCGCAAGATCACGTAATAGTAGTTGTATAGTGTGCCTTGAAGTTGTAGACCCACAAAAGCCAATAAGCACATCCAGAGTTCCGCTTGGGTTACGTAGCCAATCGCTGTAATAAATAGGGCATTGAGCAAAATATCAGCCGTAGAGTCTAAATAGCGACCAATGTAAGAGGGTTTGTTTTTTACCCTTGCCAATTCGCCATCAG
>CBFHYE010000022.1:0-9643 GCA_965659985.1 Roseivirga sp. | reverse complement strand
CTTATAGCTCATTCTGTCATGAGCTTCTTCGAGTAGTTTTTGTTCTTGAGCTAAACCTTCAGCATATGGCTTTTTTAGTTCTCCCAAATAGCCATTGAGTTCTGTTTGGAATGTCTTTGTCGTATCTAAGCCTTGATTACGGGCTTCCAGAACTTTCAACTTAAAGTTGATGTACCGATCTAAGTATTTTTCCAATGAATCATAATTCACTGGAATAGAATCAGCCCTGTTTTTATTAAAAGCATAAAGCAATTCTCCAGATGTTATCGGCATGCCATCGATAGTTGCTAAAGTCTCATTTTTATCTTGGGCCACTAGCATTTGTGCCATTAAGAGCAACAGCAGAATGATCTTTTTCACCATGATTAAGTTAAGATTCGAAACTTATCTTTCTGAATAGCTTGAGTTTATTATGACCAGTAGCCGAAGTGAATTGGATATCGTCCATGATCTTTTTAACAAGCATGATGCCAATACCTCCTTTGTGCTGGGATTTGATGAGCTCCTCTAAATCTGGTGCTTGGTAACTGACAATATCGAAGGCATTTCCAAAGTCGATGATCTCGAATGTGACACCCGCATTGCTGAAATCAATTCTTAAACTAACCTTGTGTTCGTCTTTTTGCTGATGAGCGTGAATGATAATGTTAGCGCAAACCTCATCAACTGCCAAAACGATCATATTTGTTTCTATTTCAGAAACATGATGTTTTGCCAATACATCTGACACATATTGGCGCATAAGCCTTAGCTTATTTTTACTACTTGGTATGTCGAATTTATACGGCATCTAGCTGTGCAATTGCTTCTTCTTTAGTGTCTTTTATAATTAATAATTGGTCTAGTCCCAGTATGCCAAATACCTTCATTACTTTTTCCGACAGACCAAAAATGATGAAGTTGATCGAATTGCGAGAAATCTCTTCAATGTAGGACATAAATACGCCCAATCCAGCAGATGAAATATATTCTAACTGTCGGCAGTCTATTAATATATTAGGCCCATTATCGTCCATAGCTTCTCTTATGGCTTTGTCCAAGTGAATGGAAGAACTCGCGTCAGCCTCACCACTTACGGTGATAAGCAAATAATTGTTTTCGTTGATCTTATCTATCTCTATCATCCTTGTTTATATCTACGCTGTTTATTTGAATTTGATCACCACCATGGTATAGTCATCATCAAGGTCTGTGTCGTGACAGAATTCGTATAACTTTCCGATGAACACTTTCTGAATCATGACCGGGTCATAATGTGCGTTTTGCTCAAGTAATTTGCACATTCTGTCGTAACCAAATTCCTCATTTTCTTTATCTTTTGCTTCTGAAATACCATCGGTATAGAGCACTAAAATATCATCTTTACTATAAGTGAGTTGACTTTGTTCTACGAAGTTCTTGTAGGTATCATTTCTCATTATACCCAAACCCAATCCTTTGTTTTCGAGGAAGGCAGCAGTCTTTTTTCTTTTATTATAATAGAGTGTTGGGCAGTGTCCTGCTCTTGCCAAATCAATTGTTTTCTTGTCGGTATTAATGATGAAATACGTAAGTGTAATAAAAGAAGTGCGTTCCAAACATTTACTAAGTGCGGTATTGGCATGGATCAAAAAGTCTTTTGGGCTGAGATCCATTTGTACAAGGCTTTGGAATATGCCTTTCATTTGAGACATGTGGAAAGCGGCTGATGTTCCTTTGCCAGAAACATCTCCTATAACAATGGCAAATCTATTGTTATCCAGCTTAAACGTGTCGTAGTAATCACCTCCAACTTCTGCTGCAGCCTCTGTAAAGGCATGAATATCGAACGCTTCATTATGATCAAGAACTTCTGGAAGTAATTGTCTTTGTACATTTTTGGCAATATTAAGCTCCTCTTGATAACGCTCGTTCTCAATGGCTTTACCCATCAACCTAAAGTTTTCGATAGCCACACTCGCTTGACTAGAAAAAGTGTTGATAATGTTGATCATTTCTTTGTTGAAACTCTCGGCTACTTCGTTGAGCAAATACATGAAGCCGATCACTTCATGCTGCAAGGTGATCGGGACTATAAAGACAGATCGATAATGGTAACGTTTTAAGCTAACGATCACTCTGTCGTTCGATCCTTCGCTGGCATATGGGTTCTTAAGTATTGTCCTTGATTTGGCACTGAGTACTAATTCTTTGACTGAATTGATCTCTTCTCTACTGATCTGCTTCGTAAGGAATTGATTGTCATTAGAAGGACTATTGATCTCAACCCAGCCTGCATCTGCATATACCGCACTCATTGAAGACATGAGTAATACTTCAAAGATCTCTTCTTCATTCTCTCCCTGACTTATCGATTGACTGAGCCTCTGGAAGTTCAGCGCTTCTTCCATTTTCTTTTCGAATACAGAAGAGGTTGGAAGGTTGAAAAGGATCACTAAAAGAGAGAAGATGCTATAGAAAAGAATGAAGGTAAATAGCACCAGAACAAACAGGCTGTCGAAATTATTAAAGAATGATTCCGAGTCGCTAGTTCCAACATAAAGTGAATTGAAGAAATAGAATATATATATTGTGATCAGGAGGATGAGCAAGATCCCTTTCCATTTCTGCTTAAAATTTAGATAGGCGACCCATTTTAAATTTGCAGAAAGTAGAATAGCCATGATGGCCATCGCAGCAAAGATCAGTTCAAAGACCAGGCTGTTTTGAAGGGTTAATTCCGTTAAGGTGAAAAAGGCAGATAGAACGATGGCAGCTTCGAATATATTCCAGTAGTAAATAAGCTTTTTCGTTCTTTGATAAAGTATTAAACGTTTCCACACGGTGAAGGTGCTGATCAAGAATACACTGATCAAGGCGGCATTTAGGTCTTTAAAGAACGTGGCAACAAAAGGATTACCCGATAGTGGTGTCCCTTCTATTGTGCTGTAGAAGAGAACGATCACTAATGAGATAATGGTTGTGACTAAACCGGTGGCAAAAACACGCCAGAGTAGATCAATGAAATTACCCGATTCGGTAGTGCTGATTCTATACCTAAAATAGATCATCACCAAGATCAAGAATACAGATTCAATGAGTTTTGTAAGGATCGGATTGATACCGAGATTTACATCACTCCTGTCGGCTAGTAGCTGAAGAATGTCAATGAGGGTACCAATTAGCCAAAGCAATACGGCCAGTACAAGACTGAGACGCATATAAAACTTCGGTGTTAGGGTGATTTTCATTGAGTTTTTGATCCTTCCGAAGTCACAAGATAGTTTATAGTCCTACTTCTTCAAAAAAGGGACTTTGCCATTCTTATGATTCTTTGAGCCTTAAACCAAGCTCATCTAATTGTTTTGTATCTACTGCCGCTGGTGAATCGATCATTACATCTCTCCCTGAAGTATTCTTAGGGAAGGCAATGTAGTCACGAATGCTATCAGAGCCACCGAACATTGCACAAAGCCTGTCGAAACCAAATGCAATTCCACCATGTGGAGGCGCACCATATTCGAATGCATCCATTAAGAATCCAAATTGTGCCTTTGCCTCTTCCTCAGTAAACCCAAGATGTTTGAACATCAGAGACTGCATTTCCTTATCATGAATTCGGATTGAGCCACCGCCTATTTCAACGCCATTGATCACTAAATCATATGCATTGGCTCGAACATCTCCAGGTGCGGTGTCAAGTTTTTCAACGTCTTCTACTAAAGGAGAAGTGAAAGGGTGATGCATGGCATGATATCTTTCAGTTTCTTCATCCCACTCCAACAATGGGAAGTTTACAACCCACAGCGGATTAAATGTGTTTCTATCACGTAAACCAAGCTCAGTCCCTAAATGCAAACGTAGTTCATTCATTTGCTTACGTGTTTGCGCTTGCGGTCCAGAAAGCACCAACATGAGGTCTCCGGCTTCAGCACCTGCTTTTTGAGCCCAAGCTTTTAAATCATCTTGATCGTAGAACTTATCTACTGATGATTTGAAAGAGCCATCTTCATTGCA
Source organism: Roseivirga sp. (assembly GCA_965659985.1). Classification (GTDB taxonomy): domain Bacteria; phylum Bacteroidota; class Bacteroidia; order Cytophagales; family Cyclobacteriaceae; genus Roseivirga. The sequence goes on along the minus strand of CBFHYE010000022.1, from coordinate 5,668 downwards.
TTTGACATAGACCAAACCTTTAGCACCTACTTGAGGTCTTCTTACGAAGTCAGTTAGGGCGTCAAGTTGTTTTCTTGTATAATCGGCACATCCTTTGGCACAAATCGCAACTACGAGTTCTGCTGAATTGAAAACGTTGAATTCTTTGTGTTGGGCCACATCGTTAAGCTCAACGAACTCCATACCAAAGCGTGTATCAGGCTTGTCGCTACCATATTTAGCCATTGCATCCGCGTATTCCATTCTAGGGAAATCAGGTAGCGCTACACCTTTGATCGTCTTGAATAAATGCTTGGTCATGCCCTCGAACATGTTCAAAACATCGTCTCTCTCAACGAAAGACATTTCACAGTCTATCTGAGTGAATTCTGGTTGTCGATCTGCTCTCAAGTCTTCGTCTCGGAAACACTTAACGATCTGGAAATAGCGATCGAATCCGGATACCATTAACAGCTGTTTGAAGGTTTGGGGAGATTGAGGCAATGCATAAAATTCTCCCGGATTCATTCGAGAAGGGACGACAAAGTCACGGGCACCTTCAGGAGTTGATTTGATCAAAACCGGTGTTTCTACCTCGATGAATTCTTCCTCAGCCAAATAATTTCGAATCGCAATGGCCATTTTAGAACGGAGGGCGAGCTTTTCTCTGACCTCATTTCTTCTCAGGTCAAGGTAGCGATACTTCATTCTGAGATCTTCTCCACCATCGGTGTCATTTTCAATCACAAAAGGGGGTGTTTTAGAGCTATTTTGAATGGTCAATTGCTCCACATCGATCTCTATTTCTCCGGTAGGGATCTTGTCATTTTTAGAATAGCGTTCAACTACCTTACCTTCAACCGTAATGACGAATTCTCGGCCTAAGGTGCGAGCCGTTTCTAGTGCTTTCGCGTTGCTCTTGCCTTCTTCAAAGGTCAATTGCGTTACGCCATATCTATCTCTTAAATCGACCCATAACAATCCTCCTTTATCGCGTACTTTTTGTACCCAACCCGATAAAGTGACGGCTTGTCCTACATCTCCAATTCTTAATTCACCACAGGTATGCGTTCTCAACATATGCTTTGCCCTTAAAAATGAGTGGCAAATTTAGCAATTGTTTTAGCATTTGGGCTTAATATTGCTAGTAAATGGAACTATCGGTACATAAGGATGAGCACTTTATGAATGAGGCGCTCAAGCAAGCTATGTTGGCTTTTGAAGCGGGAGAGGTTCCTGTGGGTGCAGTTGTGGTTGCTGAAAAACGCATCATTGCTCGTGCTCACAATATGACCGAACAACTTAATGATGTAACCGCGCATGCCGAGATGTTGGCAATTACCGCGGCTGCCAATGCGATCGGGGGTAAATATTTAGCGGATTGTACTCTTTTTGTCACGCTGGAGCCCTGTGTGATGTGTGCCGGTGCGAGCTATTGGTCTCAGTTGGGAAGGCTGGTATATGGAGCAAGTGATCAGAACAGAGGTTTCGAACGAATTGGGAGAAAATTGCTACATCCACGAACAGAAATCAAGGCTGGTTTGTTAGGAGAGGACAGCGAAGTGCTAATGAAGCGCTTCTTTGATCAACTTAGGAAATAATATTTTTAAATAACAAAATTGAGAAAATATGGCATTTGAATTACCAGAACTTCCATATGCACACGATGCATTGGAACCAAATATTGATGCAAAGACAATGGAAATTCATCATGGTAAGCACCATGCAGGATATACCACAAAACTAAATGCTGCTATTGAAGGCACTGAGATGGCTGACATGAGCATTGAAGATATTTTAGAGAACCACAGTGACCATGCTGGAGTAAGAAATAACGGTGGCGGTTATTATAACCACAACCTTTTCTGGACGGTAATGTCACCAAACGGTGGTGGTGAGCCATCAGGAGAATTAGCAGAAGCGATCAATGATGCTTTCGGTTCATTTGAGGGTTTCAAAGAAGCATTTTCAAATGCAGCAGCAACAAGATTTGGTTCTGGTTGGGCGTGGTTATGCGTGCACTCAGGTGGTAAAGTAGAGGTTTGTTCTTCTCCTAACCAAGACAACCCATTAATGCCAAATGTAGGTTGCGGTGGCACGCCAATTTTAGGCCTTGATGTATGGGAGCACGCTTACTACTTGAACTACCAGAACAGAAGACCAGATTATATTAATGCCTTCTTTAATGTGATCAATTGGGAAGAAGTAAGCAGAAGATACGCTGCAGGAAAATAATTTCTGACAGATAGTTAAAACCAAAAAGCCCCGGAGCATAAGCTTCGGGGCTTTTTTTATAGTTAGCAGTTTAGATTTTATGAAGCCTTTTTCAAGCTAGCCTGAATTTCAGCCTCAATGTCATCTGTAACAATACTCTCTCCATGCTGACTAATATCTAATCCAAGGTCTTCTGCTTGTTCGGTTACTCGCATGGGTATGATCATATTGGTGACTTTGAAAAGGAGATAAGACATTCCAAAAGTAAATCCACCCACCAAGAATATTGCCGCCATATGTTTTAAGAAAGTGGTTGGATCTCCGTAGATCAAGCCAACATCTTTGGCAAAAACACCTGTAAGGATCATTCCGACAATTCCACCTACGCCATGGCACGGGAATACATCTAATGTATCGTCTATGCCGGTTTTATTCTTGTAATACACCACAATGTTTGAGACAATAGCGCTAGCCACACCAATAAATACGGATTGACCGATGGTCACAAATCCAGCGGCAGGTGTAATGGCAACAAGCCCAACAACAGCCCCGATTGATGCACCCATTCCAGAGATCTTTCTGCCCATTAAAGCATCATAAAATACCCAGGCCAACATCGCAGCTGCTGAGGCAACTGTGGTCGTAGCAAATGCCAAAGCGGCATCTGAGTTAGCGCCAAGGGCGGAGCCTGCATTAAAGCCGAACCAACCGAACCAAAGCAGGCCCGTCCCGAGCAATACATAAGGTACATTGGCTGGTTGGTGAGCCGTAGTACCGTGATTTTTTCTTTTACCAAGTATGATGGCTGCTGCAATGGCAGCAAAGCCTGCTGACATATGCACCACTGTACCACCTGCAAAATCTAACACACCCCATTTTCTCAAGAAACCATCAGGGTGCCAAGTCATGTGCGCCAAAGGACTATAAATGACAATGCTAAATAGGATGATGAACAATAGGAAGCTCGAAAAACGTACCCTTTCCGCAAAGCTACCCGTGATCAAAGCAGGCGTGATGATGGCAAATTTCATTTGGAAAAGTGCGAAAAGCACAAAAGGGATGGTAGGGGCTAAGTCTGCTTGTGTAGCACCCCCAACACCTTTAAATAGCGCAAAGGTTCTTGGATCTCCAATGAATCCTCCAATTGAGTCACCAAAAGCAAGGCTGAAACCACAAAGTACCCAAACAAGGGTGATGATTCCCATGCAGATAAAACTTTGCAACATTGTAGAAATGACACTGCGTTTATTGACCATTCCACCATAGAAGAAGGAAAGACCGGGTGTCATTAAAAGTACTAAGCCGGTGGCAGCCAGCATCCAGGCGGTATCAGCACCGCTGAGGTTCGGGTCAACAGTGACTTCTCCCGAAGATGAAACATCGAGGAGGCTGATGAGCGCCACGATGATCAGGAGGGAGAATCCTGGTATCCATTTTTTTCTCATTTTATGTAATTTGGTTCGACTTTGGCTAATTGAATAACCGTTATTCGTAATGATTACATAAAATAGAATAAAATAAGGTTCATTTTAATCCTGACAGAATAATTATTTAGTAAATCGATTGAAATGTGGGTCTATTTTTTGGCCAATAGCTCTTTCAGTTCATTTAACTCATCTCTTAGTCTTGCTGCTTCGATAAAGTCGAGCTCTTTGGCTGCTTTTTCCATAGACTTTTGAGTCTTCTGAATCATTTTCTCTAAGCCTGGTTTTTCCATGTAGGCAACCACCGGATCTGCTGCCAATGATTGTTCGTCTGATTCGACATAGTATTTCTTGGCACCTTTCTTAGAATCCGCAACATTGGTCTGTCCCATGATGGCTTCTTTCGATTTGAAAATGGTGGTTGGTCTAATTCCATGTTCTTCATTATAAGCCATTTGAATGGCCCTTCTTCTATTGGTTTCATCGATAGCCAATCGCATAGAATCGGTGACCTTATCTGCATACATGATCACACGGCCGTTTTCATTTCTAGCCGCACGACCGATAGTTTGGATGAGTGAACGCTGATTTCTCAAGAATCCTTCTTTATCGGCATCGAGAATAGCCACCAAAGAGACTTCAGGCAGGTCAAGTCCTTCACGCAATAGATTGACACCGACCAATACATCGAAAACACCTAGTCTTAATTCTCTTAATATCTCCACGCGATCTAGGGTAGCCACTTCGGAATGAATGTAGCGCACTTTGACGCCCGCCCTTTCTAAGAATTTAGTCAATTCTTCCGCCATTCGTTTGGTCAGTGTGGTCACGAGCACACGTTCTTCTTTTTTGACCCGAACATCAATTTCCTCTAATAAGTCATCGATTTGATTGGGTGAGGGTCTGACATCAATTTCAGGGTCGAGCAGGCCTGTCGGACGAATGATCTGTTCGACCACCTCACCGCCAGTTGCTGTCAATTCGTAATCAGCGGGTGTAGCAGATACATACACCACTTGGTTGGTGAGGCCTTCAAATTCATCAAATTTCAATGGGCGATTGTCTAAGGCGGAGGGGAGTCTAAAGCCATATTCTACTAGATTTTCTTTTCTTGAGCGATCACCACCCCACATGGCGCGTACTTGTGGAAGGGTCACATGGCTCTCATCGATCACCATTAAGTAATCTTCTGGGAAATAATCTAGCAAGCAGAAAGGACGCTGACCTTTTTGGCGTCTATCGAAATAGCGAGAGTAATTCTCAACACCGGAACAATAGCCTAGTTCACGCATCATTTCCATATCGAATTCTGTACGTTCTTTTAGGCGCTTTGCCTCGAGGAATCGTCTGTCTTCTTCGAATTGACCAAGTCTATCGACCAGGTCATCTTGGATTTCATGAATGGCTTGGTGCAAAAGGTCTTTCCCGGTTACGAATAAGTTGGCCGGAAAAATAGTGATGATCTTTTCATCGGAGATCTTCTTTCCCGAATTTGGATCAATTCTTTGAATCGCTTCAATTTCATCGCCCCAGAAATAAATGCGATAAGCAAAGTCTCCATAGGCAATGAAAATATCCACTGTGTCCCCTTTGACTCTGAATGTTCCTCTTTTGAATTCAGCCTCTGTTCTAGAGTATAGTATATCTACAAATGCGAAGAGTAATTGATTTCTTGAAAGCACATCGCCAACCTGCAATCTGACCACGTTCTTCCCAAATTCTTCTGGATTTCCAATACCATAAATGCATGAAACCGAAGCAATCACGATCACATCTCTACGTCCTGTTAAGAGGGAAGAAGTAGCACTCAACCTCAGCTTTTCGATCTCATCATTGATAGAAAGATCCTTTTCTATATAGACGTTTGAAGTTGGAATAAAGGCCTCTGGCTGATAGTAATCGTAATAGGAGATAAAGTACTCTACTGCATTATCTGGAAAGAACTGTTTGAACTCACCATATAATTGGGCAGCCAGGGTCTTGTTATGGCTCAGGATCAAAGTGGGCTTTTGTACCTTTTCGATCAGGTTGGCGATGGTAAAGGTCTTGCC
>CBFHYE010000021.1:0-8390 GCA_965659985.1 Roseivirga sp. | reverse complement strand
GGGAAAATAGCCTCAATAGCTAGCATGTCACTCTCCACGAGAATTCCCATTTCATAAGCAACGCCAATGCCAAGGATAGCAAAGTTCTGACCATTCTCTTCAAACTTCAAATCTCCGGTGACCATAAAAGTATCAAGCTTCTGGGTTTTCAGAAGGTCACTGCCCACACCTTTTAATCGCACAACAGCCTGAGTATTTCGATAATTAAAAACAACGTTTTCTTCTACTACAGGAGCTATCCCTTCAACATCTGAAATCGTCTTTAGGCTTTCCATATCCGCCTCGGAAAGCTCAAAAGTCTTTCCTTCCTTCGATTCTATCTTAAGGTCAGGATCAAATGTGCCATAAACACTCTTAAGAACATCTTGCAAACCATTGAACACAGATAAAACAATAATAAGCGCCATGGTACCAATGGCTACTCCGACAATCGAAACAATTGAGAGCACCTGAATGAAATTATTTGGTTTTCTTGAAAAGAAATACCTTTTGGCTATGTAAGATGATGCATTCACTACTCGTCTTCGTCCTTCGATGGAGGAATATTTAACCCATCTATAAGTTTGTCCATACGGTCGGCATTTTCAGCGGTGGCATCCAAGAAAAAGGCTAACTCTGGTATAACTCTCACTTGACTACCAATTGCTCTACCTAATGCGCCTCTGACCTTAGACTTTCCTGAATTAATGACTTCAAGTAATTCTTCGGCATATTTTATTGGAAATACCGAGATATAAACCCGTGCCAATCCCAAATCTGGGCTCATGGCTACATCTGTGATCGTCACCAGCTTACCAGAAAATTCAGCAGAGAATTGTAGCGTAAAAATTCTACTTAGCTCCTCTTTAATAAGGTTTGAAAACTTTAGTTGTCTCTTTGATCCTGCCATAGCTCAAATATCATATTAATTGCTGTATTTTCCTTATCACAAATTTTGGCATATTTGCGACTACTAGCGGATGGTACTACTCAGGCTCTTTAGAAAAAACGACCCCTACTTGAACGTTGTATTGATCATCGTTCTTGTGATACTTCGGTTGCTCTTCTTTTTTTGGGGTGAAAATGATTTGGACAATGACATCCAAGAAAATAGCTACCTCCTTAAAGCCATAATCAATGAGCCTTTAAATAGTAGTGTGCAATTAGGAATATCAACAGTATTTATTGCGATAAACACCCTTCTGATCAATAATCTCATTCGCTCTAACCAAGCCTTTGATGAAAATAATTACTTGGCAGGTCTCATTTATATTCTAATCACAAATTCTTCCATTCTGTTTTTTCAACTGAATGGAGAGCTCGTGGCAACAACTTGTTTTTTGTTAGCACTAAGTCTTATGCTATCTCATGTAAAACAGAGAGCTTCCGAAGAGAATATATTTTTCACAGGGGCATTAATTGGATTATCGGTATTGTTCTATAGCCCTATGAGTGTATTTCTATTGATTACACTCCTGATTTACGTCTTTTACACACGAACAATCTCTAGACGCTACCTGCTCTCAGCATTTGGGTTTTGCTTTCCTTTTATCATCTTTTATAGCATCTCACTTTTTAGCAATGAGCCCATTAGCTTAGGTTTTTTCTTTAAAAACTTCTTTTCAAGCAGTTTAGGAGACACAGAGTTAGTCTCTTGGGCATTTATCTTAATCCCTGTTCTACTGAGCTTGTTCAAAATGCTTTCTAGTTTTAGTGGCATCAAAATGACCAATCACCAAATACATTTCCACAGGGTGATGTTCTTAGTAACTTTAGTTGCTTTCTATATGCTTTTTGCTGATGCCCAAGGAACGGGCTTTGTACTTATCTTTTCAATTCCTGCAACCTACTTCTTGTCAAAAAGCCTTCTGGAGATCAATAAGAATTGGGTAAGAGACGCTGTGTTTATTTTACTCCTTTTACACTTGGCCGCTCCTTATTTAGTTGCAGCTTATTTTTAACACTCGTCTTTCATGACGACCACCCTCAAAGTCGGTCGTTAAAAACGTCTCTGCCATTTTTAGGGCTAAATTATAATCAACAAATCTAGCGGGCAGACAGACAATATTTGCATCGTTATGTTGACGTGCTAAAGCAGCCAAATCATTATTCCACACAAGAGCTCCTCGTATGTTTTGATGTTTATTAACTGTCATGCACACACCATTTCCGCTACCACAAATAGCAATCCCTTGATCGACATTACCTTTAGACACGGCATCGGCCAAAGGATGTACATAATCTGCATAGTCAACAGAGTTATCAGAATCAGGGCCTAGATCTACAACTTCATAGCCAAGTCTTTCCAAGTCTTGTTTCATTCGTGCTTTATATTCAAATCCAGCATGATCACCCGCGATTCCTATTTTTTTCATAATGCTTCTTTTTCTGCTCTTTTTTCTATTGTCCGAGAGATGACAATACTGATTTCATACAGTAATAGTAATGGCATAGCAATCAACAACTGGCTAATTACATCTGGAGGTGTAATGATGGCCGAAATGATCAATATGACCACAATTGAATGTCTTCTGTAAGCCTTCATAATTCGTGGGGTAATGATCCCTGCTTTTGACAAAAAATACGTAACCACTGGCAATTGGAACATGACCCCGCAAGCCAATGCCAAGGTAGAGACAAGGCCTACTAATGAATTAATGTCTATGATATTTTGAATTACATCTGATAGGGTATAGTTGGCTAGGAAATTTATACTCAAGGGTGTGACTATAAAGTATCCAAACGAAATTCCTGTTAAGAATAAAAAAGTCACTACAAAAACGGCTCCTCTTGAAGCCTTTCTTTCAGGGCTCCTTAAACCTGGCTTAATAAATCTCCATATCTCCCAAAAAGTATAGGGAAAAGCCAAGATCAAGCCGACAATTAGAGAAGACTTGATATGTAAAGTGAACTGACCTGTAATCTGACGGTTTTGTATGTCAATTGGAATATCTGTTCCAAGGCATAATAAAGGCGATTTGAGCAATTCAGATAGCTGACATAGCTTCTGATATGTCCAAAAATCTGACCTTGTCGGACCAAAAATGATTTGATTCCAAACAAAGTCCTTTGCCAAGAAGGCCACGATAGAAAAGACCAATATAGCAAGGACCGAACGAATCAAATGCCACCTCAACTCTTCGAGGTGGTCGAGAAAACTCATCTCCTGCTCATCGATATCTTGTAGTTGATCGAGTGCCAATTATAATTTGAATAAAGGAAAACCTGACATCCAAGAATTAATTTCTGTTCTGATCTCTTTCAACTTGGAGTCATTCTCATGATGCGTCAAAGCCCCATCGATGAGATCTACGATCTTCAACATATCGCCTTCAACAAGTCCACGAGTCGTAACGGCTGCAGTTCCGATACGCATGCCTGAAGTTACAAATGGTGATTTTTCGTCAAATGGCACCATGTTTTTATTGATCGTGATGTCCGCCTTACCTAGTGTTTCTTCGGCAATCTTACCTGAAATCCCCTTTGATCTAAGGTCGATCAGCATCAAATGATTGTCAGTACCGTCTGATATAATATGATAGCCTTTATCCACAAATGCTTGTGCCATAGTACTGGCATTTTTCTTCACTTGAAGAACATAACTCATGTATTCATCAGAGAGTGCCTCTCCAAAAGCCACTGCCTTTGCAGCAATAACATGCTCAAGTGGTCCTCCTTGAGTGCCAGGAAAAACGCCAGAGTCTAGCAGCTGAGACATCATACGGACATTGCCTTTAGGTGTTGTTTTACCCCAAGGGTTCTCAAAATCTTCACCCATCATAATAAGACCACCTCTTGGTCCCCGGAGAGTTTTATGAGTTGTAGTTGTAACGATATGACAATGTTCCAAAGGATCGTTCAATAATCCTCGAGCAATGAGCCCAGAGGGATGCGAAATATCCGCTAACAGTAATGCTCCAATTTCATCAGCGATTGCTCTTAATCTTTCATAATCCCAATCTCTACTATAAGCAGAAGCTCCACAAATGATCATTTGTGGTTTTTCCTTTTTAGCTGTGGCTTCTACAATATCCCAATTGATCAGCCCAGTTTCTTTTTCAACACCATAAAAATAAGGGTCATAGAGCTTGCCAGAAAAGTTTACAGCAGAACCATGCGTTAGATGCCCACCATGTGAAAGATCAAAACCTAAAATCTTATCTCCTGGATTTAGGCAGGCCAACATGACCGCTGCATTGGCTTGTGCCCCAGAATGTGGCTGAACATTTGCCCAACTGGCACCAAAAAGTTGCTTGATTCGATCAATTGCCAAGTTTTCAATCTCATCTACAACCTCACAACCACCATAATATCTTTTTCCAGGTAGGCCTTCTGCATATTTATTGGTCAATACTGATCCCATGGCATTGATCACATCTTCAGACGCATAGTTCTCAGAAGCGATCAGTTCAATACCATTTGTTTGTCTTTCTTTTTCCTTTTGAATGAGGTCGAAAACGAGATTATCTTTTGGCATATATCTTTTTTTGCCAAAAATAACGTAAGGCAATGGAAATACAATATTCTATAGGTAATGGAAGAAATTAAATCGACTTAGCTTAAAACCGAAAGAATGGTTTCTAGGATTTGTGTTTGTGTAAAAGGCTTACCAATATATCCATCAAGATTATACTTTTCGATAGCCTCTCTCACTTCCGCGTATGAATACGTGGTATAAGCCAGGATAGGAATAGGACTTTTCTGAAAGGTGTTTGTTTCTCTTATCAGCTTAGTTGCTTCAAAACCATCAATCACAGGCATATGCAAGTCCATAAGTATGACGTCTACAGGATTGTTCGAAAACGCTTGAATGCCTTCTTTTGCAGAAAACGATTTGAGTGCACTCGCTCCAAACTTCGCCAAGGTCTTTTCAGCAACACTTAAATTGATTGGATTATCATCTATTATCAAAATAGATTTATCCGCCAACATCAATTTATCGTCATTTTGAACGACCTGCTTATTGTCGTAAATTTCGTCAGTTGACAAAATTTCATTATCCAATAAAAAATAAGACCTTGCGCCCATAGTTTTTGTCTGTATATTATTAGTGATTTTCAGAGATGAAAAGTCACCCTTCGACACGATTATTTTTCAAATTTATTTTTTAGGATCAAAAAAAAAATTGATAGAAACATGGCTATTTCATCAAATTATTGGATTATGGCGTGTCCCATAAAATATTTACTAATTTTTCTTCCTCCTTTGGGTGACCTTTGGGCTTATCAAATCACTAAATAATACCGAGCATGCGTGAGACATCTTTAATTTCTCGGTTGCAGCGAGGAGACAAAACTGCTCTTGAAGAAATTTACAAAGCGTATCGCATTGGATTCATTAATTGGATCACATATGCACACAAATGCTCAGATGATGAGGCTGTTGATATCTTTCAATATTCCATCATCTCCTTTTACGAGAACGTTGTAGAGGGAACTATTGAAGAAATGAATGACGCAGGAATCAAAACTTATTTGTACTCAATTGGTAAAAATAAGTTGCTGGCTGATTCTAGAAAGCTTTCCAAAATATCTTACAAAGAACAAGTTGAAGATGTTGAAATGGAAATTGATGAATCGGCTGATGAACATGAAAGTAGGCGTAAATATCTCGAGAGGGTATTAAGTAAACTTGGGGAACCTTGCGGTCAAATATTAAGATTATTTTATTTCAATAATCTCTCTAACGATGAGATTGCTGAAATCATGAAATATAAAAATGGAAACACGGTTAAGAATTTGAAATACAAGTGTATCCAGAGAATAAAAAAAGAATTGAACAGAGACTAATGAAAAATATTGAACTAATCGATGGCTATCTGACCTCCACGCTCAGCAAAGCTGAACGCAAAGCTTTTAATGAAGCATTGGATCTGGATCCTGAATTCGTAGAGGAATTCCAAGAGGTTAAAGAAATTGAGGATGGTATCAAGTCTCTGACGAGAAAAGAGACAAAAACTTTTTTGATGGACATCGAAAAAGACATCGCAGACAGAGAATCAACCCTAAATCCGAGTAAAATGCAGAAATCAATTATGGCAGCAGCAGGTTTCGTCCTGATCGCAGCATTCAGTTTCTTCGCCCTTTCCGGTAATGAAGAACAAACACCTCAAGCCTTATACCAAAACAATCACGAAGCTTACAATAATATTTATGGTATCGTAAGGGGTGAAAATCAAGAAGAAAACACAATGGAAGCCCAAGCTTTTAGAGCTTATGACATGGGTGACTACAACTTAGCAGCAAATACTTTTGCCGAGCTAATTGAGTATGATAGATCTGCTATCAACTATTTCTACATGGGTTTATCCAATTTAGAAGCTTCAAACATTGATAAAGCCATTACAAATTTAAATGCCACGATTAATAATTTTGAAGAGTTTGACTCCCAAGCAAAGTGGTATTTGGCCTTAGCGCATTTGTCTAATGAAGATGAAGATGCTGCAGTTGCTAATTTAGTTTCATTGACTCTAGACAACTCGATCTATAAAACTAAAGCCGAAGCCTTATTGAAGGAAATGGGTCTAACGGCCTCTTCTTTGGATGGAGGAGTAGTAGAGGATGTAAAATTACGTCCTAGTGATGATGCACCTAACGGTTCTTTTGACACTTTTGAGGGTAGAAGACAGATTCAATTCGGTATTGCAGTTTCTCTAACAGATGGTAAGCCCTATAGATTTCTTACAGACCAACCTATTAGAGGTCTACATGTAGGTTCAGAAGTTGAAATGATTATTGTTAGAAGATCGAAAAAGGGTAAAGCGGGCTTTGCTTTTATCCTAGGAGCGCGCTAAGAAATTCTTTCCAATCACACACACATACACGCGAGAAAGAGAGCTATAAAGTTCTCTTTCTTTTTTTATAAAGGATTCCGATTCCCAATAGAAACGCCACAAGTACCAAGGCAAAAGTAGTGTATTGATTGGTCATTTCATCCGTGTAGTCAATATCCTCTCCTAATTGAATGAATGAAGCCCAGTAATAGGGGTGTGAAAAATAGGAATCAGCTCCTACCAAATACTCTCTTTTTGCCTTTTCTAATGACGCATTTATAGACTCGCCTTCATCAATGAACTTTCTATACATCGACTCCATTAATTTTGAGGTAATCTTATCATTTACCTTCCATAAACTCATGACAACAGAAGGAACTCCAGCGAGAGCAAAGCCCCTTGCAATACTAAAAGTCCCCTCTCCTTTATTCAAAGTACCAAGGCCACTTTCGCATGCACTTAAAATAGCCAATCGGGCATTAAGGCCAGCCAAATAAAGATCGGCCGTTTTCAGTTCGCGCTCATCTCCTCGACTAAAAATCAATCTTGAATCATATTTATTCAGTGTGTCGGAGGTTCCGTGAACAGCCAAATGTAGTATGTCGTAGTCACTCGACAACTCTATGAATTGTTCTTTGGAAGCTGAGTTGAGATAAGTACCCTCGTATGAAGCTTTGAGGAAATTGATTTCTTCCTCCGTACCAGGTAGATCAAGATATTCATTATTAGCGCTTTGACTTCCAGTAAAACCTAAACCTAAAATGTTTCTTTTGCTTGTGCTTTCTTCCTTCCTATTATCTAGCAATGAGGACAGCTCATATCTGATTTTATAGTCTTTTATAAGAAAATCCATTTTATCAAACCCCTCTTCCCTATTATCCTTAGCTAGCAACACCTCGAAAGGAAGCCTAGTTAAAAATAGATCAGGAATTAATACGAGGTTTTTTATACCCTTCACCTTTGATAATACAGGCTCGAGCAAATCCATATATAGGCCGTGTGCATTTTTAGCAAAAAGATCTTGCTCAATGTTAAATGTCGCTATTGTCGGAGGATTTGAAATTTGATTAATAAGGCTCACTAATTGTTGTTCAAAATCATCCGTGATTGGAATTCTATGAAATACTTCTTGTCCTTTTCCTACAGCTAAAACATATATGAAACGCTCTCCATAGAAATACTCAATTTGTATTTGCCCTTTTACCTCCTCAATTCGAGTAAGGTTTTCTTGAAAACCAGTTTCAATATCTACCCAGTTTGCACCGTTGAGCTCCTCTTGAATGACTATCATTACGGAGTCTAACCTGGTCCTAATATCACTTAGAGAATCATTCAAAATAAAAAGCGAATCACTAGTAACATCTGCATCGATCAATTGATAGAAGCTATTTTCCAATTGGTCAAGCGTACTTTTATAAAGACTAAAACTCTTTTTCAACTCTTGGTCTACTATGTTGTTATTGACCTTCTCATACTCTGAAGATTGCTCCAAAAACAGTATCGATTTACTTAGCCTAGTAAACTTTAACCCTTCTAGAAAATATTCTCTGTTTGGATCAATTTCATAAAGAAGATAAGCATACTCTATAGCCTGCTCATAAACAAAACGAAACTCCTCAGACAGAAAGAGCCTTCCTTC
>CBFHYE010000020.1:0-3302 GCA_965659985.1 Roseivirga sp. | reverse complement strand
AATGAACTGCTCATCAGGCAATTCTGTCAATAGCTTCTTCATCGTATGGGTAATGATCAGCACCTGATCTTTGAGATGGACTTTCACGTAATCCCCAAAAGCCTCAAAAAAGAGAATGTCATCAAAAGAAGTTCGATAAAGCTTCTTATCCACCTTAAGCATGATGTGATCAGTGGTTTCACTTTTAGCAGTCATACGATCTTTCACCTTTTGAACTGCTTGCAAAAAACGGTCGAAAGCAATAGGCTTCATTAAATAATCTACGGCATTCAGTTCGAACCCTTCGAGTGCAAATTCAGGGTAGGCAGTGGTGAAGATCACCTTAGGCTTATTCATAAGAGACTTATAAAAGTTGATGCCAGACAGCTTAGGCATATTGATGTCAAGCAGAATGAGCTCCACTGGCGTTTTTTCTAAACCAGACATGGCTTCGAGGGCATCTTTGTACTCTCCGCTTAACTCCAAATCTGGATGATCAGTCACGAACTGCCGAAGCACATCTCGGCTCAAAGGCTCATCATCGATTATTGCACACTTAATCATTTCAAAATCAATTTAACCTGAAATTCATTTTCCAATGTATTGATCTCCAATTGATGACGATTGGGATAGATCAATGCCAACCTGCGCTTTACATTTTCTAAGCCAATACCGCCATACTTACCTTGCTCCATATCGTCTACTTGACCCATGTTGTTGCGAATGTCAAAAGTGATTTGATCATCCACCTTCAATTCTATTTTCACAAAGGCATCTTCAGAAGACCCTTTTAAACCGTGTTTAAATGCATTCTCTACCAAGGGAAATACTAATAAGGGCGCAATTTTGGTCTCGCTCAAATTTCCATTTACGACAAAACTCACATGCGCAGCATCCTCAACCCTTAATTTTTGGAGTTCGATATAATTCTCCAGCATTTCGACTTCTTTGGAAACCAAGACCAGATCGTCTCCAACTTCATAAAGCATGTAGCGCAATAAATTCGATAATTCTAATACCGTTTCAGCGGTTTGATCACTCTTGGCTAGCGCTTGGGAATAAATACTATTTAAACTGTTGAACAAAAAATGCGGGTTGACCTGCGCTTTGAGTGAATTCAATTCAATATTGAGTTTCTCCTTTTCTACTTGCTGCAACAAATACCAAGACTTAGATAACTTCAATAGTGATGAAGTGACGAGGTAAATTGTAAAGATGGTAAAGAGCACTCCAGGGTCTGTGAATGAAACCATGTAGAACTCGGTAGGTAAGATGGGGAGAAGAATCTCAAAGGTGAATTCATGAAGTACAAAAGTAGTGACCAGTAAAAGCGGAATACTCAAGGCATAAATGGCATATTTACCTCTTTCTAACAGTTTAGGGATCAACACTCGGAGATTTACATAAACCAGGAAAACCAGCGGAATGTGGAAAAGCAGCGCATAGAAAAAGTCGATGAACTTGAAAATGCTCGAGATGCTGAAATAGTTACCAATGGCGTACACGGAAAGCACCCAGAAAACTGGGTGCTGTATCCATTTTGAGTTGATGAGCTTTGTTAAAAACCTCATAGTACTGTCTTAGTATAAGTTTCTTCACCTTCGAAAACCGTTTCATCATTGGAATAACGATCTAAGAACTTCTGGATCTCCTCCGGTTGTGCCGTGATCACCACATTACCATCTACATATTCATGTCTTAACCTTACCAAATTGCTTTCGAATAACTCATTCAATTTTTCTAGATCGAATTGGGTAAGCTTCAATTGACCATCCTCAATGTTCATTTTCATGAAAGTATGCACTGGGAAAAGATTGTTAGAGAAGGTGTTGTCACTATACTCAGGCAAAGGATAAAGATCTAAGAAGTAATCCTCGCCAATCTCGACCACATGGGCTTGATAAGAAAGTCTTTCACCATCAGTCATAACCACCATTTTGTAAGATTCTTCTGTGCTAACATAAGCTGTCCCTTTGAACTTGGCTGTAGATTCTTTAAGTGCTTCACCCAATTGACTTAATCCTTTACCAAGATCATTCAACGCTTTACCAAAACCACTACCCTGAGCATTTGCTGCAGAATCAAGTTTCGTGATTTGTCGGGTCAGCCCTTCTTTGGCTTGCATTTCCATACCGCCAAAAACAGAATCATAATGTGACTTTACCAGAGCCGGGTCTGAAATAGTCTGTCCATTTCTTTCAACAGTAATCGGATCATCGGATTTTATACTCCAATTGTCTCCTTGAATAATGTAATTGTAGGTATCAGGATCGCCATCTGAATCATCGTTCATTTCCAATTTGAAATCAGAATTTGGATCAGCATAAACTGTGCCTTGCTTATTCTCTTCATTGATTGGAATAAATTCAATATAAGAGTCATCATCCATTCCTTCAGCCTGCCACTTACCCACTAGCTCTGGCAAGTAAACGAGCGTGTCTTTTGTGTAGATAGGAAAGAGTGAATACACACATGAATTCATGATGAGCACTAAGGCTGTAAATGCGAGGGTTACTTTAAGTTTTTTCATTTTTCAGATATTTTGAGTTGTTGATGACTCAAATGTGCTGGTTCACCATAAGTTCTGAAAATTTTGTCGATGAATGCGTCAATTCTCCGGATGAACATGGGAATGTTAAGTTGTGAATGTTGAATGATGAATTAGAAAATTCAACAATCAACCTTAAGCATTCAAAATTAAGGATATTGCTTCAGCCAAGTTTTCTCCTAATCCGTCTGCACACTCAGACGTTCCTCCACCCACCAACACAGTTCTTAAGCCCAACTTCTTTGCTGGAATCAGATCTCTCTCCTTATCTCCGATCATCCAACTATGGGTAGGATCGATATCGAACTTGGCCATGGCCTTTTCGAACATCAATGAATCGGGTTTACGCATCAAAGATTTGGAGACGCTTTCATGACCCGGAGCAAAGTACATGTGGTCGATCTGATGATCGCAAGCTTTCTGTATGCGATTGAAGCAGGCTTGAACAAATTCTTCCGTGTAACTCCCCTTGGCTATGCCACTTTGATTGGTAATAATGATCAATAAATAACCTGCTGCTTTTAGATCGGAAATACTCTTCTCGAGGCCTTCAACCAACTCAAACTCCTGAATATCAGTGAGCTGATAACCGAGCTCCTTATTGAGCACTCCATCCCTATCGAGAAATACACACTTGTTCATGACATGAATATCGAAATTCTTCATTTAACAATTTTAAAATGTATACCGTTACTTATATATTGCTCTGGGTCATTTCTGATAGACACCTCAATTGAGGGCTGTGACTTATTCATAAAATTTTATTCAACATGAG
>CBFHYE010000019.1:0-4747 GCA_965659985.1 Roseivirga sp. | reverse complement strand
GATCAAGTGGTGATTGGCGGAAGCATACATTATGGGAAGATCCAACATGAGGTCAGAAACTTCTGCGATAAACACGAAAAAGATCTAATTGATACACGATTAGGACTCTACATGTGTTATATGTTGGAAGAAAAGGCAGAGGAAGAATTCAACAATGCTTTCCCTCAAAAACTTCGTAATCATGCATGTGCTTTAGGCTTTTTCGGAGGAGAACTCGATCTAGATAAAATGGGAGTTATAGACAGCTTTGTAACAGAAAATATTCTGCATAAATACAAAAGTGAATTCAAGCTTGATGAAACAGCCTTCGATTCATTTGTAACAAAGATGAACTTCCCGATTGAGGCATAATTGAGATCGATTTAGATCAAACCCACTGCAAAAAAACTAGCGAACTTCAAACTGAATCAATGACAATAGAGAATTTCCACTCATACTCTATAGTCAACGATTAACCCTGAATATGCTTTAGAAATTGACATTTATGCATAAACATTGGCCTTTCTTTATTAGATTAAAGTGCTGAAAATGAATGCTGATCTAAAGACATTGCCCACACAACCACCCTTATGGGTCTCTTACCTCGTTTGCGGGCGATTACTTCATGCGTCCACTTTAATTTTCATTGTGGAGTCTTATCTATACTGGCTTCCCCTCGAACGGGCCATAGACAACCAAAGTACAATTTGGATGATCTACTGGTCTGGCATGTTCCTTTTCGCCTTCTTCCATATCTTTCTAGTCTTTGCCGATGCCTGGTCTCGTTTTCAGAATTACAAAAGAGCAAAAGACCAATTGTTTGAATATGGTTTTCAACCGAGAATTGTGAATCATTATATCGGCTCAAAATGCCAAAGACTGGCCGTTGAAACTGCAGCGAAAGAACTTGGCTATGAAGAACAGGTCAAAAAACAATTTAGGCTGATGGGATATCGCTGGTACCATTACATTCCAGATTTCATGATCAAAGACCCCTATTTCTTATTCAAGCGTTATTTCTGGAAAAGAACATTCTTAGAGAAACCCTATACGCCAAAATATAATTTTCCAGAGTTATCTGCTCAGCTACAGGGCGAATGATCCAAATCCATAACCTTTCCAAAAGCTTCGGACCATTAGTGGCTTTAGATGATGTTTCATTTGAAGTGAGTAAGGGACAAATCACAGGTGTTCTAGGTGCCAATGGTGCAGGAAAAACCACCTTATTCAAGATTCTCTGTGGTCTTTTAAAACAAGATAGTGGTACGTTCCAATTCGATTCTAATAAAAAAAAGAAGCTCGGAGCAATTATTGAGAATCCAGCATTTTTTTCATACCTCAATGCAAAACAAAACCTCTATGCGTTTAGCAAAGCGCAAGGATTAAAACTAAGCCAAAATGAAATCGATCAATTGCTTAAATTGGTTGGCCTTTCTAATGAAAGAAATGACCAGGTAAGCCATTATTCCCTTGGCATGAAGCAAAGACTGGGCATTGCCATAGCCACGTTAAATGATCCTGACATCCTCATTCTCGATGAACCTTTTCTAGGTTTAGACCCATTAGGCATGGAAGAATTAAGGGGATTGATCAAGACCTTAGCAAGAGAGAAAGGCTTGGCGATTCTCATTTCGTCTCATCAGCTCAACGAAATTGCCAAAGTGTGTGAAACATTGCATGTCATGAGAAAAGGAAAGATCATTTCTACAGGCAAGAGTTATGAGATTCTTAATAAGGCAACCGGTAAAGTAAGCATTGAGGGAAAAGGAATATTAAAGTCACAGATTTTACAGCGCTTAAATGCGGAGATTCATGCAGATCGTGCAACTGTGATGCTTGATGGCATGCAAGTTGAAGAACTGGTAGATGCATTAGTTGAAGAGGGCATAAAGATCAGATCAGTGCATACGGAAACGGCTTTGGAGGAGCTTTACGGTCAATAATGTGGTATGTTTTACAAATAGAGCTCTACAAACTCATTCGACAAAAACGAACCTATTATGGCTTGGCGGCCATTTTCATTATTGAATCCATAATCATCTTAGCAGCCTATGCTCAGGGCAGCGAGATCCTTTCAGTTTTGCTTGAAAGCTTAACCGAACGTTTTATCATGACAGGAGACTTACTCAATGGACACTTGGTCATGTATATCATGCTCAATTCGCTTTGGTTCAATCTCCCTTTGATCATCATGATACTCGTCTCAGGTTTTCTTACATCAGAGTATAAAGATAAAACTGTACAAGCCACTTTGTTACAAGCCGTGTCTAAAAGAGACTTCATTATTGCGAAATACCTTACAGCTTTGATATTCACGGTTTTCATTATGATCGTCCTCGGGCTAAGTTCAGGGCTCTTATCCTATGCTATTTTTGGTACTGGCGATCTAATTACCTATTTAGATGGACTTAACTTCTTTAGCTCACAAGATGCTTTTCAGCGCCTTGCCTTTGCTTTTTTTCAAGGGGGGCTCTTGATGTTGAGTTATGCTATCATTAGCATCACATTGGCAGTATTCTTTAAAGACCAAGCCGTTACATGGATAGTCTGCGCTTTTGTACTCGTAATGAATGGATTGTTGGTAAAAGTCGACCTGGGTCAATTGAATGACTGGGTTTTTCCGAAGATCATAGATACCTGGCAATACTACTTTCAATTTGAATTGCCAAGTGAACAGATATGGCATAACAGTCTATTGATCATCTTCTACTCACTCGTCATCATGTTCGCAGGGATCATTAAATTCAACAAAACAGAGATTGGCTAATATGATAAGATACTTGTCCATATCCCTGCTCACTTTCCTCATGAGTCTTCAATTGAAGGCACAAGAAATTCCTGCGCCTTTATTGCGGGTTCAGCAAAAATTAGATCAAGTGGTATCGGCACAAGCAGAAGCGCAATTGACAATTGACATAAGCTTCATCAATATGCCAGAGAAATCGGCTAATGCCTACTATCAAAAGAACAAACCAGTTCGGATAGAATCAGAGGATTTCGCCTTTCTCCCAAAACGAGGTATTGACTTTTCGTGGTCAATGCTATTTGAACAGCCATTTATTGCTGTTGATCGCGGTGTTGTAAACATCGATGGAACAACCCATCAGCAATTCAATATCATACCGAATTCTGATAAAGCTGATTATGCCATTATGTTGCTCACTGTGGACATTATTAATGATCGCATTGCAAAAGCGGAGATAACCACTAAAAAAGAAGGTAGCTATGAGGTAGATTTATCCTACGACAAAGGGTCGGCCCTTCCAGAAAGGGTTATCATCTCATTTGAAATGGAAAAGATTAAGATTCCTTTAAATTTCATGGGCAGAGATACCGATATCGACAGAAAATCAATGAAAGATGAAGGGCCAAAGACAGGTAAGATCTATTTAAACCTCAATTGGAAGGATATCATACTTGAGGTTGAAGATCAGTAGTATAAGCTTTTTCAATAGCCTTAGCAGCTCTTCTACCCTCGGCAATAGCCCAAACCACCAAACTTTGCCCTCTTCTACAATCTCCTGCAGCATAGATCTGTGACTTTGAAGTACGAAAACCTGTAGTTTTAATGTTGCCTCGGTCGTCCAAATCTAGATTGAACATCACTGGCAATGAAGATTCTGGTTTGGTAAATCCAATTGCCAAGAACGCCAAATCACAAGGATGCAATTCTTCAGAACCTTCAATTTCTTCAAATTTAAAAGCATGCTTGTCTGTCCATCGAATTTTTACCGTCTCAATATGAGTCAGCTGCCCGGATGCATTCCCAACAAATCTTTTAGTAAGCACCGACCAATCACGTTCGGCACCTTCTTCATGAGAGGTAGAATTCCTTAAGGTCATCGGCCATTCAGGCCATGGATTTTCAATGCTCCTTGCTGTGGCTGGCTTTTCCATCAATTCAATTTGGCTAACAGACCTTGCCAGTTGACGATTGCTAGTCCCTACACAGTCCGCACCCGTGTCACCACCACCGATTACAAAAATGCTTTTATCACTTGCATCATAAGATTCAGATTGACTATCTATTTCCTTGGCTATCAATTGGTTTTGGTTCTTTAAAAAGTCCATAGCAAATTCCACACCTTTTAAGGATCTCCCTGGTATATCCAAGTCTCTTGGTACGGTGGAACCCGTGCAAATTACAATCGAGTCATACTGTTCTTCGAGCTGTTCAGCTAAAATATCCTTCCCTATTTCAACGCCCAACTCGAATACGATACCGGACTTTCTTAGGAGTTCTACTCTGCGTTCTACCACATGCTTATCAAGCTTGAAATCAGGAATACCATATCGCAAAAGTCCACCGGCTTGGCGGTCGCGTTCAAAGACCGTGACCTGAAAGCCTTGCTTTCGCAGTTCTTCAGCTGCAGCCAAGCCCGCAGGACCGGAACCTATGATAGCCATTTGTTCAGTTCTCTCCTCTTCTACTTCAACAGGCTTTTCCCAACCCTCAAGAAATGCCCTTTCACTGATTTCCTTTTCAATATGCTCAATGTTTACCGCTGCATTATTCAATCCTAGCACACAACTCGCTTCGCATGGCGCAGGACATATTCTCCCTGTGAACTCGGGGAAATTGTTTGTCTCTTTCAAAACGGCCCATGCTTCTTTCCATTCGCCACGATATACAGCATCGTTGAAATCTGGGATCTTATTGCCCAACGGACATCCTTCATGACAGAACGGAATACCACAATCCATGCAACGAGAAGCTTGATCCTGATAGTCTTTTTCATCCCATGGTTTTGTAAAATCATCAAAATGG
>CBFHYE010000018.1:0-11328 GCA_965659985.1 Roseivirga sp. | reverse complement strand
GCCAAAATCGCATCACCGATAAAGGCAGTTTGGATGACCAAAAACTTGACTTTCGAAGTATCCATTTCGTAAAGCAAATATACTATAAATGTCTTCTCCAATAATCAATTAATGGGTTTCTAAGCCAGTGAATTCTAGTATCTTTGCCGCTTGAGTAGAATGGAGATGGTTGATTACAATTTATTGGAATTGCCAAACGGCATCAGGGTCGTACATAAAGAGGTTGCTAATACGAAGATCGTTCATTGTGGATTTATCCTGGATATAGGAAGTCGAGATGAAAGGGAAAACCAATATGGTATTGCGCACTTTTGGGAACACATGGCCTTCAAGGGTACCAAAAAGCGCAAGGCTTTTCATATACTCAATCGGTTGGACTCGGTAGGCGGTGAGCTCAATGCATATACTACCAAAGAAAAGATCTGTTTTTATGCTTCAGCGCTAGATAAACATACAGAGAACGCATTCGAACTGTTACAAGACATTACATTTGACTCTATTTTTCCAGAAAAGCAGATCGAAAAAGAAAGAGGCGTCATTTTGGAAGAAATGAGTCTTTATAAAGACAGTCCGGAAGATGCGATTCAGGATGAGTTCGATCATGTGATCTTTGGAGATCACCCGCTCGGTCAAAATATTTTAGGAACACCTAGTAGTGTGAAGTCATTTCACCGAAATGATTTTCAAAACTTTCTCAGAGAGAACATGAACACAGAGCAAGTGGTGTTTAGTTGTGTTGGCAATATCCCTTTTAAGAAGGTTGAAAGGCTAGCAAAGAAGTATTTTGGTCATGTACCTCGACTTTCAGGCCAACGTAAGCGGATTCATTTTAATGGATATACTCCCAAGCAGCTGGTGGTGGAGAAAAACATTTCTCAAGCACATTGTGCAATTGGGAGTACGGCATATGATTTGGCTGATGACAAAAGACTCCCGTTTTTTATGCTTTTGAATGTTTTGGGTGGGCCTGGAATGAATTCAAGGTTGAATTTAGCTTTGAGAGAAAAGTATGGCTTCGTTTATAATGTGGAAGCTTCTTATCATCCTTTTTCTGATACTGGCCTTTTTGCCATTTTCTATGGAACAGAAAAAAGTCAAGCAAAAAGGAGTCAAAAGTTGGTCATGAAAGAACTGATCAAGTTAAAGAAAACACCTTTAGGCTCTTTACAATTACATACAGCTAAAGAACAGTTGATTGGTCAACTGGCTATGTCTGAAGAGAACAACGCTAATTTGATGTTGATGATGGGTAAGAGTATCTTAGACCTTGATCGCATCGAAAGTTTAGATTCTATTTTCCAACAGATCAGGGCTGTGACCAGTCAGGAATTGCTAGATATAGCGAATGAGGCTTTTGATGAGTCACAAATGAGTGTGTTAACCTTCTTACCTAAAAATTAATGGATTTTATTGCAGATTCTATTCAACAGTATTGCGATGCGCATTCAGATGAACAAAATGAATTGCTGCAGAAGATCGATCGTGAGACGCATACTCAAGTAATGATGCCGAGAATGCTATCAGGTCACTTTCAAGGTCGGGTATTGGCTATGCTTTCTCATATGATCCAGCCAAAATGTATTTTGGAAATTGGTACATACACTGGATTTTCCGCCCTTTGTATGGCAGAGGGCATGTCGAAAGATGCTCAACTAATTACCTTAGATATTAATGAAGAATTGGAAGATAGAGTGCGCGGCTATTTTGCCGAATCTCCTTTCAATGAGATGATCGATTATCGCATTGGAAATGCACTTGATCTGATTCCGAAAATTGAAGAATCTTTAGACCTCGTTTTTATTGATGCGGACAAGAAAAATTACCTCAATTACTATAAATTGGTTTTTGATAAAGTAAGTTCAGGAGGATACATCATTGCAGATAATGTCCTTTGGAGTGGCAAAGTGGTTCAAACAGAAAAGAAAACTGATAAAGACACACAAGCTATTCTAGACTTTAACCGTTGGGTACAAGAAGATGACCGAGTAGAAAATGTTTTATTTCCCATTAGAGATGGGCTTATGGTCGTAAGAAAGAAATAGTGCAGAAGAGCATATTGATCATCGTGTTTTTGTTTTTGGCTTCGTTTGCCTACGCGCAAGCCCCGATGATCGTCCCCAACGAAGTTACCGTTGCTGGCGTTCGTTTAAAGCTTAATTCTCAAGCCAAAAAAGATGTCGAAGAAACCCTCGATCTTCTGACAAGAAGTCAATATCATTTTCAATTGAAAGTTGATCGATCTAATCTCTATATGCATTTTGTTGAGGAAATCCTTAAAAAGGAAGGTATTCCTGAGGATTTCAAATACTTAGCTATTCAAGAGGGAGAATTTGTTTCAGATGCAGTTTCTACTTCTGACGCTGTTGGCTTTTGGCAATTCAAAAAGGCATCTGCCCAAGAATTGGGCTTAAGGGTAGATAATTTAGTTGATGAACGAAAGCATATTATCGCCTCAACAGTTGGCGCAACTAAATACCTCAAGCGATCTAATTTTGTCTTCGACAACTGGGTACTTTCCATGCAGTCTTACTTACAAGGACTCACAGGGACTCAGCGTTCTGTTTCTGATAAGTTGTATGGGGCTAAAAGTATGAACATAACAGGCAAGTCTCACTGGTACATTAAAAAGTTCATTGCACACAAATTGGCATTTCAAGATTTTGTCGGAGAGGGAAGGAGACATCCCGAAGTTCGCCTAGAACAATTTGAGGGTAGAGGGAAAACCCTGAGACAAGTCAGCAATGAGATCGATGTTGATCTCGAAGAACTAAAACGTTTTAATAAATGGCTTAATCAAACCAGAATTCCTACAGAGAAGTCGTACAAGGTAATTTATCCTCTTAAATCAGGCAGGAAGCCGGTCGCGGAAAAAAAGGATTCCCCTAAAAGCAGTAAAGAGGAAAGAAGCAATGATAAAACACAGACGACCACTAAGCCAAGAGTAAACACAAATTCAAGTAAAAGCTCATCTCAAAGCGTCCGTGATTATTATGGTATTAAGCCAATCGAAGGTAATACGGGATATTTTCCAGAGATCACAGGTAATCTCAAGTCGGCATATGAACCGGATAATATTCGTATGAATGGGATACCAGCGATTAGGGCAAAACAAGGTGATGATTTAGCTTCACTAGCCAGAAGAACAGGTAAGCGTGAGGGTAGGCTAAAGCGCTATAATGATATTGGAGATCGTGGGAATATAAGGGCTGGTAAATACTATTATTTAAAGAACAAGAAAAGAAAAGGACAGGTCCATTACCATGTGGTAAGATCCGGAGAAACGCTATGGGGCATATCCCAAGATTATGGTATTCGTTTGAAGCAATTATTGCGCAAAAACCGGATGAAGGATGTGGAGGAACTTAAAATTGGAAGAGTGCTTTGGCTTCGCTTTATAAGACCAAAAGATGTTCCAATAGAATACGCTAACGTGATCGTTGAGACCGAAAAAACAAATGCGGAAGATCAGCTGATCTTTGAGGCCAATAGTACTTATTCTGCTGAAAAAACAACAAAGAAGCTTAAAGAGACTAAAAAGCCAAAGAGGGTTGAAGACATCCCTGAACGTGAGATCATCAAAGAATTACCTGTTCTTAAACCCAATCAAAACCAAAAGGTGGTCATTCATAGGGTTGAACCTAAACAAACCTTTTTTGCAATTTCAGACCTTTATAAGGTCGATATCGATAAAATTCTGGAATGGAATAATTTGAAGATTACCGATGGCTTAAATATAGGACAGGAGCTTCAATTGATAATTGAGGTTCCGAAAGATCAAAAGCCAGAACAGGTTGTGCATGTTGTTCAAAAAGGTGAAACTTTGTGGGCAATTGCGAGAAAGTATAGTGTCTCGGTAGATGAGATCATCAAATGGAACAACAAAACGGATAATAGCCTTGCACTTGGTGAAAAGCTATTGATATTCGCAAAAAATTAAGTTTCAAGATCAGTAGACTCAATGATCAAAAGACTTTGTCTCATTTTTTTAATGGGAATCCTGTTGAAAGGTTCCTTAGCAGCTCAGGACGAAATGCCCCGTGATACCATTACTGTCTTTGGTATTCCCATGGCTGTGGTTAGAGATACGGTTGATTATTGGAATACGAGTGCCAATATCAATCTCAATGTTCAGCAGATCGGTTTGATCAATTGGACGGCAGGGGGAGAACCCTCTCTTGGGTTTGGTACCGTCATCGAAGGTGATGCCAATTATGAAAAGGACAATGCTGTTTGGACCAATCGCGGTAGAATAGCCTATGGTGTGCTCCGCCAAGGAGATGATTCAAAGCGTTTTGAAAAGACTGACGACAATTTATTACTCAAATCGCAGTACAGCCAGAAATTCAGTGAAGTGATTCTTATGACTTCGCAGCTACTTTTTCAAACGCAAATTGATAAAGGTTTTAAAAATGAGTCCTTAGCGGGCGGAGTAACGAGAAGAGTTTTAATATCGGATTTCATGGCTCCTGGTTATTTACAAGCCTCGCATGGAATCACCTTTAGGAAAGGCAAAGAGTATGATATTACACTTTCTCCTTTTTCAGGCAGATTTACCTTTGTGCTTAATGATTCACTGTCAACAGCAGGGGCCTTTGGGGTGGAACCGGGGCAAATGATCAGGTCAGAAGCGGGTATAAGTTTAACAGGAACGATTGATAAGCAGATCGTGGAAAATGTAAAGCTCAGGTTGGTTGGAAACTTGTTCTCAAATTATGAGAAGTTTCCCTCGACCGTTGTCAATATCTTGGCAACGTTTAATCTTCAGGTAAATAATTTTATTGGTGCTACTGTAAGTACACAATTGATCTACGATGAAGATGTGCAGATCACCTTTGATGATGGTACCCAAGGCACGGGTATACAACTCAAGAATGTCATCAATGTGGGCTTTAATCTGAGTTTTTAGAATTCCGGGTCTAAACCGAATTTTTCTTGAAAGTCTTTCAGTGCGGGGTATTTTTTCTTTAAGTGCTCAAATTTTTCTTTGTCAGTGTAAAGCATTTGCTGCTTTTCAAGCTCAACAATTTCTGATCGAAGCTGAAGGTGGTCATTTTCAAGTTTGTCCCGCAATTGAGTAAGTAAATTACTTCTCATGCGTTCAAATGTACTTTCCAAAGCTTCATTGCTGATCTTGATCTTGATGGTATTGTCTTCGAAGTCAAACTTTTCTTTGAGCAAAAGAGCCTCATGATGAGCACCTCGTTTTTCAAAAGCTGCCGCAAATTCTTTGATATGGTGCTGTAGATCCTCTTCGGTAAAGGGGTTGTTCCTTTTGGGAGATTGAACTTCAATGGACTCTTCTTGGTCAACCTCTTCTGTAGGTTCATTAACCAATTGTTGAGCAGCATCGAGATTACTTGGGATATTGAGTGTTTTTCCTTTAGCGCGCTTGCGTAAACTTGGCCTTGTGGGGTTTGATTTAGGAATAACCTCTTGAGGAGTTTCAACCTGTTCCTTTATCTCCTCAGTCGGAGCTTCTTCCTTAGTAAGAATTTCTCCTTTCTCGACAGATTTTTCATCTGTCTTTGAATCTTTAGGCTCTTTGTTTTCAGGCGGTTCGGTTAGGTTTTTTTTTTTGAAGCGTCACCATTGGTGCCCATAGAAACCAATGCAATGGCCGAGTTGAGATGTGAGATCTTTAATAATGCAAGCTCAACATGTAGCCTTTGGTTTTTACTCCCTTTATAATTTATGTCTGCTTGATTCGCAATGTTCAGAGCGCTGAGTAAGAACGACATCGGCACCTCTTTTGCCTGAGTTCTGTAGCGTTCTTTGATACTCTCAGAAACGGTCAACAGATCTATAGTTTGTTCGTCTTTACAAACCATAAGGTCTCTGAAGTGACTCGCTAAACCAACAATGAAATTGTGGCCGTCAAAACCTTTCTTTAAGATTTCATCAAAGATGAGTAAAACCTGTGAAGTCTTTTCGGCAAGAAGGGCTTCCGTCATCCTGAAATAATAGTCGTAATCGAGGATGTGGAGGTTGTCTATTGTCGCCTGGTAGGTGACGTGTTTCCCACTAAAGGTGACGATCAGATCGAATAAGGAAAGGGCGTCACGCATGGCCCCGTCAGCCTTTTGGGCAATAAGGTCCAAAGCTTCGGTCTCCACTTCAATTCCTTCTTTATCAGCGATCTTCTGCAATTGCTTTGTGATGTCACTGACTTCGATTCTATTAAAATCGAAGATCTGACAACGTGAAAGTATTGTTGGAATAACCTTGTGTTTCTCTGTCGTTGCTAGAATAAAAACCGCATATGAAGGTGGTTCTTCCAAAGTCTTCAAAAAAGCATTGAAGGCTTGGTTCGACAGCATGTGAACCTCATCAATAATATAGACTTTGAATTTACCTTGTTGAGGTGGGTAACGCACTTGGTCGATCAGATTTCTAATGTCATCGACTGAGTTGTTGGAAGCAGCATCTAATTCATAGATGTTGAAAGTATCGTTTCCTAATAATGGATCTTCAATGTTTTGTTCGTTGATCAGCCTAGCGACAATTCTTGCGCAAGTGGTCTTGCCCACACCTCTAGGGCCACAAAAAAGTAATGCCTGCGCCAATTGCTGGCTGTCGATGGCATTCGTTAAAGTAGTCGTAATGTGTTCCTGACCTACAACTTCTTCGAAACCAACGGGTCTATATTTACGGGCTGAAACGACAAAATTGTCCATTGCTGCAAGATATAAATCTTCGCTTAATAACAGACTTTTTTTTCCGATTCTATAAGCGATTCAAATGAACTGAAAGGCCTTCCCGAAAGTCATATGTCCA
Source organism: Roseivirga sp. (assembly GCA_965659985.1). Lineage (GTDB taxonomy): Bacteria > Bacteroidota > Bacteroidia > Cytophagales > Cyclobacteriaceae > Roseivirga. The sequence goes on along the minus strand of CBFHYE010000018.1, from coordinate 4,554 downwards.
ATTGGGTATTGGAATGATAGGGTTGTTGTCATGGTGCACATCTATAGACATCTTCAATGTGATTCTTTTTGACAATCGGTCTCTGATTTCTAAGTGTGTATTGATGCGATTTCTCCAAAGGTCATCGTCATTATCATAACCGGATTGATAGTATCCTATCACATTCAGCGCAATGTGGTCATTGAGATCTACCTCCCCACCCAAATAGAGGTTGCCTTTAATGAGTTCTTTTCTGATCAATTGGTCAGATAGTGTTTGCCAAAGTTCCATTTCATAGAATGCGCCAATGCCAAGATATAGTGCATGCTCACCCTTAATTATATTTATTCTGGTATTGGCACCATAAAGCAAGCGCTCTTTTAAGTTTCGGCTTTGGTCATATTGAACTTGAATAAAGGTTTCAGCGGTACACGTATTTTTTCTGAACCAATTGATATTGAAATGTGAAACGCCAGAATTAATAAACGCACCTTGCCCGGGTTTGAAATACCTAAAGTTGTTGATGGACAGGAAGGCATGCTTTTTACTTAAATAGGCCACATCGAGCTTGGAAAAGAAACCTATGTAGATATTCTCTTGTTGAGGAGTTGAGCTAAGATTATTGAATAGGAATTGGAAGTCGATCGCACCAGCCCAGAAATTGCTGGTGTCTTTATCAAGGTGAGATTTGTCAATACTGAGTATTTGTGATTGTGCAAAAGAGACAATTACCAGGAAGATGCAAATTGAGACCAATCTTCTCATTGTTACAAAGTACTAAAATCCTATCTTAGCCGACCTATTTGTTCATTGAAATATGGGGCCGACCGGAATTGACAGTAAGTGCAATGCTGGTGCTAGCATGTCGGGAGTTGTATGTATTTCCTGTAAATCAAACATTCAATCTATATTAATTGGCGAAAGACAATACGCCCTTGCTGCCTAATCAGATTTAGATAGCAATGTGTCTCCCAGTCCCACGTTCTGCCGGACTGGAATCGAGGCATCAAATGCGGAACTGGCTTCGATGGGTTTTGTGACATCGGAGTAAGATAAACTGCAAATAAGGTGATGATCAGGTAGGTTGCTGACCTTGCTTCACTCGAAAAATAATGTGCAAATAAACATGTAGAGGGTACTATGTATTCCTTATCTGGACGAGGGTTCGAATCCCTCCGGCTCCACTTTCACCCTACGAAGCTTTAGCGAAGTTGGGTAACACCCAATCGCTAGCTTCTCCGGGTTTCAGCGGAGAAACTCCACTTATATCTTGATTATTCGTAGTTTGAAAAGATTTAGATCAAAACACACACATGCAAACAGTTTACATACTACTCTGCGCAGATAATGGGTATTACGTGGGATGTACATCTAACCTAGAAGAGCGTTTAAAAAGGCATAATCAAGGAAAGGTTCGATCTACAAAATATCGACTGCCTATTGAGCTAGAGACTTACATAGTTTTTAAAGACAAGTACAAGGCTTTCAAATTTGAGAAATATCTAAAAACTGGTTCTGGTATTGCCTTTAGAAATAAGAGGCTTGTTTGATATCACAATTCATTCAACCGCTTCCATTCCTCTAAAGCAATGCGAACTTCACCATAGCTGTATTCATCACCGAGTTGGTTTTTGATCTCTCCAGTACCTGTGGTTTCAGGAGTGATCAGGCTAAGAATGTTGGCTAGCTTTTTCTCATCCATTAGTTCGCTCGCCTTGATCTCACCAGTCGCAATATACTTACCCAAGTGTCCTTCGATGGTGGAATTGACCAAGCCTCTTTCCACTGCGATCTCCTCGATGGATTTACCTTGTTTATAAAGTGTTAAGCTGATCTCATGTGTTGGTGTTTTATCCTTTTTGGTCTTGGGAATTATCAGTTGGCTGAGTGTTTCTTGCACATCCTGCTTGGTAGGTGTTTTGTCTTTGCTCAGAAAGCCAATGAAAAGGCTTGCGCGATGGATAGCCAACAATTGACCAAATAATCGCTCTTTGATTTCTTTTAATTCTTCTCTATAGGTTTTAAGCTGAGCTTGGCGCTTCAGCTTTTTCTCCTGCAGGCTAAATTCCTCGTGCCCTTTTTTTAAAATATCAGAGAAGTATTCTTTTGCCTTTTCAACCCTTTCATTAAGGAGATTGAGGTCTGATTCCTCAAATATGATCTTGTAGGCTTGTGATTGAAAACCCTTTCCAATTGGAGTCAATGCGAGCAGTGGTTGACACGTTTCTTGCGTCCAAATCAGATGTTGTTGTTTGATCGATCGGTTTTCTTTTTTATCAAAACTCGCCAAATGTGATCTCAGTGTTCTTTCCATTTCACTAAAATCGAAATGGGCTTGAATCAATTGAAATAAGTATTTCAAACGATCTTTTTTCAAACGTCCCTCTAATTGCTGAATTTCAGGCTTTTCAGCAATGAAGGACTTCATCGAGTCTGAAATGTCGAAACCTTCTTTCGGAATTCTTGAAGAAAGCACAAGCCCTTTTAACGAAGTCAATCTCGAGAGGGCGACATAAACCTGACCTTGTGTAAATGCTCCTGAAAGGTCAAGAATTGCTTTTTCGAAGGTCAAACCTTGGCTTTTGTGTACCGTGACCGCCCATGCCAATTTGAGTGGAAAGTGAGTGAAACTCCCAAGGGTCTTTTCATCAATTTCTTTGGTGTCTTTGTTGAGGCTGAAGCGCTTATTCTCCCATGTATATTCAGGAACATCCACTTCTATACCATCTTCAAACTGAACAGTAATGAGGTCCTTTGCGAGTGCTGAGACGCGTCCGATCTTTCCATTAAAGAATTGTCCTTCTCCGCTAGGGTCGTTCTTGATGAACATGACCTGAGCACCTTCTTTTAGTTGAAGCTTTGACGCTACAGGGTAGGCGTTTTCGGGGAAATCACCTTTAAGCTCAGCCTCAAATGAGAATTTTTTACTTTCTAACTGTTCGAGTCTTTTTTCATTGATCTCATCTGCCTTGCGATTGTGTGTGGTGAGGTGAATAAAACCTTCGGGTGATTGCTCGGCTAAGGTTGGGTCGAAATGAGTGTTGATGAAATCAATGTCCGAATCGTTTTGCTGGTTCTCTCTAAAACGATTCAGGATCTCAATGAATTTTTGGTCGCTTTGGCGATAAACTTTTTCCAGTTCGAGATGAATAAGGGGTTGTTGCGCGAGTGCTTTTGCCTCAAAGAAGTAACTGGATTTATAATAGTCTTTGAGTATGTGCCATTCTTGATCTTTCACTACGGGAGGAAGCTGCAGCAAGTCGCCAATAAAGAGCATTTGTACGCCTCCGAAGACTTCATTCTTTCTTTTTCTCAAATACCGAAGCATATGGTCGATACAATCGAGCAGATCGGCACGCAGCATACTCACCTCATCTATGATCAAGAGCTCCATTTCTTGAATGAGCTGTCTTTTCGACTTGTTGAACCTTAACCCAGCAAAAAGATTGTAAAGCGTAGTGAATTGTGCATTGACATTGGGAGGAGTAATTCTTTCTGGGATAAAGGCGCCAAAAGGAAGCTGAAGTAATGAATGTAGAGTGACGCCATTCGCATTGATCGCAGCAATACCTGTTGGCGCTGCCACAACAGTTTTCTTATGTGTGTTCTCAATGATGTATTTGAGAAAAGTGGTCTTACCGGTTCCAGCCTTACCCGTCAGAAATACATTCTGATCTGTGGTGTTGATGAAATCAGCGGTAAGTTGGGCGACCTCATTGGTTTCATAAGTCATGTGTGTCTACATTTCGTTTACTAAAGACATATTACGTACTCCTTTTGACCAAATCAAGACACCGGGAAAAATGAATCGTTGGAAAAGAGGGGGCTGGGGTCTAAACTTTTTCTATGATGGCAGCATATCCTTGACCAACACCCACACACATGGTACAGAGGGCATAGCGTTTGTTCTGCTCTTGCAATTCAATGGCCGCTGTTTGAAGTAATCTGGCGCCAGACATACCAAGTGGATGACCTAAAGCAATGGCACCACCATTGGGGTTGATTCTTGGGTCATCGTCAGCCAAGCCCCAAGAGCGAATACAAGCCAAGCCTTGTGCAGCAAAAGCTTCATTCAATTCAATAATGTCCATGTCCTCCATGGTCAGTCCAGCTTTTGCTAATGCTCGATTAGAAGCTTCAACAGGACCAATCCCCATGATTCTCGGCTCCACACCAACCACTTGTGAGGCGACTATCCTAGCCATAGGTTTGAGGCCATAGGTTTTTACCGCGTCCTCAGAGGCGATCAACAGTGCAGCCGCTCCATCATTTAAGCCAGAGGCATTTCCGGCTGTGACAGTACCATTTTCTTTAAAAGCTGGTTTTAATCCCGCTAAAGCTTCCATGGTTGTGCCTTCTCTGATGAATTCATCTTCTGAAAAAACAATAGGGTCTTTTTTGCGCTGTGGTATCTCCACTGCTGTGATTTCTTTTGCCAAGCGACCTGATTTTCTCGCTTGAGCTGCTTTTTGCTGACTTCTTACCGCAAATGCATCCTGATCTTCTCTGCTGACATTGTGGGCATTTTGTAAGTTCTCTGCTGTTTCACCCATAGCCTCCGTTCCATACATTTGT
>CBFHYE010000017.1:0-1802 GCA_965659985.1 Roseivirga sp. | reverse complement strand
TCTAATTCAGTAGTTTACGGAAGCACAAGAGAACACTTACTTGAAGTCAAGACAATACTTGGTGATGGTAATGAAGCATGGTTTGGTCCCCTAGATCAAGGGGCTTTTTTAGACCGTTGCAATGGGCTTTCCGTTTCTAGCGAACTGCAGAATAACATTTACTTCGAGACCCGTGAAATGCTGAGGGATGAGATCAATCAAAAGGAGATCATTGCAGGGTATCCTAAAGCCGATATCCCAAGAAGAAATACAGGCTATGCCTTAGACATGTTGCTACGTCATGTCCCTTTCAAAGAAGACGGAGATCACTTCAACTTTTGCAGCCTCATCGCGGGTTCTGAAGGGACGCTTTGTCTAGTGACGGCAGCCAAGATCAAGCTCACTCCACTCCCACCTAACAACAAGCGATTGGTCTGTATCCATTCAGCCACTATTGATGATGCACTATATGCAAATCTGATTGCGCTAAAATATGCTCCTTCAGCTTGTGAGTTAATGGACCATTACATCCTCGAAGCCACCAAAAGGAATCCGATGTACAATGCACTGCGGTTCTTCGTAGAAGGCGATCCGCAGGCCATATTGGTGGCAGAACTCAATGGCGATACGGCTGAAGAAGTCGATCAAAAGGTGCAATCTTTAATTGAAGAACTTAAAATCGCTAAAAGAGCCTATGCTTTCCCTGTGATCAAAGGTGAACAGATCAAACAGGTGTGGTCTTTACGAAAAGCAGGTTTAGGCTTATTGAGCAATGTGCCTGGAGATGCCAAAGCGGCTCCAGTGATCGAAGACACTGCTGTTGATGTGAAGGATTTACCTGCGTACATCAAAGAATTCAATGAGATCTTAGATAAGCATGATTTATATTCCGTGCATTATGCCCATGCCGGCTCAGGTGAATTGCACCTGCGCCCTATCTTAGACCTAAAGACCAGCGAAGGACAACGTCTTTTCCGTGTAATTGCAGAAGAGATCGCTACGCTCGTAAAGAAATATAAAGGTTCTTTATCCGGTGAGCATGGAGATGGCCGATTAAGGGCTGAATTCATTCCGCAAATGCTTGGTGAGCACAATTACAAGCTTTGCCAAGAAGTGAAAAAGCTTTGGGACCCCTATAACATCTTCAATCCTAATAAGATCGTAGATGCTCCACCAATGGATACTTCCTTGCGCTACGCTAAAGATCAAGAAACTAAGGATTTTAAGACGGCATTCGACTTTTCAGATACGGAAGGTATTGTGCGTGCTGCTGAGAACTGTAACGGCTCAGGTGATTGTCGCAAGTCTGAATTGAGTGGTGGCACCATGTGCCCTAGTTTTATGGCTACGCGAGACGAGAAAGACACGACCAGAGCAAGAGCAAATATCCTAAGAGAGATACTAACAAACTCTAATGAGGACAATCCATTTGCTAACAAGGAGATCAAAGAGGTCATGGATCTATGCTTGTCTTGTAAAGGTTGTAGTTCCGAATGTCCATCTAATGTGGATATGGCCAAACTCAAGGCGGAATGGCAGTATCAATATTATCAAGAGAAGGGAATTCCATGGCGAACAAAACAGATCGCAGCCTTCTCTCAAAATATGAAATTGGCGTCCTTAGCCCCCTGGGCTTATAATTTTGTTTTCAGCAATAAATTGACAAGTAGCCTTATGAAAAGTGCGGTAGGCTTTGCTCAAGATCGCTCTGTGCCCCCTATAGCTAAAGTTCGGTTCCACAAATGGCTGCAAAGTTTCAAAGCCACACCAAGCGACAAAAAGGTCTATATTTTCTGTGACGAGTTTACCAATTTCAATGATGC
>CBFHYE010000016.1:0-26641 GCA_965659985.1 Roseivirga sp. | reverse complement strand
ACACCGTCAGTTAATGCGAACAAGGTGTGGTCTTTGCCCATACCTACATTCTTACCTGGGTGGTGAGATGTTCCTCTTTGTCTTACAATGATGTTACCGGCAATGGCAGCCTGGCCACCATAGATCTTAACGCCAAGTCGTTTACTTTCCGACTCTCTACCGTTTTTCGAACTACCGACTCCTTTCTTATGTGCCATGGTATTTTCTTATTTAGAGATTTTTTCGATCAAAACTTTAGTGAACTGCTGGCGGTGACCATTCTTCACTTTATAACCTTTTCTTCTTTTCTTCTTGAAGACGATTACTTTGTCACCTTTTACGTGTCCGATGATCTTACCAGACACTTTAGCACCTTTGATTTTAGGTGCACCTACTTCAACTTTTCCTTCATTGTCGATCAACATTACGTTGTCGAACTCTACGGAAGCGCCATCTTCACCCTCCATTAATGGAGCGTAAACGAATTGGTCTTGCGTTACTTTGAACTGCTTTCCTGCTATATCTACGATTGCGTACATTTTGAATATTTTTTCAAAAACGGACTGCAAAGGTAAAAGAATCTCTGCGAAAAACAAACCCAATGTTCACGATAAAAGCAAGCATTTTTCTAAAATTAAATTTTCATTTTTTTTTGCCCTCGCATACGCTGAAAATTCCGACAAGTTATCATCTAAGATACTTGTTACATCTTTCTTGATTTCAACGACTTAAACGAACGTATGAAATCGTTTTCATATACCATATTATCAAATTTTTACCATTGATTTTTCAGCTGCTTTTTGTAATATTTGTCTCAGGTTACGCTACTAAAACAACCTAACCTTCTGGCTTAATTGTTCTCTGTCAAGAGAATCAAGCAGTTAACTGGAAACCCTGAAAAATGTAGGATAACTCTGGATACCTGTAATGGGTAACTAGGGATGTTTTTGAAAAACTTTTGTTTTTCAGCGTGGCTTTTTTTGTATCAACCCCAAATAACAAAAAAGTAAAATGAGTGAATTAACTACAGCCGTAGACGAACCTTTATTGAGTGAAAACAAAGACCGTTTTGTTCTTTTCCCAATCAAGCATGATGACATATGGCACTACTACAAGAAAGCTGAAGCCAGCTTTTGGACAGCAGAAGAAATCGATTTACATCAAGACCTCACAGACTGGAACGACAAATTAAATGATGATGAGCGTTACTTCATCAAACATGTATTGGCCTTCTTTGCTGCTTCAGATGGTATTGTGAACGAAAACCTTGCAGAGAACTTCGTAAATGAAGTACAGTACACAGAGGCGAAATTCTTCTATGGTTTCCAGATCATGATGGAGAACATCCATTCTGAAACCTATTCTTTATTAATAGACACCTATATAAAAGACCCAGTAGAAGCTGATAAGCTTTTCCATGCCATCGAGACTTTCGATGCCATCAAGAAAAAAGCTGACTGGGCTTTGAAATGGATCGAGTCACCTTCTTTTGCTGAGCGTTTGATTGCTTTTGCTGCTGTAGAAGGCATCTTCTTCTCGGGTAGCTTCTGTTCTATCTTCTGGTTGAAGAAAAGAGGCTTAATGCCAGGCTTGACCTTCTCTAATGAGTTGATCTCTAGAGATGAAGGACTGCATTGTGACTTTGCTGTGCATTTGCATAATGAGCACTTAAGAAACCAAGTCTCTGAAGAAAGAATTAGAGAAATTATATTAGACGCCCTCGAAATTGAAAGAGAGTTTATCACTGAGTCACTCCCTGTAAGACTTATTGGTATGAACTCCGATCTGATGGCGCAATACTTAGAGTTCGTCACTGATCGCTTACTCGTTGAATTGAACTGTTCTAAAGAATTTAATTCTACGAACCCATTCGACTTTATGGAAATGATATCACTTCAAGGTAAAACTAACTTCTTCGAAAAAAGAGTGGGTGAATACCAGAAGGCTGGAGTTATGCAAGATAAAAAAGACGATGACTCGAATTCGAGAGCATTGTCATTCGATGCAGACTTTTAACAAAACCATTTAACCCATTTTTCAAATACCCCCAAACCCCAAAAACATATGTTAGTAGTCAAACGAGATGGCAGACGAGAGTCCGTCAAATTCGATAAGATCACTGCTAGGATAGAAAAACTCTCCTACGGCTTAGATCCTAATTTTGTAGAACCAGTCAGTGTTGCCATGAAGGTTATTGAAGGCCTTTATGACGGTGTGAGCACGCAAGACCTTGATAATCTTGCTGCCGAGATCGCTGCAACAATGACGGTAAGACACCCAGATTATGCAAAGCTAGCGGCAAGAATCGCCATTTCTAACTTGCATAAAACCACAAGTAAATCATTCTCTAATACCATGAAGAGGCTTTACACTTATGTAGATCCTAAGACTGGTGAAAATGCGCCTCTTGTTTCGAAAGAAGTATATGGCATCATTAAAAAGAATGCAGCACAGCTAGACTCTACTATTATATACGATAGAGACTTCAGCTACGACTACTTTGGTTTTAAAACCCTGGAGCGTTCTTACTTAATGAAATTGGATGGTAAGATCGTAGAACGCCCACAGCATATGCTGATGAGAGTATCAGTGGGTATCCATGGCGATGACATGGAAAAAGTAGTTGAGACTTACAATCTACTTTCAGAGAAGTGGTTCACGCATGCAACACCTACATTGTTCAATGCAGGTACGCCTAAGCCACAGCTTTCTTCTTGCTTCTTGCTAACGATGAAAGATGACAGTATTGATGGTATTTACGATACATTGAAACAATGTGCGAAGATCTCTCAATCTGCTGGAGGTATCGGTCTAAGCATCCACAACGTAAGAGCAAAAGGATCATACATCAAAGGAACCGGAGGGGTATCGAATGGGGTAGTTCCGATGTTGAGAAACTTTGACATGACCGCACGTTATGTTGACCAAGGGGGAGGAAAAAGAAAAGGATCATTTGCCATCTATTTAGAACCATGGCATGCAGACATATTTGATTTCTTGGATCTGAAAAAGAACCATGGTAAAGAAGAGATGAGAGCGAGAGACCTCTTCTACGCCCTATGGATCTCTGATCTATTCATGAAGCGTGTTGAAGCTAACGAAGAATGGACCTTGTTCTGTCCGAATGAGTGCCCAGGCTTGGCTGATGCTTATGGTGATGATTTCGAAAAGCTATACGAGAAATACGAGAAAGAAGGCAAAGGACGCAAGACTGTAAAAGCACAAGACCTTTGGTTTGAGGTGCTAGAAGCACAGATCGAAACAGGTACACCTTATATGCTCTTCAAAGATGCGGCCAACAAGAAGTCGAATCAGAAGAACTTAGGTACGATCAAGTCTTCGAACTTATGTACAGAGATCATTGAGTACACAGCTCCTGATGAAGTTGCCGTTTGTAACCTCGCTTCTATCGCGCTACCGATGTACGTGAATGAAGAAAGTGGTGAATATGACTTCCAGCGCCTTTATGATGTAACCTACGTAGCGACTAAGAACTTGAACAAAGTAATTGATGTCAATTACTATCCTGTTGAAGAAGCACGTAACTCTAACATGCGCCACAGACCAATCGGTTTGGGTGTACAAGGTTTAGCAGATACGTTCATTCAGATGAGAATGCCATTCGATTCTGAGGAAGCTAGAAAACTGAACAAAGACATCTTCGAGACGATCTATTTCGCAGCAATGACTGCTTCGAAAGACCTTGCGAAAGTTGAAGGTACTTATGAAACCTTTAAAGGTTCTCCTGTATCTAAAGGCATTTTCCAATACGACATGTGGGGTGTAACTCCAGAGTCAGGACTTTGGGATTGGGATAGCTTGAAGAAAGAAGTGAAAAAGCATGGGGTAAGAAACTCATTGTTGGTAGCACCAATGCCTACTGCTTCAACTTCACAGATTCTTGGTAATAACGAATGCTTTGAGCCATACACTTCAAACATTTATACCAGAAGAACTTTGTCTGGTGAGTTTGTGATCGTGAACAAGCATTTGATGAAAGACTTGATCAAGCGAGGCTTATGGAATGATGACATGAAGAACAAGCTGATCGCAGCGAAGGGTTCTGTTCAGGCCATCAATGACATTCCAGACGACATCAAAGAATTGTATAAAACAGTTTGGGAGATCTCTCAGAAAGCCATTATCGATATGTCAGCAGACAGAGGGGCTTACATCTGTCAGTCTCAGAGTTTGAACATCCACATTCAGGATCCAAACTTCGGTAAGATGACATCGATGCACTTCTACGCTTGGAAGAAAGGCTTGAAGACCGGTATGTATTACTTGAGATCTAGAGCTGCGGCAGATGCCATCCAGTTCACTGTAGATAAGAAAGCAGCGGCAGCGCCTACCGCTAAAGAAATAGAGCAAAATGCCGCTGATATGGCTTGCTCTTTAGATAATCCGGATGCCTGTGAGGCATGTGGCAGTTAGTATGTATAGGGGTTGATTACTACTAGCGATAGAACCCTGATGGAAGCATCAGGGTTTTTTTATTGCACAATAATCCCTTACTGGAAATCATTCTATACTAAATTCGCAACATGAAGAAATTCATGCTGCTTTTTAGCTTTGTCGCTACTCTTGCATTAGGACAAAACACCATTAAGGTTCAAGTGCTTGATGAAGAAACGAATGAACCGCTTGTTGGTGCTACAGTACAAGTAAGTGCAACCAAAGGAGCCATAGCTGATGCCAACGGTATTGCTACTCTTGCAGACATCTCCGCAAATGAAGTAACCCTAACTGTTTCCTTTGTAGGTTATGAGGCTAATTCCGTTACCGTCCAATTACCTCAACAGGAAATGCTCATTGTGCGATTACACATTGAAGAAGAGCATGAAGAAGTAATCGTCACTTCAACAAGAACTGCAGATGTGATCGAGGCTGTGCCTACACGCATTGAAGTGTTGGGAACAGAAGAATTGGAGGAAAAAGCATTTATGCGTTCCTCTAATATCGCCATGCTTTTGCGTGAGACCTCTGGTATTCAAATGCAGCAAACTTCACCAAGTGCCGCTAATCAAAGCATTAGAATTCAAGGACTAGATGGTCGCTATACACAGCTACTAAAAGACGGATTTCCACTTTTTGGCGGCTTTGCAGGAGGTTTAAGTATTATGCAGATCCCTCCACTTGATCTTCAACAGGTGGAGATCATTAAAGGAGCAAACTCTACCCTATTTGGTGGTGGTGCCATAGCAGGATTAGTCAACCTGACTACCGTTGTGCCCCAAGAAGAACGCAAAATTAAACTCATGTTTGATCAAACATCTGCAGGAGGCACAACAGTAAACGGTTTTTACGCAGAGCGCTTTGGTAAATGGGGACTATCAATGTACGCTTCTGGTAACAGACAGATGGCTTATGATGCCAACAATGACCTCTTTAGTGATATTCCTGAGATCCATGCTGTATCGGTCAACCCCTCTATTTTTTATTATCCAAATGACCGATCGTATATCAGGGCTACTTTCAATGGTACATTTGAAGACCGTCTCGGAGGAGATATGGATATAATCGATGGTGAATCGAATGGTGTACACCAATTCACCCAAGAGAACTTGTCGAATAGGCTTTCGCTCCAACTCACTTATAACAACCAACTGGGTGAATATTCTGCGCTAACGATTAAGCACAGTACAAATAAATTTGATCGCAAGATCACTGAGCCTAATTATGTATTTGAGGGCGAACAGTGGTCAACATTTTCTGAAGCCACTTATAACTTTGGTCGTTCGAATTCACGATGGGTCACAGGCATTAATGTCTACACAGATGATTTTACCGACCTGAGCGGAGTAACTAACAATCGTGATTATCAGCAAAACACAGCAGGTGCCTTTATTCAGAATACTGCTAAATTAAATAATACGCTTAGTTTGGAATCTGGCTTTAGGGTAGATTATAATTCGGAATATGGAGCCTTCCCATTGCCCAAGCTAGCCCTACTCAAACGAGTGAATGAAAAGCTATCGCTGAGACTAGGTGGAAGCTTAGGTTATAAGTTACCTACCATTTTCACAGAAGATGCCGAAAATTTAGCCTTCGAAGGTATTTTACCTATTGATGATGAGCTTGAAGTTGAAAGGGCTCAAGGTGCCAACTTCGACTTTAATTATGCCAGTCCATTAGGTGGCGATTGGAGCATCAATTGGAACCAGCTATTCTTCTATACCAATTTGGAGCAATCTTTAGTCTTGCAACCTGAAGTTGGTAATACTTATCGCTATATCAATGCTAATGGTCCTGTTACAAGCCGCGGCTTAGAAACCAATGTCAAACTTGGCTATAAAGATTTTAAGCTATTTCTAAATTACACCTTGATCGACACCCAATTGGAGTTTGCCAATCCGGATCTTCAAAAGCCTTTGACGCCTAAGCACAACGCAGCTTTTGTACTTGTTTATGAGCAACATGGTAAATGGCGCATAGGCTATGAATTATACTATACGGGAGAACAGCTGAGGCAAGACCTGAGCCGAACTTCAGACTTCTGGGTAATGGGTTTAATGATGATGCGCAAATTCAATCATATTGGGGTCTTTGTAAACTTTGAAAACTTCACAGATACCCGTCAGCATAGTTTAGAGGCATTTGATATTAACGACCAACTGAAACCCAATACCCCTAATCTCTGGGCTCCTGTAGATGGCTTTGTTGTCAACGGTGGTGTAATCTTTGAGTTTTAATTAAGAATTCGCACAATCTTCACCTTCTTTTTCAAACTCCAGTGTTGAGTGCTCTATTTTCATAGATTTCAGTAAAGCTTTGATCTCATGTTTGACCTCTTCCATTTCTGCTAATTCATAATCTTGATCAAGTACAATATGCGCTGAAAAAACATTGTACTCCCCATCCATTGACCAAATATGACAATCGTGAATCTCACAGACTGGTTTCAATGCCAAGATTTCGCTTTCCACTTTGTCCAATTCGATATTTGAAGGCGTGGTCTGCAAAATGATATCCATGGCCGACCTGAGGTTCTTGACCACATTATAAATGATGAATATTGAAATCAGAATGGATAACAATGGATCGATGAAATACCAATCGAATTGCATGATCAAGACCGAACCGATCAATACAGCTATCCAACCCAATACATCTTCTAACAAGTGCAGGCTAATCACTTTCTCATTAAGCGAGGAACCCTTTCGTAACCTAAGTACGGCAGCTCCGTTGACCACGACACCAAAAATCGCGATCCAAAACATGCCTTTTTCGTCAACTTGATTTGGACTCAACAGGCTTGGAATCGCCTGAGAAAGAATAATAAGTGAACCTACTAAAAGAATCACCGCATTGATGAGTGCACCCAGCACCGAAAAACGCTTATAGCCATAGCTGTATTTTCTGTCTTTGCCCTTTGTCGACAGCTTTTGAAAATACCAAGACAGGCCAATACTCAAACTGTCACCCAAGTCGTGCAAAGCATCAGAAAGAATAGCCAAGCTACCTGTTAGTATTCCCCCAACGATCTCGATTATGGTAAATCCCAGGTTCAGGAAAAAAGCAACCTTAATATTCTTTGTCCCGTGATGATGATGGTGATCATGATGATGGCCCATGCTCATAATTTAAGTGTAATAATCATGCAACAGGGCATCAAATAGCCACTATCTCAAGTGACTCGCTCAAATAAAAAGCTGACCGAGAACAGCCAGGACCGCGCCAAGTACAGCTACACCAAATTTCCTCCAATTGAGCTTGTGTTGTGGATCAGACTCAATAAAGATAGTTGTTGAAATTTGTAAGAAGCCACCCGCTACAATAGCAAAGAAAATAGTAAGGTCTTCTGTATCGAACATCTCCGTATGACTGAGATATTCCGCAACCAAAAGCCCTGCAGGAGATGCCAATGCGAACATTAATAACATCAGCAAAGCCTTAGATCTTTTTTGAAAAGCGGTCAGTAAAAGGGCCATGAGGGCTATAGCTGCTGGTATTTTATGCATCACAATGCCAAGCAATATCTTTGGCGAACTACCATGCTCCAAATTCGACTCAGGCATATGATTCATGTGAACCGAATCCGCCATAATGCTCCCTTCCAAAAAGGAATGAATACCTAGGGCCACCAATAAATAAACAATAGATGCGGTTGATCTTTTCTCATGTGTGTGCGCATGTCCATGCTCAACCCCGCTGGTAAAGTTTTCTAAAATTTTCTGCAAGAAGAAGCCCAGCAAGATCCAAAGCCCTATAAAAAACGGATCAGAATCAGACAAGAACAGGTCTGGTATTAAATGAATAATGGTAACAGCAAATAAATAAGAGCCTGCAAAAACTAAGAAATAGGCCAAGCGCTTATTGGAAAAAGCGGGAAGCTTTAACAAGAGCAAGCCAGGTATGGCCACACTCAGAAATAATATCAGGGCATTTATGATCAAGACCTATTCACTTCTTGCAACAGAATTGCAAATATCTAAAAGAAAATGACAATTGAAGTAGAAAGGTTCCCCTTCGTTCAATATTATTCACCCAAAGTTCTTCCTTTGAGTCCTTCAGAGAGGTAGGTCTGAATTTCTCCCTGCTCATCAGCATAGATAAAATAAGCCTCTAATTCTTTTTTTGATGAGATCAATGTTTTGCTTTTTTCTAATCCCATGACCATGCAGGCAGTAGCATAGGCATCTGCATACATGCATGTTGGCGCCAATACTGTAGCACTTAAAAGAGTTTGCATTTTAGGGTAACCGGTGACAGGATCAATGGTATGGGCAACCTTTTGACCATTGACAATTCTAAAGTTTCTGTAATTACCAGAAGTAGCCATGCCCTGATCAAGCAATTGTACGACATCAAACATAGCTCCTATTCTATTTTCATCAGGTGTTTCTATGGCGATGGTCCATAGCTCTCCATCAAGGTTTTTACCCTTCGTACGCACTTCTCCACCAATCTCTACCATGTAGTTTTCCAGGTCTTGGGATTCCAACCATTCTGCCACAACATCAATGGCTTGCCCCTTTGCAATAGCAGAAAAATTGAGCTTCATTCCGTTAACGCCCGCACTTACTTTATCTACATCAAAGTTGATCTTTTCAAAGCCAACATATTGCAAAAGTGAATCTACTTGAATGGAATCAGGCCCCATCATTTCTCCATCACCAAAGCCCCATGCGTCTATTAAAGGCCCAACAGTTGGATCAAAGGCACCGGACGTTTCAATGTTGACCTGTTGACTGGCTAATAAGACATCATAGAAATAAGGCAAATCAAAACTTACTTCTCCATTTTTATTGAAAAGTGAAATTTCAGAATCTGGGATGTATGTGGAAAGCGATTGATTAAAATCAACAAGAAGTGAATCGATCTGTAGCTTAAAAATACGTGCATCCTTATCTAAGTATTTGACATTATAAGCAATGGTCCCCATGGTCGTTCCGATCACATGCATCTCTTTTGCTTGGTTTTGTCTATAGGTGTAAACCACAAAAATTGTGATCACCAGAAAGATCAAATAGATTCTAGACCTCTTATTTCTATCCATTCCCTTAATTTTGAGCAAAGATAAGGGAGAGCGCTTACTTTATCTGTTGAAATTTTATCTTGTGAAAAATTACGTCAATGCGAGAAGATTATCTTGATGCAAGTGGGGATGAGTTAGAAGACCCGGAAAAAGACATCGAACGTGCCTTACGGCCCCTTAGTTTCGAGGACTTTTCTGGTCAGGACAAGGTGGTGGCTAACATCAAGATCTTTGTAAAAGCGGCCAAAAAGCGTTCAGAACCCTTGGATCATGTTTTATTGCATGGACCTCCAGGCCTCGGTAAAACAACGCTTTCGCACATTATCGCAAATGAGTTGGAATCGGAGATCAAGGTCACATCTGGCCCGGTACTTGATAAACCCAGCGATCTGGCAGGCTTACTCACCAATTTAGAAGAAGGCGATGTACTTTTCATTGATGAGATCCATCGACTCAATCCCATTGTAGAGGAATACTTGTATTCAGCAATGGAAGATTATAAGATCGATATCATGCTAGATTCTGGCCCTAACGCCAGAACTGTGCAAATCGGTTTGAACCCTTTTACCTTGGTTGGTGCAACTACACGTTCTGGTCTTCTCACATCTCCATTGCGTGCACGATTCGGCATCAATGCAAGGTTAGAGTACTATGATTCAAAATTATTGACTCGAATCGTCCAGCGCTCATCAGAAATACTCACTACGCCCATTGATGATGACGCTGCCTATGAAATCGCCAGAAGAAGCAGAGGTACCCCAAGGATCGCCAATAACCTATTGCGTAGAACAAGAGACTTCGCTCAGGTGAAGGGTGATGGTCGTATTACGATGGCCATTAGTGAGATGGCTTTAAATGCCTTAGATGTAGACGCGCATGGTCTAGATGATATGGATAATCGGATCCTCACGACCATTATAGATAAATTCAAAGGTGGGCCAGTTGGGATATCAACCATAGCCACTGCCGTTGGAGAAGAGGCGGAAACAATTGAAGAAGTTTATGAACCCTTCTTAATTCAAGAAGGATTTCTGAAAAGAACTTCTCGAGGAAGAGAGGCGACCCATTTGGCTTATGAGCATTTGAAGATCAATAAGCCCGGTGAATCGGGTACATTGTTCGGGTAACTCTTTCCTTTACAATCGAGGGCAAGAGAAAGATGTAACAATGAAACATCAAATTTCACATCATACGCAGATCATCAAGCAGACCGCTGCCCAATTAGGCTTTGACTTTTGTGGAATCTCGAAAGCAGAGTTTCTTGAAGACGAGGCCCCTCGATTAGAAAAATGGTTAAAGAAAGGTGCTCATGGCAAGATGAGTTATATGGAAAATCATTTTGACAAGCGGCTTAACCCGACCAAGCTTGTGCCAGGGGCAAAGTCAGTCGTTTCACTACTTTACAACTATTATCCTGAAAGAGATCTTGCACAAGAAAGGCCGAAACACCGTAAGATCGCAAAATATGCTTATGGTAAGGACTATCATTTTGTGGTTAAGGATAAGCTGAAGGAGTTTATGAAACTGCTCAGCGAGGAGATTGGTGAGATAGAAGGTCGCGTTTTTGTAGATTCTGCTCCTGTGATGGAGCGACAATGGGCTGAAAGATCAGGATTAGGTTGGGTTGGTAAAAACACCCTTTTGATCAATAAAGAACAAGGAAGTTTTTTCTTTTTAGCTGAGCTTATTATTGACCTTGAATTGGAACCCGATGGCCCAATTAAAGATTATTGTGGCACCTGCACAAAGTGTATAGATGCCTGTCCAACAGATGCCATCACCCCTTATGAATTGAATGCTAGTAAATGCATCTCGTATCTGACCATTGAACTAAAAGATGATATCCCTTTAGGGTTTAAAGATCAAATGGAGGGCTGGGCTTTTGGTTGTGACATTTGTCAAGATGTTTGTCCATGGAATCGCTTTTCAAAAAAACATCATGAGCCAGAGTTTTCACCAAAAAAAGAGTTGATTGAAATATTTAACAATAATTGGGAAGATTTAACAGAAGCAGTTTTTGCTGAGGTTTTTCGAAATTCTCCAGTAAAACGGACAAAACTAAAGGGCTTTAAAAGGAATCTTGAATTCCTGAAAAAAAATTAAGCCCGCTGTCTAACGGGCTGATGATACAATAAAATTAAAATTGTGCGAGTACAAATTGCCGGTCGATTATTGGACCGTACTTCTGGCCAAATTTGTCGTAACACCACTTTTTAAGTTCCTCCAACTCATTGTTTACAAGTGACTTTATGGCCTTTCTTAACTCTTTTTCAAATAGTCTTCTGTCGAAGCTTACCTTCGCGAGGATAGTTTTGAAATATTCCAACATGTTAAGAACGTTTAGGGTTATGAATCTATTTATTGAATCGGTCGTAATTGCTATACGAACGTTCATGTAAACAGGTTATTCTCTTTTAAAAATTGAATCTATATTTGATTCAAATTCAAAAGCTTCTGAAGATAAGAAATGTTGATGAAAAAATCCAGTAGAATTCTTGGCTTGTTCCTGATCTTTATCAGTCTTGCCCTTACAGGAAAGGCTCAGGATATCAGTGTTCAATTAGGCAAGGATGAAGTGGGCTTAAATGAGCTTTTCACCATCACGATCACGATCAACAATGGCTCAATAAAAAGCTATACGAACTTTCCTGAGATCGAAGGTTTTGCCAAGAGGGGAACCTCATCTTCGAGCCGTACAAATATTGTCAACGGCCAGATCAATTCAGCTCAAAGCATCACTCAACGATATTTACCCTTAGAAGTTGGGTCGTACACCTTGGCTCCATTTAGTATCGATGTCAACGGCACTACCATTGAGTCACAAGGAAAGACTATTAGTGTTACTGAACCCGTAGACAGACCGCAAAACTCAAGAAGACGTAGATATGACCCATTCGATGATCTTTTTGGAAAAGAACGCGACCCTGAATTTGTAGATGTTGAAGAGGATGCTTTTTTAGCCTTAACCACAGATAAAGATGAGGTTTATGTAGGTGAAGGTTTTACAACCACTTTTGCTTTCTATGTAGCAGATGCTAATCGTGCACCACTACAATTTCATGAAGCGGGTAAACAGCTCTCTGAAGTTTTGAAAAAAATAAGACCAGAAAATTGCTGGGAAGAGAACTTCAATATTGAAAATATTTATGGCGAAAGGATCAAGATCAGAGGCAAAACATATACGCGATATAAGATATATCAAGCGACTTTTTATCCGCTCAATCTTGAACCAGTGGTATTCCCCTCTGTACCATTTGAAATGATCAAGTACAGAGTGGCAAAATCTCCTTCTTTCTTCGGAAGAGACAGACAAGAAGACTATAAAACATTCTATTCTTCAAAAAAGACAGTGAAGGTCAAGGCGCTTCCTCCGCACCCTATGAAGGACATGGTGGCCGTTGGTGAATTTGAACTAGATGAGCAAATTGACAAGCAGACGGTGGAGACGGGAGAAAGCTTTGAATATGAATTCAATATTTATGGTGAAGGAAATATATCTGGGATCAACGACCCGGTAATTCCAGATAATCAAAATCTGGATATTTACCCTCCAAACATTTCTCAAGATGTGAACCGAGGTGGAGGTCGTGTAACTGGTTCAAAGAACTATAGCTATTTTGGCATTCCAAATGAGCCCGGAACCTATGATCTCAAAGACTATTTCTCATGGGTTTATTTTGATCCAGCTCGCGAGGTTTATGATACACTAAAAGCCACTGTTAGTCTCAATGTCACAGGTGAAAGCAAGAAAAATGTATCGATATCTTCTACTGACCTAGGTTCTTTTTACGATAATATCGATGTTACGCCAAATGAGCTGAGAAACCTCAATAACAATAGTACCCCACTTATCTTAGCTAATGTTTTATTGTTGCTTATGCTAGGTGCTGCAGGCTTTTTCTACTACAAAAAATAATGGGAAACACATTCGGCAAACTATTTCAGATCCATACCTATGGTGAATCTCACGGACCAGCTTTAGGCGTAGTCATAGAAGGCTGCCCAGCAGGTCTAGAAATTGATGAATCATTTATTCAGTCAGAACTCAATCGAAGAAAACCGGGGCAATCAAAGATCACGACCCAAAGAAAAGAGGCAGATGAATTTGAAATCGTTTCTGGGGTATTTGAAGGTAAGTCAACGGGTACGCCCATTAGCATCATTATTCGAAACGAAGATCAACGAAGCAAAGATTATTCGCACATAGCCGATAAGTTCAGGCCCTCTCACGCTGATTACACCTTTCAAGCCAAGTATGGTTATCGCGACTATCGTGGTGGAGGGAGAAGCTCGGCCAGAGAAACCGTGGCCCGTGTTGCCGCTGGAGCCATTGCGAAATTATTTCTAAAGCATCATGGCATTACCTGTCAATCCTATGTTTCACAGGTCGGCAACTTACGCTTAGAAAATGCATACACAGAACTTGACCTCTCGAAGACAGAAGACAATATCTTAAGATGCCCTGATCAGGAAAAGGCGGAAGAAATGATCGCCTTGATTGATAAAACCCGAAAGAACAGAGACACTGTTGGTGGTGTCATCACAGGTGTGATACAAGGCGTTCCAGCAGGATTAGGAGAGCCTGTTTTTGATAAGCTGCATGCCGAAATAGGCAAAGCCATGTTGAGCATCAATGCTGTAAAAGGTTTCGAATATGGTAGCGGTTTTGAAGGGGTTAAAATGAATGGATCTGCACACAATGATGCCTTTTATACTGAAAATAGCGAGGTAAAAACCAAAACCAACCATTCGGGTGGTATTCAAGGAGGGATAAGTAATGGTGCTGATATCTATTTCAATGTCGCATTCAAACCAGTCGCAACGATCATGGATGATCAGCAAAGTGTGAATGAAGCTGGAGAAAGTGTAACCGTTAGTGGTAAAGGCCGCCACGACCCCTGTGTTGTGCCTCGTGCTGTACCTATCGTTGATGCAATGTCAGCTTTGGTTATTGCCGATTATTTGCTAATTAGCAAGACAAATCGACTCTAGGAAATCCTATATTTTATGAAGAAGCTCCCTTTGCATGTCAAGATCATGTTGGGCCTTGTGGCCGGAGTGATCTGGGCCTTCGTTTCTAGTTATTTAGGCTGGAACCAGTTCACCAAAGACTGGATAGACCCGTTCGGTCAGATCTTTATCCGAATGCTCAAGTATATCGCTGTTCCCTTAGTTCTCTTCTCGATCATTAGCGGGGTCTCTAGCCTTAAAGACATGTCTCAATTGGGACGAATGGGAGGAAAAACGCTCGGCTTCTACATGATCACGACTGTGACAGCTGTTGGTGTGGGTTTATTGCTAGTAAATGTTCTTCAACCTGGTAAATTCATTGATGAGGACTCCAGGATTAAAAATAGACTGCAATACGAAAGATGGGTAGCGGCAACAGATGGTGTTGAAATTCTTGATGGAAAGAACTTTTTAAACGATCCTCGATATGGCAATGTAGAAGCTGAAGAAATTGAGCTTGATGAGCAGACAAAGGCTGATCTTGAAGCCAAAATGAAAGTGGCAGAACAGTCTAAAGGAGCCGGGCCTCTTCAATTTATTGTAGACATGGTCCCAGAGAATATTGTGCTTTCGTTGTCCAATCAGCAGCTGATGCTACAGGTGATCTTCTTTGCGATCTTCTTTGGTATTACAATGGCCATGATCCCAGAAGAAAAAGTCAAAGGTCTATCAGAATTTATTAATGGCTCAAATGAGGTGTTTCTTAAAATGGTGGATATTGTCATGAAGGCAGCACCATTTTTCGTCTTTGCGTTATTGGCTGGGATCATTGCTAAAATGGCGGATACGCCTGGTGAAGTGATCGAAGTATTTAAAGGGCTTGCGAGTTATTCTGGCACGCTAGTATTGGGACTCCTCTTCTTGATCTTTGTTTTTTACCCTGTGATCGTCAAACTTGTAGCCAATATGGGCTACAGAAAGTTCTTCAAAAACATGAGTCCAGCACAGCTGATGGCTTTTTCAACAAGTTCTAGTGCGGCCACACTGCCTGTAACGATGGAATGCGTTGAAGACAACATGGGCGTATCTAAAAAGGTAGCCAGTTTTGTGCTTCCCGTAGGCGCCACCGTAAACATGGATGGAACAAGCCTTTATCAAGCCGTAGCGGTGGTATTCTTAGCACAAATGCATATGGTAGAGCTTACGGCTATTCAACAGCTAACCATTGTATTGACAGCAACACTTGCCTCTATAGGTTCTGCGGCAGTGCCGAGTGCAGGCTTGATCATGATGATCTTAGTTCTACAATCCGTAGGGCTTAACCCTGCTTGGGTAGCGATTTTATTCCCCGTTGATCGTCCTTTGGATATGCTCCGTACAGTGGTAAATGTGACCGGTGATGCTTCAGTATCTACCATCATTGCCAAAACAGAGGGAGAATTAGCGACAGAATAAGAACTATTCGCATAGCTTTGCAGTTGTTGTAGAAATTCAAAAGGATATGAAAGCAGTTCACATATATATGGAAGCAAATCCTAACCCAAACTCAATGAAGTTTGTGGCTAATTTTATGCTTCTCCAAGACGGTATTAGCTTTGACTTCCCAGATAAAGCAGCCGCTGAAAAATCAGTTCTAGCACAAGAACTCTTCGAACTTCCAAATGTGGAGCGTGTGTTCTTCATGAGCAACTTTGTGACAGTCACCAAGTCAGAAAGTGTTGAATGGCTCGAAGTTCAAGATCAAATAAGAGATACCATCAAAAGCTATTTAGAGGCAGAAAAGCCCCTGATCAACGAAGAGCTAGACAAAGACCCATTATTTGACGAGAACGACTCTGAAGTTGTCAAAAAAATCAAAGGTATTCTTGACGAGTACATTCGACCGGCTGTAGAACAAGATGGAGGTGCCATCACATTTGCCGCTTTTGAAGAAGGTACTGTGAAAGTTGAGCTTCAAGGTTCATGCTCTGGCTGCCCAGCCTCAACAGTAACTTTAAAGCAAGGCATTGAGAATCTACTCAAAACCATGATGCCAGGTGAAGTCAATGAGGTAGTTGCTGAAGGCGTTTAAACCTAAAAACATTTCAATAAAGCCAATCTCTAAGAGGTTGGCTTTTTTTATGCAACAAACGTTTGCTGAACTATTGTCTGACCCACCTGTCTAATTTGTACTGTAAAACCTTATTTTTGATTACTTAACCATCACTTATGGCATCAGAGATCAAAAAAATTGGTGTTTTAACCTCAGGAGGTGACGCCCCAGGAATGAATGCAGCCGTTAGAGCTGTGGTTCGGGCCTGCGTTTATTATGATATTAATGTTTATGGCATCTATAAGGGCTATGATGGCCTAATTGCCGATAATATGGAGCAACTCTACGTGCGCTCAGTTTCTAATATTCTAAGTAGAGGAGGCACATTCCTGCTTTCAGCAAGGTCTGCTGAGTTCAGAACACCTGAAGGCAGAAAAAAAGCATTCAATAACTTCAGAAAGCATGGACTTGATGCCTTAGTGGTTATTGGAGGGGATGGGTCATTCACTGGAGCCTCTATTTTTAGTGAAGAGTTTGATGTTCCAGTAATTGGCATTCCTGGCACGATAGATAATGATTTGGCGGGAACAGACTTTACTATTGGTTTTGATACAGCTTGTAACACAGCTCGGGAAGCTATCGATAAAATCAGAGACACAGCATCCTCACATGATCGATTGTTCTTTGTGGAAGTCATGGGTAGAGATGCTGGGTTCATCGCAGTCAATTCAGCTATTGGTGGAGGAGCTGTTGCCATGATCGTTCCTGAGCATCAATGGAGTATTGATGCACTTATCAAGCGATTGAGGAAAGGCGCTGCAAGCCAAAAAAGCTCGAATGTCGTTGTTGTGGCAGAAGGCTGCCATTTAGGTTCGGCCTATGATATTGCCGCTCAAGTCAAAGAACAGCTCGACTATTTTGACATTAGAGTAACGGTTCTAGGCCACTTACAAAGAGGAGGATCACCTACCACACTCGATCGTGTATTGGCCAGCCGTTTAGGCGTTGCCGCAGTCGAAGGGTTAAGAGAAGGTCAATCTGACGTCATGGTAGGCATGGTCAATAGCAAAGTACAATACACGCCCATTCATGAGGCTATAAAAATTGAAAAACGATTAGATGACGAAGAATTCAGAATCGCTAAGATTCTATCGATATAAAAAAGGAGGCTAAAAGCCTCCTTTTTCATTTCTATAATAAACTAGTCTTAGTTTCTATTGATACAATTAAGCTCTTCAAAAGCGCGTTCAAGTCTTGTAACAATTGACTCTTCTGCTTTTCTGAACCAAGCTCTTGGGTCATAATACTTTTTATTGGGTGAATCTTCTCCATCAGGATTTCCGATCTGACCTTGTAGGTAATCTTTTTTATCCTTGTAATAACCATGTACACCATCCCAACATGCCCACTGTACATCGGTATCTATATTCATTTTGATGGAACCATACTCGGTAGCTTGTTGGATCTTCGCTGGCTCCGAACCTGAACCACCATGGAAAACGAACCAAACTGGTTTTTCCTCAGTACCATACTTTTCTTGAATATACTCCTGAGAAGCTTTAAGAATCTCAGGTCTCAACTCAACATTGCCTGGCTTATATACGCCATGTACATTACCGAAAGAAGCGGCAACGGTAAAGATCTTTCCAACCTTTCTTAAAGCATCCCAAGCTTGAGCTACTTCCTCTGGTTGTGTATAAAGTCTAGAAGAATCTACATCTGTATTGTCAACACCATCTTCTTCACCCCCAGTGATTCCTAATTCGATCTCGATACCCATTTCCATGGCATTCATTCTTTCGAAGTACTTCGCACTGATCTCGATGTTCTCTTCAAGCGTTTCCTCTGATAGATCAAGCATGTGCGTACTAAACAATGGCTGACCATGTGTTTTGTAATACTTTTCACCGGCATCAAGCAAACCATCGATCCAAGGCAACAATTTCTTAGCAGCGTGGTCAGTATGCAAAATGACAGGAATATCATAATACTCCGCCAATAGATGTACATGTTGTGCACCCGCTATGGCGCCTGCTATTGAAGCACGATAGCCATCATTATTTAAGGACTTACCTGCATAAAATGCCGCTCCACTCACAGAGAATTGAACGATCACAGGTGAATTGACTTTTTTAGCTGTTTCCAAAACCGCATTGATCGTGGTTGTTCCTACCACGTTGACTGCCGGAATGGCAAACTCATTCTCTTTTGCATAGTTCAAACAATCGATCAACTCCTGACCGTAAAGAACTCCGCTTCTAAATTTTCCCATTATTTGTTGATTTAGCTCGATAATTTCAGATGTAAAGAAAGCAAAAATTAAGCTCCTTTAGAAAGTAAAACCAGATTTCCCTAGAAAGACTTATAGCGCCTGGAAAGCGCTATAAGAAAGTAAACTATAATAGAAATGGAGGAAATTACCGTCTATTGATAAGTACTTAAAAAGCTTCTTTTTATCAAAAGACTAAACCAAAGTAGGCAATAGAAAAATAATATTCAATCTAACTTGCTTATGTACAGACTAGTAAAGAACTTTTGCAAACGTTTGAAACAGCCCAAACAATAAAATTTCGCAGAAAATAATTTTTCTAAAAAATTTTGCAGCTGCTGTCTTAAACGAAAGAAAACAACCTAAATCTGACGGTTATCAATAGAATCTTTTAAGTGGGGATATGAAGAAAAGTGGACAGGTTACGATCAAAGACATTGCTAAAGAGTTAAACATCTCATGTTCAACGGTTTCAAGAGCACTTAAGGATTTTCCGGGAATAAGTCCTGCCACTAAAAAAGCCGTTACCGACCTCGCTAAAGAATATAATTACCGACCCAACGCCATCGCCTTAAGTCTTCGCAACCAAAAGACTAACGTTATCGGTGTTGTTATTCCTGAAACAGTACATTTTTTTTTCTCGACAGTGATTAGTGGAATCGAAGATGAAGCTATGAAAGATGGCTACAATGTCATGATCTGCCAATCGAATGAAAGCTATGAACGTGAGGCTGACTGTATCGATGCCTTAATGAGCGCTCGAGTAGATGGCCTCCTCGTTTCCATTTCCAGAGAAACAGAAGACCTCGCTCATTTACAAAAGGTAGTTGAAGAAGGAACGCCCATGGTCTTCTTCGATCGGCTAGTTCAAGGAATGAATGCACCAAGTGTTATTGTTGACGATTACCAAGGTGCTTACGATGCTGTTGAGCACTTGATCCAGCAAGAAAGTAGTCATATCGTGCACTTATCTGGCCCAGACAATCTGATCATCAGTCGAAAGAGAAAAGAAGGTTACCTCTCAGCGTTGGAAGACCATAACATGGCTATTGATGAAGCCTATATTGTCGAATGTAGAAACGGAACCACTGAAGAAGCTGAAAAGGCCATGGCTGATTTGTTAGCATCAGGTAAACCTATTGATGGGGTATTTGCCAATAACGATATGGCCGCACTTGGCGCCATGAAAGCTATTCAACGATCAGGTTTAAAATCTCCAGACGACATTGCCATCATTGGCTTTAGCAATTGGCAGTTCTCCTCTCTCATGAATCCAGGACTAAGCAGTGTGGCACAGCCTGGTTATGAGATCGGTCGAGAAGCTGCGCGGCTCATTTTGGATGAGATCAACAATGAAGGAAAGAACAAAGGCCACGTCAGTATTTTAGACACGGAACTCATCATTCGTGAATCATCCAGAAGAGTAGATGTACCCGTTGTTTAATGCAAACGTTTGGGATGCATGAAATGCTTTTTACTCACATTATTTGAGTAATATAGATTTTCGAAAACCCTACTTTAATGAATCTGCGCAACCAGTCGATAAGTAAAATCAAGGAAATAAATATTGGCAAAAACCAACTCACAGGAAAAACTGCTGAGGCCAATTTTGCCATTACCGCATACAATGACAAGATCATTCGCGTTCAAGTCAATCAAGAAGAACAGTTTGAGGTTTATCCTTTTTCAGTTGTCTTTGAACCTCAAGACATTCAAGTTAATGTTTCAGAGCAAGATGATGTGATAAAGTTCTCAACTGAAAACATTCATCTGGAGATCCAAAAAGAAGCCCTCAGACTGAGCTTTTTTAACAATGAAAACAAACTGCTCAATAGTGATGACCCTAGTTTTGGAATTAGTTGGCTAGGGCAAAAAGTGACCAATTATAAAACATTGGCGAAAGACGAGATCTTTCTTGGTCTTGGTGAAAAAGGAGGTGGGTTGAACAGACGAGGAAGCTCTTTTGACAACTGGAATTCAGATGCCTTTGGCTTCAACAATGACACCGATCCATTATACGTTTCAACTCCATTTTTCATTGGAATAAGAGAAGGAAGACCTTATGGCATATTCTTAGACAACACCCACAAAACGCATTTCAATTTCGGTACCTCCAATAACGATCGCTTTAGTTATTTCAGTGCTGAAGCAGGCGATTTGAACTACTACTTTATTCAAGGCGATTCCGTTGCTGAGGTCATTCAGCAATACGCACTTTTGACAGGTACTATCGCCATGCCACCAAAATGGAGTTTGGGTTTTCAGCAATGCAGATTTAGCTACTATCCCGATCACGAGATCAAGAATGTAGCCGATACATTCAGAGAAAAGAAGATTCCTGCGGATGTCATCTACTTTGATATCCATTATATGAAAGACTATAAGGCTTTCACCTTCGATGAAGAGAGATTCCCGGATCCAAAGGCCATCATCGAAAAACTTGAATCGCAGGGTTTCAAGGTAGTGGTCATTCTTGACCCAGGCATTGCTACAGAAAAGGGCTACGGCACTTATGACAGAGGAATGGAGAGAGATGTTTTCGCCAAATACCCTGATGGAAGTCCGTATGAAGCTAGTGTTTGGCCAGGTAATAGCCATTTCACCGATTTTACAAGCAAAAATGGGCGTGATTGGTGGAAAGACGAGCTTAAATTTTACACAGATCTTGGTCTAGAAGGCTTCTGGAATGACATGAACGAACCTGCTTGTTGGGGCCAGGACATACCTGACATGGTCGAATTCGACTATGAAGGTCAACAAGTTTCTCACTTAAAAGCTCGAAATGTCTATGGGTTTCAAATGGTGAGAGCAACTTATGAAGGAGCTAAAAAACAGCTCGATAACAAGCGGCCTTTTGCTTTAACCCGATCTGGTTTTAGCGGTGTACAGCGGTACTCAGCAGTTTGGACAGGAGACAATGTAGCAGGTGAAGACCACATGCTTTTGGGTGTTCGTCTCGTCAATTCACTTGGACTCACAGGAATCCCAGTTGGGGGATATGACATTGGAGGCTTCGTTGATGAATGCTCCCCTGCCCTCTTCTCTCGCTGGTTGGCTGTAGCCGCATTTGCACCCTTCTTCAGAGTGCACAGCATGGTCAATTCTCGTGATTCGGAGCCATGGGCATATGGCGAAGAAGTGGAAGAAATTTCTAGGAATTACATCAACCTTCGCTATCGCTTAATGCCTTACTTGTACACTTTGTTTTATGAGGCGCACAAAACTGGGCTACCGATCAATCGCTCACTGGCAGTGGATTATTATCAAGACCAGAACATTTATAGTGGCAATGCACAAAATGCCTTCACTTTAGGGAAATGGCTCTTGGTTAATCCGACCGTAAGTACTCAAGAATACGCTGAGATCTACCTTCCTAAAGGCAAATGGTACAACTTCTTTACTGACGAATTATTTGAAGGAGGAAAACATCACATACTCCAAACGAGTATGGAAGACCTTCCCGTTTTTGCTAAAGAGGGTGGAATCATTCCAATGCAAAGTTTAGTCCAGAATACCCAAGAGCAACATGACGGTGAACTCAAACTTCATGTTTACTATGGTCACCTCAAAACAGAACAAGCACTCTATGAAGATGACGGAGAAACCTTCAATTACGAAAATGGAGACAATGTAAAACGCCTGATCTCATTCGATGGAGAGAATAGGGAGCTTTCTATATCTCAGGCTGAAGGCAACTTTAACTCTACTTTCAAAAGCGTAAAGATCTATTTGCATGGTTTTGACATGGACAACTATCAGGTCAATGGAGAGGCTATGGTTGCTGAGAAAGAAAAAATCAGACTCATTGAACCCGTTACTGAATTTGACCCTCTTCCGCAGAGAGAAAAGAAAAACTATGTCATTAAGGGAATAAAGACTTTAAAGACTAATTTGAACTCAGAATCATTAAAAATCACATGGAAATGAAAAGGCAAAAACAAGTGACCGCTCTCCTAGGAGCCTTTGTTTTTATGATACTCTTCGCTTGTTCTAGTGAGAAGAATGAAAGTGAAGAAAAAACGACTTCCGAATCACTAACTTCTTCTGTAAAACACCCCTCATGGAGTAAAGATGCGGTAATCTATGAAGTTAATATTAGGCAGCATACACAAGAAGGCACCTTTAAAGCTTTTGAAAAGGATATTCCCCGTCTCAAAAAAATGGGGATCGATATACTTTGGCTTATGCCTGTAAATCCAGTGGGTCAAAAGAATAAAAAAGGCACCTTGGGTAGCTACTATTCAGTAAAGGATTACAAGGCGGTAAATCCTGAATTTGGTACCGCAGAAGACTTGAAAAGCTTGATCGAAACCGCTCACAACAATGAAATGAAAGTAATTATTGATTGGGTAGCCAATCATACGGCTTGGGATCACGCTTGGACCGAAGAACATAAAGACTGGTATAACTTGACAGAAGATGGCGGGTTTATGCCTCCTGTCGAAGATTGGGCAGATGTGATCGATCTAAATTATGACAATGCTGATATGCGCGCGGCTATGTTGGATGCTTTAAAATATTGGGTAGAAGAGTTCGATATTGACGGCTATCGTTGCGATGTAGCAGAAATGGTCCCAATGGACTTTTGGGATAATACGCGGACCAAATTGACTCAAATCAAACCTGTTTTTATGTTGGCTGAAGGCGAAGATCCCGAATTACACATGAATGCCTTCGACATGACCTATTCTTGGGAATTGATGCATTTAATGAGAGAGGTGGCCTCTGGCGAAAAGGGAATTTCTGAGATCAAGGCAATGTACGAAAGGGACTTTGCACGCTATCCAAAAGGATATTACAAAATGAACATCGTTACCAATCACGATGAAAATTCTTGGAATGGAACGGCAGATGAGTTTTTCGGGCCTGCCCAAGAGGCTTGGACGGTCTTCAGTGCGACCACATATGGTATGCCTTTGGTTTATTCTGGCCAAGAAGCGAACAATACCAAACGCTTAGAATTCTTTGAGAAAGACCCCATCGACTGGTCTGGAGGATATGTTTTTGAATACCTATTCAATACCTTGTTTACCTTAAAAACGCAAAACCCAGCGCTATGGAATGGTCAAGGAGAATTAGAATGGATCTCAACTGCTCACGATGATAAGTTGATGGTCTTCAAAAGAGTGTATGACGAACATGAAGTATTGGTAATGATCAATATTTCTAATGAAGAGTTAAGTTTTCAAATTGACAGAGCCTACCCTGCCATGATCCGTGTTTTCGGAGGTGGAATTGTGACTGTCACAGAAGAACAAAAAATTGCCCCATTCGGGTATAAAGTTTTCGCTAAATAATCTTGTATGAAACAGAGACCTCGCCTAAGTTTTTTGCAGATCTGGAACATGAGTTTCGGATTTTTGGGTATTCAAATGGGCTTTGCCCTTCAGAACGCCAATGCTAGTCGAATCTTACAGATCTTCGGTGCCGATGTAGAGGAATTATCCTGGTTTTGGATAGTTGCTCCAGTCACCGGTATGATCGTTCAGCCAATTATTGGTCATTACAGTGATAAAACGTGGACAAAACTAGGGCGTAGAAGACCCTATTTTCTCACAGGGGCACTACTAGCTTCAGTAGGCCTGATCCTGATGCCTCAAGCAGACTTATTTATTGCCTTTTTACCGGCACTTTGGGTGGGTGCAGGTTTCTTAATGATCATGGACGCAAGTTTTAATGTGGCCATGGAGCCCTTCAGGGCTTTGGTTGCGGATAAACTCCCATCAGATCAAAGGACGCTCGGTTTTAGTATTCAAACGGTGCTCATCGGTTTGGGCGCTGTAGTTGGTTCATGGATGCCATGGGCCATTACCAACTGGTTTGGTATTGACAATACCGCGGCAGCGGGACAGGTACCACCAAGTTTGATCGTTTCTTTCATTGTTGGGGCAGTTGTCCTTGTAGCCACAATTGTGCTCACCGTTGTAACGACAAAAGAATATAGTCCAGAAGAAACAGCAGAATTTGAAGAGCCTGAAGAAGAAGTCGAAGCTCCCCAGAGTAAGGGCTTCTTACAGATCTTCAATGATATTCGAAATATGCCAGCCACGATGAAGCAACTTGGATTGGTACAGTTCTTTTCTTGGTTTGCCCTTTTCGGAATGTGGGTGTTTTCAACACCTGCTATTGCGCACCATATTTACGGATTACCCACTTCAGATAATTCATCACAAACGTTTCAAGATGCAGGTGATTGGGTGGGAATCATTTTTGGTGTTTACAATTTGGTTTCAGCTATATACGCCTTCTTTCTTCCAGCTATTGCCAAGAAAATCGGTAGAAAACAGACCCATGCCATGTCCCTTGTTATTGGGGGTGCTGGCTTGATCTCAATGTATTTTGCTCCAAACCCTAACTTCTTGATCGTCTCCATGCTTGGTGTCGGGATTGCTTGGGCCAGTATTTTAGCCATGCCTTATGCCATTTTAGCCGGCTCGATACCTGCCAAGAAAATGGGTATTTATATGGGCATCTTTAATTTCTTTATCGTTGCCCCTCAAATTTTGAATGCCATTATCGGAGGCCCAATTGTAAAAAACCTTTATGGAGGAAATGCCATGTTGGCGATTGTGACTTCAGGCGTATTTATGATCCTTGCCGCCTTTACCCTACGTTTTGTAAAGGATGAGGATGATGTAGCCACCGACTAAAAATTTCACGAGCTTCCATCAAAAATGAAAACGAAGTAATAAATTATTTTTTGACCTTTCTACTTTATAGAAATACCATGAAGAGAATTACATTTTTACCAGCACTGTTGACAATCGTCATTTTTTCATGTCAGCCCCAAGAAAAATCACTGAAAGAGGTCTTTACGGCCATTGACAAAGAGGTGAAAGCCAATTCCAAGGCTTATGAAACTTTAGGAGAAGCCACATCAACCATTGGCCATCGATTAACGGGTTCTACCAATGGGGCAATGGCGGAAGAATACACCCATGACCTTTTCAAGAGTTATGGACTTCAAGTCGAGTACCAACCTTTTGAAGTAGAATCATGGTCAAGGGGTGAAATCGATGTTCAAATCGGGCCAAAGGGTAAAAAAGAAGCAGTGCCTGCTGTTACGCTTGCACATTCTCCAGTCAAAGCAGATGTTAATGCTAAGATTGTCGATTTGGGTAATGGATTAGAAGCCGATTATGCCGCCAAGCCGGGTGCCGTAGAAGGTAACATCGCATTGGTTTATATTGGTGTGCTTCCAGGAAGTCCTGAAGGGACTAAAAACCTACACCGATCTGAAAAAACGGCATTAGCAATCGATAATGGAGCCATTGGGATCATCATTATTAATCAAGTCGATGGAGGTGTTTTGTTAACAGGTACGGCATCAGTTACAGGTAGTTTAATTGATATTCCAGCGGTATGCATTGGCAAGGAAGATGGTATGGAGTTGAAAGAAGAATTAAAAAATAGCACTCGCTATGCAGAAATCCATATGACCAACGAATCAGGATTGATCAATGCTCGAAATGTGATCGCCACCATAGATGGACGTGAGCTTCCTGAAGAAAAAATCATTGTCGGAGGACACTTAGACTCTTGGGACCTCGCCACAGGCGCTATTGATAATGGCATCGGTTCTTTTACAGTGATAGACATGGCCAGAACTTTTGCGGCTTTAGATTTAAAACCGAAGCGAACAGTCCAATTTGTCATGTTCATGGGTGAAGAAGAAGGATTATTGGGTTCGAGGTACATGGTCGACCAAGCGGTTCAAAATGGCACAATAGATCAGGTCAAATACGTAATGAATCAAGACATGTCGGGAAACCCTGTGGGTTATGCCACTGGCGGTCGTTCATCGGCAATGGCTTTCTTCGACCAAATTGGTCAAGAGATAATGGAGATCGACTCCACCACTTTTAAAAACAGTAATCGAAATGGTGCAGGCTTACACAGCGATCACCAACCCTTTATGCTTCAAGGCATTCCT
>CBFHYE010000015.1:0-9258 GCA_965659985.1 Roseivirga sp. | reverse complement strand
AACATGGTACGTATCGATATGTCAGAATATCAAGAGCGTCATGCGGTGTCGAGACTCATTGGAGCACCTCCAGGCTATGTCGGATACGATGAGGGTGGACAATTGACCGAAGCCGTACGAAGAAAACCTTATTCTGTCATCTTGCTTGATGAGATTGAAAAAGCGCATCCAGATGCCTTTAACATCTTGCTTCAAGTATTGGACGAGGGTCGATTGACAGATAACAAAGGTCGTGTGGCGAACTTTAAGAACACCATCATCATCATGACGACCAACATCGGTTCTGGTTTGATCCAAGATAACTTTGAGAAGATCAATGAGGAGAATGTGTTGGAGATCATCGATGAGACCAAATTGCAAGTGTTCGATATGCTGAAGAAATCAGTAAGACCAGAGTTCTTGAATAGAATTGACGAGACCATCATGTTCATGCCATTGAACAAAGATAATATCCGTCAGATCGTGAGAATTCAGTTCGGCTTAATCCAAAAGCAATTAAAAGAGAACGGCATTGAGATCGAAGCGACCAATGAAGCGCTAGATTATTTGGGAGAATTAGGCTGGGATCCACAATTCGGTGCCAGACCGTTGAAGCGAGTGATTCAGCGTAAGGTATTGAACGAGCTGAGTAAGCAGATTCTTTCGGGAGAAATCGAAAGAGATTCTGTAGTGAGCGTTGAGCTCGGTGCTGATAAGCAGATTGAATTTATGAACGTAGTGGCACCGGAGGAGGTGAAAGAGTCATAAAGTAAAAAGTGATGAAGTGAATAGAAAAAGGAGCTGAAGGGCTCCTTTTTTGTTTGCATGCGGAGAATAGCCCCTCTAATCTCCGCATAAATTAAGGAGAATAATGTTTGATGTGCGGAGAATAAATGATATATTCACCGCATAATTTGCGGAGAATAATGTATATCCACGAACTCAAAGAATGGCCAAATTTTACATGGAACAAGCTTAAGGTATTGGAGAAGCTTGTGCTGGTACGTCAGAAACAGAGCTTTTTGTTGGGTAAAATGGAGGGTATGGGCTTTAATTTAAAGTCTGCGGCACACCTGGATATACTGATCGCAGATGTATCCAAATCGAGTGAAATAGAGGGGGAACATTTAGATCAGGATCAGGTGCGTTCTTCCATTGCACGTAAGCTTGGCCTAGAGGTGGCTGGCTTGGTGCCCTCTGATCGAAATGTGGATGGAGTGGTTGAAATGACGCTTGATGCTACTCAAAACTGTGAGGACAAGCTGACCCAAACAAGGCTATTCAACTGGCAGGCGGCCCTTTTTCCGATCGGTCGATCAGGTATGTTCAAGATCACAGTAGGCAAGTGGCGAGTAAATAAGCCGAGTGATCCGATGCAAGTGGTTTCGGGAGTTGTAGGTCGAGAAAAAATTCACTTCGAAGCACCTGCTTCTGATATGGTTCCCGCTGAAATGAAAGAGTTTTTAGCCTGGGTGAATGCAAAGGTTGAAGTTGATGAAATCATAAAAGCAGCCATTGCTCATTTATGGTTTGTGACGATTCACCCATTTTCAGATGGAAACGGACGTATAGCACGCGCTATCACTGATATGTTATTGGCCAGAGCAGACAGCACGAATCAGCGGTTTTATAGCATGTCTAAAGAAATTAGAAATCAGAGAAAGCAATATTACGAGGTGCTTGAATCTACCCAAAATGGTAACTTGAACATCACTGATTGGTTGATGTGGTTTCTGAATTGTTTGGAAAAGGCGATTGAGACAAGCGAAGAAACATTAAAAAGCACATTAAAAAAGGCTGCCTTTTGGGAGCGGCATGCTAGCACGCCCTTTAATGAGCGCCAAGCTAAAATGGTCAATCAATTGTTTGAAGGGTTCATCGGTAAACTGACTTCTTCAAAATGGGCAAAGATGTGTAAATGTTCACAAGACACTGCAGGTCGTGACATCAATGATCTTTTGAAGAAGGAAGTGTTAGTGAAGTCGGATGCAGGTGGAAGAAGCACGAGTTATTTATTAAATATTTAGAAGACTTAGCCCAGCTGAGAACACAGGTGTTATTTAACCCCCAAAACTTCCTTACTCATATGCATTGTCACCAGCATATTGGGTACATCAACGACTTCAGCAATGTGAAGGTCGCCTGCTAAAGAGCAGAGCATATAAGCGTCTTTTCTTTCGAGTCCATGTTCCGCTTCGAGATAATCTACCATGTATTGAATGGCTTTTTTTGTTGCCGCATCAATGGTTGTTCCGAAACCGGTTACCGCATAATAGTCATCCGTTTCGTATTGAGGTTCCTGAAGGTATTTCTTCCCTTTGATCACATTCACTTCATAGATGATGCGCATTGGGGCTTCAATGGCTGTTCCACTTACTTCACCCAAACCTTGGACAGCATGTGTATCACCGATTGAGAAAAGTGCTCCCTTCTCAAATACTGGGAAATATACCGTTGTGCCTTCGACTAAATTAGGATCATCCATGTTGCCACCATTGGCCCTTGGTGGAATCGTAGATAGCAATGAATCAGTAGGAGGTGCCACACCCATTACACCTGGGAAAGGCCTTAATGGTAGTTTGATCTTTTCGTTAAAGTCGATGGTGTTGCTTTCATTATCCAGAGCAAAGGTCTTTAAATAGGCCTCATCAAATTCATCGGCTAGGTAGCCAAAACCCGGAAATATTCCAGACCAACCCCAATCACCAACTTCAATTTTATGCAATGTAACGGCTAAAACATCTCCGGGCTCAGCACCTTCTACAAACACAGGCCCTGTGATGGGATGGATAGGGTCAAAGCTCACGTTGGCCACATCCTCAGAGGTGGAGTTGATGTTCAACTGCTGATCAGAAGCCTCTTCTGTCATTACTTCAATGACCGCGCCATTGGGTACTCGAAGTTTAGGTTCGATGGTATTGCTCCAGCGATTATGGGTGTCATCGGCACCCAGGCTGTATTGAGGTTTCGGAATCTCTTTGGCTTCTTGGTATTCGACCAAAGCTTCTTGTCTTTTTTCACAAGCGAAAGACAAGACGATCAATGTAAGTATGCTTAGTTTTTTCATATTCAATTGTTTTACCACCCCTAGCCCCTCCTAAAGCAGGGGGAAAATTGATCCTTGAACTAATTCCTCCCCTTTTCTAGGGGAGGTGGTCGAAGACCGGAGGGGTCATTTTCCAGAAAGCCATTCCGTTCTTCTAGCCTCAGCTTTAGGATTAGCATTTTCATCCCAACGCGTGGTCATTGTTTTATTCTCTCCTAACGTTACTTTTTTCCAGAGGGGTTTTCCCCAACGTTCAATACTGATTTCGATGTCATCTCCAGGTTTATATTGTCTTAAGATCTTGTTGACATTCAACTCAGTGATGTCTTCCATACGCACTCCGGCAATAGCAACGATATGATCTTCTCTCTCGATTCCAGCTTCATAAAGTGCGGAACCTATGGTAGCATTTGAAGTCAGTTGTGCATAGCCATCATAAAGCCTTAATCTTCCACCCAAACTTGGCTCTCCCGCTGCAAGAGGTTTAAGTTCTACGCCTAAATTAGCCAATAGCTGTTGATAGCCTGGTAACTCACTTTTAAAGATGTATTGGCCAAAGAATTGATTGGCAAAGTCGTCTCCAGCGTATTCTGCTAGTCTTGCCTGCAAGTCACGTACGGCATACGGGATTTCCTGTTTACCATGGCTTTTCCAAACATGCGCCATATAGCCATCCAAGCTGAGGTCCTTGTCCATGCTTCTTAAAGAAAGGTCAAGGGCAAGACCGAGCACAGAACCATAAGTGTAATAGCTGATAAAGATGTTGTTGTTATTCGTTGGGTCAATAGAAGCTGCAGCGTCAACAAAAGGTGCGCGATAGCTCATTTCTATTGGATTGAAGAATTGTCTGCCTGGCGAATTCATCACACGATTCAATCCGCCTGCTAATCCTTGGATATACTGTTCGGCAGTGATATTTCCTGTGCGAGCCCTGATCAGGTTAGTGTAGTAGCTTGTGAAGCCTTCGGCAAACCAAAGCTCGCCACTCATATTTGGATCCTCAAAGTCAAAGGGTTCTAAAGAAGCAGGACGGATACGTTCTACATTCCATGCATGGAAAAATTCATGGGAAATAGTGCCCATGGAAGTGTTACCCAAGGGGCGGTCGTTTGGTTTAGGATTAACAACATATGTAGAATTTCTATGCTCCATGCCATCACCACTGGCATTTGGTACATAACAAGAAAGAAAGGTGTATTCTCCAAAATCGAATGCAGGTAGCTCACCAAAAACAGCCGCTTGCTGCTCAACGATCTTGACAACTTCTTCGAAATAGGAATCTACTTCCTCATCAGACGCTGGGGTATGCAAGGCCAAACGGATGTTCTGTCCATCAACCATTCGCTCTCTTAAGTGGTAATCTGCGATCTCTGTTGGGCTATCCATGAAATAGTAAGTATTGGGTGCCCAAAAGGTATCATTGCCCATGTCTTTCATCTGTGTAGCGACTTTCCAGTTCGAGTCTTCTGGCAAATTATAGTGCACTTCAATGGGGCGATGACCAAGGTTTCTGGCCCAAGCGAAAGTAGCTGGGATATTCAAATGTGCATGGCTTTCATCTATTCCGGAATAAGTGCCTCCAGCGCGGTTGGCATAAAGCGTATATTCGAAAACAACAGTACCGTCATGCCCACCAACGTTCCACTGATGTGGATTCGGACGAGTGACTGGTAACTCGTTTCCAGCACCATCTGTTGCTTTTACGGAATAAACATTTTTAGCAAATTCATGAATAGCATAACGCCCGGGAGAGCTCTTGCTCATGCGGACTTCAACCACTTTGTTTTCCAGGTTTTCAAAAGTGATCTGGATATTTGCCTCATGGTGCACTCGATTCTCAAAGCTGACCTCATATTTGGTCGTGGTCTGAGCCATCAGCGAACCGTTTAGGTAGATTATTAAGAAAATAGGTAGAAAGAGTTTTTTCATTTTTTAATCATTTATTTTTCTCACTAAAGAGATGGATGATCTTACGGATAAACCGCCCTCACTTCAATTTCAATAAATTTATTAGGATCAACGAGTTGATAAACTCCAATGGTAGAGCGGGCAACTTTGTTTGGGTTTTCTTCATTATTGAAATACTCAGCATATGCTTTGAACCAAGCATCAAAATCGGGTTTTCCTCCGTTTTCAGGATCTGGTGCCACATAGACCTTCATGGCAACAACATCTTTCAAAGACAGCTCTTCTTCGCCTAAGTATTCTTCTATTCTTTTTAATGCGCTTATGCTTTGATCATAGGTGTCACCGAATCTTTCTCGGTCTCCCTCTGGTTTGCTTTCGTCTTTGGGATAAGCGACAATGCCACTCGCAAAGTACATGGCTTTGTCAGCTGGCACTTTTACTCCTTTTAAGATTGAAGAGCCTTCACGGTCAAAGCGTTCCACATCTTTACCTCCCCAAAAAATGAATATTGCAGCAAAGGCCGCAACAAGTATTAAATAAATAGGTCCGCGCGTTTTCATTCTTTTATCGATTTGATGGAAAGATACAAAAGTTCACTTGTCAAATTGACTTGGTTTTTAGCAACGGCATTGGCTATCTTATGAGTTCTTAAACTGAATAACTATGAAGAACCTCCGTTCGATTGGCTTGCTCATTCTGGCATTGTTGATCATCACCCCAGACCTTTCTGCGCAAAGAAAAAATAAAAGAAATAGAGATCAACCCCAAGGCTTGAGCTATGATACTGCCCTTTATAATGCCATGGAATTCCGTTTGGTCGGACCGTTTCGTGGGGGGAGAGCTACGGCTGTTGCAGGGGTGGTGCAAGACCCAATGACTTATTACATGGGCGCCACTGGGGGTGTTTGGAAAACCGATAATGCAGGCGAAAGCTGGTACAATGTATCTGATGGGTATTTCAATACGGCTTCGGTTGGAGCGATTACGGTTTCAGAGTCTGACCCGAATGTTGTTTATGTCGGAATGGGTGAGGCACCTGTTCGCGGAGTAATGACCTCTCATGGTGATGGCGTGTATAAATCAACCGATGGCGGACAAACTTGGAAACATATTGGACTTGAGAAAACACGCCAGATCTCTAAGATCGTTGTAGACCCTCGTGACCCGAATATCGTTTTGGTTGGTGCGCAGGGTAGCCCGTATGGAGCCACAGAAGAACGTGGAATCTATAAGTCTACTGATGGAGGCATGACTTGGAATAAGGTACATTATGTTGATGAAAACTCAGGGATCAGTGACCTGAGCATGGACATGACTAATCCTCGGATCATTTATGCAGCATATTGGGATCATAGAAGATATCCCTGGAAAGTTCAAAGTGGAGGCCCGGGAAGTGGGCTTTGGAAGTCTGTTGATGGCGGGGAAACATGGACAAAGATGACTGCTGGTTTACCAAAAGGTGTGATGGGTAAGATGGGAATTTCTGTGTCAAGAGCTATGCCGAACCGTGTTTGGGCGATCATCGAAGCTGATAATGGTGGACTTTATCGTTCTGATAATGGTGGAAAGAATTGGAGATTGATCAATCCTGACCGTCTGCTTAGGGCCCGTTCATGGTATTACATGCACATCTTGGCGCATCCGACAGATCCGGAATCAGTATTTGTGATGAATGCACCTTTGGTGCAATCGTCTGATGGAGGTAAGACTTTCGTCAATTTACAAACACCGCATGGTGATAATCACCAGACTTGGGTAAATCCTGAGCATCCTCAATACATGATCAATGCGAATGATGGTGGAGCCAATGTTTCTATTGACGGAGGTAAGAATTGGTCGACACAAAGCAATCAACCCACGGCTCAATTTTACAGGGTTAATGCCGACAGACAATTTCCTTATCGCATCTATGGTGGTCAGCAAGACAATAGCTCAGTATCCATTCCTTCGAGAGTCAATGGTGGAGGTATCTCAAATTCAGATTTCTATCCTGTGGGAGGATGTGAAAGTGCCTATTCAGCTTTTGATCCAGACGATCCAAAGTATGTGTATTCAGGATGTTATCAGGGTATCATCGATGAATGGAATAAAGAAACCAAACAGACTAAAGATGTGATGGCTTATCCATTCTTGGGTTTGGGTACGAATCCTAGAGACGTTAAATACCGCTTCAACTGGAACGCACCTATCATTGCGTCAAAGCACGATCCTAGCGTGATTTATCATGCGGGAAATAAACTTTTAAAGACTTCAGATCGAGGCATCACTTGGGAAGAGATCAGTCCTGACCTGACCAAGAATGATACGACCCATATCAATTGGGGTGGTGGGCCGATTACTAACGAAGGTGCTGGTGGTGAGATCTATCATGTGATCTATTATGTGGCGGAATCACCTCATGACCCCAATGTGATCTATACTGGTGCTGATGACGGCATGCTGCACATTACTAAAGATGGCGGTGCCAATTGGACGGAATTGACCTTGCCGAATGTGGAAGAAGGGATGATCAATCAGATCGAAGTATCTCCGCATGACCCAGCAACGGTTTATGTGGCTTTTAATCGCTATAAATTCAATGATTTTACACCTCACATTTTTAAATCTACCGACTATGGTCAGTCATGGTCGAGAATGGTCAATGGTATAAAAGAAGAGGCGCATGTGCGTGTAGTGAGAGAAGACCCAAATCAAAAGGACCTACTCTATGCTGGAACTGAATTGGGGCTTTATGTCTCCTTTGATGGGGGAATGAAGTGGAATGCGTTCCAAAGAAATCTGCCTATCGTTCCGATAACAGATTTGACGGTCAATTATAATGACTTGATCATCGCCACTCAGGGTCGAGCTTTTTGGGTAATGGATGATCTAAACCCGCTTTATGAATTGAGTGAAGCGGCTAATACAGATTTCTATGTTTATGAACCTGAAGTTGCTATTAGAGACAATGCTTTCAGAACTGGAAATTCGAGCATAGGTCAAAACCCTTATCCTGGTTTCAATATGTATGTCTATTTGAAAGAAAAAGTAGACTCTATTCCTTTATCAGTAGACTTTATGGATGCTGAAGGTGAAGTGGTAAGACACTTTGCAACGGATGCAAAAGAACGCAGC
Source organism: Roseivirga sp. (assembly GCA_965659985.1). Lineage (GTDB taxonomy): Bacteria > Bacteroidota > Bacteroidia > Cytophagales > Cyclobacteriaceae > Roseivirga. The sequence continues at coordinate 1,211 of CBFHYE010000015.1, read as the reverse complement.
GAACAGATAAAAGTAAAGACTGGTATGAGTCATATCAATTGGAATTTGGCAATTCCAAATCCAAAAGGCGTTGATGGCGTATTCGTTGGTTTGGGTGCGGGAGGCCATCGTTTGGCACCAGGAGAGTATTCAGTCAAAGTGAGCTATGGTGACCAAGAGATCATGAAGGAATTAGAAGTAATGCCAGATCCAAGATGGTCAGCCACCGATGCTCAATATCAAGAGCAGCAAGAGTATTTGACAACATTGCGCATGGCGATCGATGACCTTCAGGATAGGGCCAATGACATTCGTTCCATTCGTGCTCAGGTGAATGATCTGAAAGCAAGAGTTTCGGAAGAAGATTGGTCTCAAGTACATGAGTTCGCCAATGAGATCATTGAAATGATCAATCACATTGAGGAGCAAATGGTGCAGCCTGATCAGAAGACTTTTCAAGATGTGATCAATTTCCCAAATAAGCTTGAAGTTGAACTTTTGCATATCTACGGTACAATTGATGGTATTGAACCACCAATCACAAAAGGTCAGATCGACAGAACCAAAGACATGTTGACCAAGTTTACGCTAGTAATGGATGAGTCGGCTCAAATTGAGGAAGGATTAAATAAACTTATGGACTACATCCGTGAAAATGAAGTGCCATTTATTGCCGCCAAAAAGAAATAAGCATTGAGCAGAAATATCATTGAAGAATTGGGTAGCCTTGCTTTGGCTACCCGCCTTAAGAATTTGAGCGACCGATTGGCCAAGGATGTTGCTCAAGTTTATAAAGAATCATCATTTGATTTTGAGCCCAGATGGTTCACTTTGGTATGGGCGCTGAAGGAAGGTCAAGAATTGGCGGTAACGGAGCTCGCTGCAATGCTGAAACAGACTCATCCTGCTGTCAATCAAGTGGCTAATGTTTTGGTAGAAAAGGGCCTGGTATCAGAAAGAAAAGATAAGGAAGATCAAAGAAAGAGACTGCTACAGTTAACGGCTAAAGGGCTTCAAGTCGTTGATCAAATTTCGCCTCTTTGGGTTCAAATCAAAAAAGCCAATGATGAATTGCTTGCTGATTCATCAAATCTCATCGAGTCATTGGAAAAAGTAGAGGCAGCACTAGATCAAAGCTCAATGTATGATCGAATGAAGTAATTCCAATCCTTTTTCATCCTGAGCATGGTCTAGAGATCAGCCTAGTTAAATAGATTAAAGATTCTTTTCTA
>CBFHYE010000014.1:0-8806 GCA_965659985.1 Roseivirga sp. | reverse complement strand
CTTCAAATGCCGCTTCAGCTGCTTTTACAGCAGCGTCAATATCCTGACCATCAGAATCTGGAATTTCAGCATATACCTTGCCTTGAGCAGGTTCTATATTCTCCAAGTATTCTTTAGAATCCGGAGCAACGAGCACTCCACCAATATAATTCTGTAGCCTGATCATATTTTAAAGTGAAGGTGTGCGACCGCCATCAACGGGAACATTAATACCATTGATATATCCCGCTGCCGGTGAAGCTAAAAATGCAGCGGCTGCCGCCACCTCATCTGGTGAAGCAAACCTTCTGGCAGGAATCTCGCTTTTCATAGCCTCCTCCACTTCTTTCAATGGCTTCCCCAATTTTTTTGCCTTATTTTCAATAATGCTAGACAAGCGCTGCGTAGCAGTTGCCCCTGGTAGAATATTATTCACGGTAATACCGAATTGACCCAGCTCATTGGCTAAGGTCTTGGACCAATTGCCCACTGCTCCACGAATTGTATTGGAAACGCCCAATCCCGGAATTGGTGCCTTCACCGAAGTTGAGATGACATTTATGATCCTGCCAAAACCAGCCTTTTTCATTGCAGGTACAGTTGCCTGAGCTAATATTTGATTACAAATAAGATGCTGGTTGAAAGCGATTCTAAATGCTTCCAATTCTGCATCGATCGCCTGTCCTGCTGGTGGTCCGCCCGTATTATTGATCAAAATGTGATACTCGTTCTCCTTAATATGGGCTTCGATTGTAGACTTAAGCTCATTAGGCTTAGAAAAATCAGCCACAAGCACTTGATGCAATTGGCTCGATGTATGAAAAAGTGACGCCTTTACTTTTTCCAGTTTTTCCTGACTTCTCGCCAGAAGCGTAATGCTTGCCCCTAAATTGGCCAGTTCTTCTGCAATAGCCTTCCCAATGCCTTGTGTACTACCAGCAACAAGTGCTCTCTTTCCTTTCAGATTCAGATCCATAGTTTCGTGATATTAAGTAAAGTTAAAAAATTCAGCGGTAGCCCTATTTTGATTTTCCTTAATTTAGGGTGCAACAAAAGTTCAAGCATATGGCGATCAAAAGACCTTTTAATCTTCATCAATGGATCGAAGAGAACCGTGATTTGTTAAAACCACCTGTTGGTAACAAGAACTTGTATCCTGAGGGTACCGATTACATCGTGATGATCGTGGCGGGTCCAAATGCCAGAAAGGACTATCACTACAACGAAACTGAAGAGCTTTTTTATCAATTAGAAGGCAATATTACTGTCCGCATTCAAGAAGACGGCAAAGCTGTTGATATTCCACTTGGACCTGGGGACATGTATCTACACCCACCCAAAGTGCCGCACTCCCCCATGCGTTCTGAGGGGTCTTTAGGCTTAGTGATCGAACGCGTCAGACAACCCGAACATAAGGATGGGCTCATGTGGTTTTGTGACAATTGTAATGAAAAGCTACATGACACCTATTTTCCTTTGACCAATATTGAGAAGGATTTTTTACCAAGATTCAAAGAATACTATGCATCTGAGGATCTTAGGACCTGTAAGAATTGCGGCCATGTGATGGAAACCGATCCGAGATTCGTGGAATCGTAAACTGAAAGCGGAAATCAGAAACCAGGCTAACTGACTTCTGATCAACTGATTAACTGATAACTATGCTCAAGATCGACATGCATACCCACATCATTCCAGAGCGGCTGCCCAAATGGACAGAGAAGTTCGGCTATGGTGAATTCATCCATCTTCAGCATCACAAAGAGGGTGCTGCAATGATGATGAAGGGCAGCAAATTTTTTCGCGAGATACAATCCAATTGCTGGGATCCGGAGATTAGGATAGAAGAATATGCCCAACACGGAACACAAGTTCAAGTGGTCTCCACCATTCCCGTCATGTTCTCTTACGATGCTAAACCCAAGGATGGTCTTGAGGTCTCACAGTTTTTAAACGACCACATAGCAGATCTTTGTCAACGTTTCCCAAGGAATTATATCGGGTTGGGCACAATACCGATGCAAGATGAAGAACTCGCCATTGAAGAACTGCATCGCTTAAAGAATGAATTGAACATACCGGGCATTCAAATCGGTTCAAATATTAATGACAAAAACCTGAGTTCAGACCGTTTCTTTCCCATTTTTCAAGCCTGCGAAGCGCTAGATATCGCCATAATGATTCACCCCTGGAACATGATGGGATTTCATAGCATGGAGCGCTACTGGCTACCTTGGTTGGTGGGCATGCCAGCTGAAACAAGCAGAGCGGCATGCTCCTTAATATTTGGAGGGGTGCTTGAAAGACTACCTAAGCTGCGAGTTAATTTTTCACATGCCGGAGGCTCTTTCATCCCAACTTTAGGCCGTATCGAACATGGTTTCAATTGCCGACCAGACCTCGTTGCCATCGATAATAATGTAAACCCAAGAAATTATCTGGGTAAATTTTGGGTAGACAGCATTACGCATGACCCTGCCTTACTTGAATACATACTGAAGCATCAAGGAAGTAAAAGAATTACCCTAGGATCTGACTATCCGTTCCCTCTTGGTGACCTCGACATTGGGGCTTACATCGAGAAAATGGATTTAGCACCCGAAATAGTAGAAGATATTTTTTGCAATGCTACCTTAGAATGGCTTGCTCTTGATAAAAAGCAGTTTGAATATTGATCCACACGGCAATAACTTTTCTAGATACACCAATCGGTGTTTTGAAGATCATTGGTGATGAAGAAGCCCTCAAGCTAGTGGCCTTTACCGATGAGGGTGTAAGATCTACAGATGGCAAGGTGCCCAATGTTGTTAGAACAGCAAAAGTTCAATTGAAAGAATACTTTGAGGGAAAGCGCAAAACCTTTGACCTAAAATTAGACCCCGATGGAACTCCTTTTCAGCAACAGGTATGGGAAGGTTTATTAGAAATTCCTTTCGGAAAGACATCTACTTATGCCAAACAAGCCGTAAAATTGGGCGATAAAAAAAAGATCAGGGCGGTAGGTGGAGCAAATGGGAAAAATCCCATTGCCATAATCATTCCTTGTCATCGCATAATTGGCTCAGACAGAAGTTTGACGGGTTATGCGGGAGGCTTAGAAAGAAAGAAATGGCTTTTAAAACATGAAGGCTCTATCCCCGGTTACAACCAACTAGAACTATTCTGATGAACTACGAAAATACATTGAGTTTTGCCCAATCTTTAGATGAGAAGGATCCATTAAAAGATTGGCGCAAAGAATTCCATCTTCCCAAGGTCAATGGTAAAACAGCCTTTTATTTTACAGGCAATTCATTAGGCTGTCAACCCAAAAGAACAAGATCTTTTGTTGAGGCCGAAATGAAAAAATGGGAAGATTATGCTGTAGAAGGCCATTTCGTTCCGAAAGACAAGCCTTGGATGCATTATCATAAAGTGACTAAAAATGCTTTAGCTCATTTAGTAGGGGCTAAACCCATTGAGGTGGTGGCGATGAACAATCTCACGGTCAATCTGCACTTACTGATGATTTCTTTCTATCAACCAAGCAAAACGCGATACAAGATCATTTGCGAAGCAGGTGCTTTTCCTTCAGACCAGTATATGTTCGAAACACAGTTAAAACATCATGGTCTCAAGCAGGAGGATGCGCTCATAGAGTTAACACCACGAGAAGGAGAGTACACTCTACATACAGAAGATATTCTTCAGACAATTGAAGAAACTGGCGAAGAGTTAGCCCTAGTATTGATCGGTGGGCTCCAATACTATACCGGGCAGCGCTTTGAGATGGACAAGATCACCTCTGCAGGACATAAGGTTGGTGCTAAAGTAGGTTTCGATCTGGCACACGGGATTGGAAATATCCCTTTGCAATTGCATAATTGGAATGTAGACTTCGCCACTTGGTGCTCCTACAAATACTTGAACTCAGGCCCAGGGAATGTGTCAGGAATATTTGTTCATGAACGTTACGCACATGACTTTGACCTCAATCGTTTTGCGGGTTGGTGGGGCCATGATGAAGACGAGCGATTCTTGATGGAAAAAGGCTTCAAGCCCATGCCTGGAGCAGATGGTTGGCAACTGAGCAATGGAAATGTTTTGGCTACCGCTGCACATGCTGCCTCATTGGAGATCTTCGAAGAAGTAGGTTTTGATGCCTTAAGAGAGAAGAGTAAAAAGCTGACAGGCTATTTGGAGTTTATTGTAGATGAATTGAACAGGGAATACGGAAGCTTTGAGATCATCACACCGAGAGACCCAGAACATCGTGGAGCGCAATTGTCAATCTTCTTCCATGAAAAGGGAAAACAGCTCTTTGATTATTTAGTGGATAATGGAGTGATCGGTGATTGGAGAGAACCCAATGTTATTCGAATTGCTCCCGTACCACTATATAACTCTTTTGAAGATGTCTATCATTTCGGTAGATTGCTTAAGGAAGCTTTAGATAAGCTCTAGATAAATTTTTTATGAGTCAAAGGATCACAATTTTAGGTGCAGGTCTTGTAGGCTCCTTGCTCTCTATATTTTTAGCCAAGAGAGGTTTTAAGGTTCAGCTCTTCGAGGGAAGACCCGACATGCGTTTGGGTACTTCTGATGGTGGACGTTCCATAAATCTCGCATTGAGTCATCGAGGATTAAAAGCGCTTGAAGCAGTGGGTTTAGCCGAAGAGATCAAAAATGCCTGTATTCCCATGCATGGCCGCATGATTCATGACCTCAAAGGGAATCTTGAGCTTCAACCTTACGGTAAAAAAGGTGAATTTATCAATTCCGTTTCCCGCTCCGGGCTTAATATGATCCTTATGGATGCAGCAGAAAAGTCAGGGGTTGAAATTGTCTTTGAAGCGAAATGCAAAAAGGTAGATTACGAAAACGGAATCGCCTACTTCGAAGATAAAGAAGTCAAAAGTGATTGGATCTTTGGGGCAGACGGTGCATTCTCTGCCTTGCGGAATTCCATGATGAAGACTCCGATGTTCAACTATTCTCAGAATTATATTTCAGCAGGATATAAGGAGCTATGCATCCCAGCGGTCAATAACGCATACGCTATTGAACCCAATGCTTTGCATATTTGGCCAAGAGGAAATTATATGCTCATTGCCTTGCCCAATTTGGATAAGAGCTTCACATGCACCTTGTTCTACCCAATGGAGGGCGAACAATCATTTGAACAGCTAAGAGATAAAAAAGCCATAAAAGACCTTTTTGAAAACTCATTCCCTGACACTAAGGAATTGATGCCAACGCTTTTCGAAGACTTTGAGCAAAACCCCACTTCTGGCTTGGTCACCATCAGATGTTCTCCATGGGTTAAAGGAAGAACTGCCCTCATCGGAGATGCAGCCCATGCCATTGTGCCTTTTTATGGTCAAGGAATGAATGCCGGTTTTGAAGACTGTTTTGTCCTTGATGATTTGATAGAACAATTTGGAACCATCAATGAAGAAATGCTGGCTTACTATGAAAATCTAAGGAAACCAGATGCAGATGCCATTGCTGATCTTGCCCTCTACAATTTTATTGAGATGCGTGATAAGGTGGCAGATCCCAAATTCATACTTCAAAAAAAGATCGAGAAAAAGCTACACGAGCAATACCCAGATAAATGGATGCCACTCTACTCAATGGTGACCTTCAGTGACCTTCGTTATTCAGAGGCACTGGCACAAGGAATGAGGCAACAAGCCATTATGGATGAAGTATTGGCCTCGAAAGATATAGATGAAAACCTCGAACATCTCGACCTCACCAATATCATTGCGGGTTTAGACTGAGCGTTCTTCGATAAGCTCGAGGAGAACAATCCATGTGTTTCTTGAATTGCCTATTGAAATTAGACAGATTATTAAATCCTACTTCCATTGACACCTCTAATACACTGAGATCCTCATTCAACAATAATCGGCAAGCCTGCCTGATGCGGTACTCATTCAAAAATGAAACATAGGTGCGCCTAGTATGCGTTTTAAAATAGCGGCAGAAGGAGCTAATATTCATATGAGCCACTTCTGCAACCTCATCAAGAATTATGGTCTTATCATAGTTTTCCAAAGTATAATCAAAGACAGCATCTAACCGCTTCCCTTGACTTTCATTCAATTTCATTACGGAACTAGTATCGAATGGATGCCAATTCTGGTCACTCACAAGAGTGGCAAGCAATTCCAAAAAAACATGAAGACGTTTTAAGCCTTGGCTCTCAAATATCAAATGGAAGGTTTGTGAAAGATCATCCCTTAGTTTTCCTTTTGCTTCACCTCCTCTCTGACCAAGCGAAAAACTACTCTCCAAAAAGGTATACTCCGAAAGACCCCCCAGCTGATCTATCAAGCCTTTCCAAGAAAAAAAAACAGAACGAGAAAGTGACCTCTTCGAATCCCTTACATCCTCCGATCTAAACAAGTGGGGGATTCCTCCACCGATTAAGAAGACATCTCCTGGAGCAAACGGACCTACATGGGCACCATGAATTAGCGTTCCGTGCCCTTCTTCGATCAATGTCAATTGAAATTCATCATGCTGATGAAGTTTATCGTAAAAACGAGGTTCATCATCAACCTGTAGGTATACAGTGTCTGACTTTGCTTTGGGAATTCGAAAGGGTAGTGCCTTCACTAGTGAAATACTTTCCTATAAATGTTAGCTAATTAATTTAATATGCAAATATAGTATCATTATTAGCTAATAAGCGAGAAGATGTTTGTCAATAGGTCACCTAGCTTAGCTTAAAAATATTGCAGAAATGGAAATACAATGGAAAGGAGTCTATCCCGCTGTCACCACAAAATTCACTGATTCGGACGAGCTTGACCTGAACATGTTCGAAAAGAACATTAAAGCTCAATTAGCTGCAGGCGTTGATGGAATTATCTTGGGTGGTACACTGGGTGAAGCCAGTTCGCTCAGCAATGATGAAAAGGATGTGTTGGTTCAAAAAACGGTAAATATCGTTGAGGGCAAAGTACCGGTCATTATCAACATAGCAGAACAAACAACCAAACAAGCAATAGAGGCAGCAAATAAGGCGAAGAGCAATGGTGCGAATGGACTCATGATGCTACCTCCTATGCGATACAAAGCGGATGATCATGAGACAGTGACCTATTATAAAGCCGTAGCCAATTCCACTGATCTCCCCATCATGGTTTACAACAATCCAGTAGACTATAAAATTGAGGTGACCTTAGATATGTTCGAGCAATTGGCCGAATGTGATAATATTAAGGCAGTCAAAGAGTCGACTAGAGATATTTCCAATATCACCCGAATGCGAAATCGTTTTGGCGACCGCTTCAACATATTGAGTGGTGTCGATACGCTGGCTCTAGAGAGCATGCTCATGGGAGCAGATGGCTGGGTAGCTGGTTTGGTCTGTGCTTTTCCGGCAGAAACCGTAGCGATCTATAGATTGCAAAAAACAGGTCGTATCCAAGAAGCCATCGAGATCTATCGTTGGTTCCTACCCTTACTTGAATTAGACATCAACGCCAAGCTTGTACAAAATATCAAATTGGCTGAAGTCGCTACAGGTATTGGAACAGAAAATGTGCGAGCACCGCGCCTACCACTCCAAGGCCAGGAAAGAAAAGAAGTGGAAAAAATCATTGAAGATGGTTTGAGTAATAGACCATCACTTCCTGATTACTTACATTTATAATATGATCACAGCAAAGAACTACATAGGAAATAAACCCACGTCTGAGGGGGCTAAAAAACTGATCTCTTTCAACCCTGCGAACGGAAAATCTTTTACCGAAGACTTTCGAGCAGCAACTGAGGGTGAAGTTGATGCTGCTATTGGTGCTGCTATGCATGCCTTTGAAGCCTACAAAGCGAAAACATCCAATGAGCGTGCCACATTCCTCAGAGCTATCGCACAAAATATCGAGGACCTTGGGGATGAAATGGTTCAAAGGGCGTCAGCTGAAACCGCTTTACCAGAGGCTCGAATCAAAGGAGAGCGAGGTCGAACCTGCAATCAGTTGAGAAGCTTTGCTGATATCATTGAAGAGGGTTCTTGGGTCAATGCAAGGATCGATACAGCATTAGCTGATCGAGCTCCAGTTCCAAAACCCGATTTACGCAAAATGGAAGTCCCTATGGGGCCAGTGGCAGTTTTTGGTGCGAGTAATTTCCCTTTGGCATATTCCACTGCTGGAGGTGATACAGCTTCAGCTCTTGCCTCAGGTTGCCCGGTGATCGTTAAAGGACATGAATCGCATTTGGGAACAAATGATCTGGTAACTCAGGCGGTACTTAAAGCTGTTGAAGAAACTGGCATGCCAAATGGAGTTTTCTCCATGGTCAATGGTGGAAATGATATTGGCCAGCAACTAGCGAAAGATGAGCGCATAAAAGCGATAGGCTTTACAGGTTCTTTAAGAGGTGGACGAGCACTTTTTGATACGGCATCGCAAAGAAAAACACCTATTCCCGTTTATGCTGAAATGGGCTCTACAAACCCAGTTGTTTTCTTCCCAGACAAATTAAAAACAGAAACCGAAGACTTAGCCAAGCAATTGGCGGGCTCTGTCACCTTAGGAGTTGGTCAATTTTGTACAAGCCCGGGACTTTTAATTGGCTTGGCTTCAGAAGAATTAACCCAATTTACTGCTATCCTCGAAACTGAATTATCAAATGCGGCACAATCAACTATGCTCAATGAGGGCATTGGAGCATCTTATCTGGAATCAGTTTCCAAAGTAACTGCCGCTCAAGGGGTAGAAGCCCTAGCCAAAGCTGATACAGCTGGAAAACCAGGCTGTGCAAAAGTGAAAGGTTCAGCATTCATTAAAAACCCAGAACTCCATCATGAAGTATTTGGCCCATTCACTAT
>CBFHYE010000013.1:0-3996 GCA_965659985.1 Roseivirga sp. | reverse complement strand
ACCCCAGCAAACATGGCGTTTCCTACAAATGCAAAGATCACAGCATTCGTATGCAGCGGTCTTATTCTACCAAAAGAGGTGTAAGGAATACCAAAATTGAGTTCCGGGAGAAATAACTGAGTCGCTATTAAGAGTCCAACGAGCATCCCAACAATGCCGAAAACGACTGTAGCGATAGAGAAGTATTTGACGATCTTATTATCGTACTTAAACTGTTCTAATTCCATTTGCCTTGAGTTTCGCAATATTTTGTTCCAAGGTATATGTGTGGAACTTGGAGCGAACTGATGGACATTAGATTAAAAACTGATTTATATCATGTTTTAAGAAAGATGTACTTACAGCTAGTAAAAATGAAGATTTTAAGACCTTAGACCGCTCTGCTAAATGTCTTTTGCACTCTATCGTGACGCTGATGAGGATCAAAAAGTGTGCATACATTTCTCAAGAATTGAGTGCCGACCTCAGTGACTTTTAAAACATCATTATCCACTTGAAGTATGCCGTCCAAGACCATCTCATCAAGTATATCAAGTTGATCTTGAGGTAGCGTGTTCATTAGCTCTTCTGAAATTTGTTTCTCACAAGCCACAGTCAATATTTGTTGCTTCACTCTGATCTCTTGTGGCGTCATCATGTGCCCTTTCATTTGTGGAAGGACACCCTGCTGAACCTGCTCTAAATATCCTTCTACAGTTTTAGGGTTTTGGGCGTAGGCAATTGCAATATCTGAAATAGCCGATACGCCAAGGCCGATCAATAATTGACCAGGGTTAGTGGTATAGCCCATGAAGTTGCGGTGAAGTGTTCCCTTACTAAAAGCCAAAGTCAAATCATCAGCAGGAAGCGCAAAATGATCCATTCCAAATGCCAGATAACCCATTGCCTGGAGCTTACTTTGGCCATAGGTATTCAACTCGTGCTTCTCTCGCGGACTTGGTAAGTCTTTTTCGTTGTAGGCTCTTTGCCCCGGTCTTTTCCATGGAACGTGGGCATAAGAATAATATGCGATCCTATCTGGCTTTAAAGCATCAACCAACTGCATGGTCTTTTCTATACTTTGAATCGTCTGAAATGGAAGGCCATAAATAAGATCAAAATTAACAGAAGTATAACCTATAGCTCTGGCCCATACGGTCACCTGAATGACGGCTTCGTCTGGCTGAATACGATTGATGGCTTTCTGTACTTTGACATCTGAATCCTGGATACCAAAACTCACTCTTCTAAAGCCCAGATTATATAACGTTTGTAAATGTTCTTTTGTGGTGTTATTGGGATGTCCCTCAAAACTGAATTCTGGCGCATCCGCCAATTCGGCCTCGTCAAAAATACCATTTAGCATTTGAGCTAAATTCTCTGAACTAAAAAAAGTAGGTGTACCTCCTCCCAAGTGGATCTCTTTCAATAGAGGCTTTGCCCCCATCCTCCTTTTGATCAACTGAAATTCTTTGATAATCGCCTCGATATATGGGGTTTCCACAGCATGATTGACTGTGATTCGGGTATTGCAACCACAATAAGTACAGAGGCTTTCACAATAAGGAAGATGGATGTAGAGACTGATACCTTCGCCACCAAACTTGTTATAGGCAACGGAGATGGCTTCTTCCCAAGCTTCTTTATTGAAACTATTTAGATTCCAATCTGGTACTGAAGGATAGCTGGTGTATCGTGGTATGGGTCTGTCGTACTTACTGATCAGTTGATCGATCTTTTTTGTCATTTTCTTTCTTCTTCTTTTCCTCAAAAAGCATCCTGACGGAAGGTGAATAGGTATCGTCATATTGTCCTGATCTGACTGCCCAGAAAAACGCACCCAAGAATAGTGCGGCTACGACAATACTGGTAATGATCAAGATGACAATGACAGACATTTTATAATTTATTTTTTCTAGCCAAAACTTGGATTGCGGTAGTCGTAAACACCACCACTGTAATACTACTCAAAGGCATCAATATAGCTGCAACTAGAGGTGTTAGTAAACCTGCAACAGCAAAACTTAAGCCTCCAACATTATAGACGAATGAGATCACAAAGCTCCAGATGACGACTTTTTTAGCCGATCGGGCCAAGTCTTGAAATTTATCCAAGTTCTTGATTTCCTCAGCATCCAAGATGCCATCACTGGCGGGTGAGAAATTTGAAACATTCTCAGAAACTGCAATACCCACATTACTCTGCTTTAGGGCTCCAGCATCATTCAAGCCATCACCTATCATCATGACATTTGCCGAATCAGCTTGCTCAGCTTTGATCCTCTCTAGTTTATCATGAGGTTTTTGATCAAAGAACATTTCACTATCTGCTGGAAAGAAACCTGCTAACCTCTGCTTTTCACTTGAGTTATCACCTGATAACAATTTGAGATCAAAGCTCTTGCCCAGTCGTGCCATTAATGATTTAATACCTTCTCTGTATGTATTTTGCAGAATAAATTGTCCTCTATATTTTTCACCGAACCAAATATGAACACTGGTCTGATCCGAGGCTTTTCTAGGAAGTTCACCAAGTTTAGCGCTACCAATACGAACTTCCAGTCCATTGACCATGGCGATTATGCCCTTACCCGGAATTTCATCAAAAGATTCAAGCTGATAAGTCGTTGCATCTTTCTTACCTAAGTTCGATAAAATGTTGCGGCTCAATGGGTGTGTGCTGCTTGCAAGCGCCAAAGTCAATATTTTACTTTCATTCTGACTTAATTCCTCTCCAACAAATGAGACATCGTGTGCCTCACTCTTGGTTAATGTACCCGTCTTGTCAAATATGATGGTCGTTATCTTCTGTAGCTTTTCAACAACTTCGGCACTTTTGACATAAAACTTGTTCCTGGCAAAAACACGCATAACTGACCCTAAAGTAAAAGGCGTTGCCAAGGCTAAAGCACAAGGACAAGCGACAATAAGTACTGCAGTAAAGACTAACCAGGTATGCGAAGGGTCTGTAAATTGCCAATACAAAGCAGAACCAGTCGCCACGGCAATGATAACCAGCGTGAAGTACTGACTGACTTGGTCAATGAGCGTTCGTTGTTCTTTTTGCTCATCATTTTGATTCCATAAACCCGTCAAATAGCTCTGAGAGACATCTTTTTGAACGACAAAATTAGCTTGTTTACCAACCAATCGCCCTCCGGCATAGATCATATCGCCCTTACTCTTTTGTACAGGCTCAGCTTCTCCTGTCACGAAACTATAATCTACATTGGCCACTGCATCAATTAGAATCGAATCTGCGGGAATCACCTCATTGTTCCGGATCAATAGTTGGTCGTTCCTTTTGATATCCTTTACCAAAACAGGCGTTTGCTCGTTATCCTTGATTCTCTGAACGGCTAAGGGGAAGTACGATTTATAATCTCGTTCGAACGACAAGTTGCGATAAGTCAATTGCTGAAACCATTTACCAATCAATAGAAAAAAGATCAAACTCACCAGCGAATCGAAGTATCCAGGACCTGTTTGACTTAAAACTTCATAGTAACTTCTAAGCGCCAAAGTCACTACGCCCAATGCTATTGGCACATCGATATTGATAAACTTCTGTCTTAAACTCTTAAAGGCCGAAATAAAATAATCGCTTGCGGAGTAAAGCAGCACTGGTAATGCCATCATCGCACTCAACCATCGAAAGATCTGCTGATATTGTGGCTCAACCGTTTCAAAACCTAAATACTCAGGGAAGCTCAAAAGCATCACATTACCAAAGCAGAAGCCCGCCACACCTAGCTTGATCAAGAGCTTTTTATCGTAGCTCTTCTCATTTTCAGCTTCATCTTTTTCCAAATTGATCAAAGGCGGATAACCAATTCGATCTAAAAGCTCAGCTATATTTTGTAAGGGCACTATCCGTGGATCATAGGCAATAGAAACTTTCCTCTTGTTAAAGTTCACTTCCGATTTGACTATGCCTTCTTGCAATCTCTCCAAATGCTCTAAAAGCCAAATACAGCTACTGCAATGGATGTTTGGAATAAATAGGGTGACCCGTTC
>CBFHYE010000012.1:0-6762 GCA_965659985.1 Roseivirga sp. | reverse complement strand
AAGGCAAAGTATCAATGCGATTGAAAGAGGCAAATACACGCCTTCAACCTTGCTTTCATTAAAAATCTCGGAGATCTTCAACACTTCAGTAAACAAAATATTTGAGCTCGAAGGAAAGGACTACGGAAAATAATTCTTCTGTCTATCAGATGTTTTCACTAAATCTTATGTGAAACACACAGAGTGATGCAGAAAATTAAAGTTCTTTCAATCGATGATGGTGGTATCAGAGGAATTATTCCTGGAACCATACTCACCTATGTAGAAAAACAACTTCAAACACGCAGTAAGAATCCCGGAGCCAAATTAGCCGACTATTTTGACTTGATCGCAAGAACCAGCACAGGTGGAATACTTACCTGTTGTTATTTAGTCCCTGACGAAAATGGAAAGTCTAAATACTCAGCAGACTTTGCTCTAGATATTTATCTGAACGAAGGTCCTCAGATCTTCAAAGTATCGAAGAGTGAGCAGTATTATCACAGGATCCAGTTTACCTTGAATGAAGAAAACTCCAGCATGGATGATGCAGGACCCCAAAACTTAAAGAATCTTCATCAAGTTGGTCTAGACTACATCGAAGAGAACAAAAAGCAATTAGACCACATTGTTGATCAACTGATAGGAGAACCTACTGACCCTGAAGCGTAAGCACCAGCCTGCGGCTTCCTCCATAATTTCTGTGTTCACAAAGATAGACACCTTGCCAAGTGCCAAGGTTCATCTGCCCATTGGTAATAGGAACTGTAACAGAAGGCCCTAAAAGGCTTGCTTTGATGTGTGAGGTCATGTCGTCAGGTCCTTCCAGTGTATGCCGATAGTGCGTTCCATCTTCTGGAACCATCAAATTAAAATGACTTTCAAAATCTTCTCGAACGGTTGGATCTGCATTTTCATTGATCGTCAAGCTCGCAGAGGTGTGCTTGATGTGAATATGCAATAAACCAATACTTACTCTCCCTATATCAGAAAAAGCTCTTGCTATTTCAGAGGTAATGAGATGGAAGCCTCTCGGTCTTGGTTCAAGCGTGATCTCCCTTTGAAAAAACATTATGCTTCTCCTCCAGCCTGTAGTTTTTCGGCATTCTCAGCCATACGCAGATTATCAATAAAGTCTTCGATCTGACCATCCATGACCGTGGGTAAATTGTGTACAGAATAGCCAATTCTGTGGTCAGTGACTCTACCTTGAGGATAATTATAGGTTCTGATCTTATCAGATCTATCTGCATTGCCTACCAATGACTTTCTTTCTCCAGCAATTTCTTCTTGCTGTTTTTTCAACTCCTTTTCGTACATCCTTGAACGGAGAACCTGAAGTGCTTTATCGTAATTTTTGTGCTGTGAACGACCATCCTGACATTCTACCACAATTCCTGTAGGCAGGTGAGTCAAACGCACGGCAGATTCCGTTTTATTCACGTGCTGACCACCAGCCCCGGAAGCACGATACGTGTCTTTCTTCACATCCTTCATATCTAATTGTACATCGACATCTTCTACTTCAGGTAAAACAGCAACAGAAGCAGCAGAGGTATGCACTCGCCCTTGAGATTCCGTTACCGGCACACGCTGTACTCGATGCACACCTGATTCAAATTTCAATGAGCCGTATACATCTTCACCCGAAACACCAAAAACGATCTCTTTAAACCCTCCTGAAGAAGCCTCACTCAGGCTAATGAGTTCTTTTTTCCAACCCTTAGAGTCGATAAATCGGTCGTACATTCGATAAAGATCACCAGCGAATATACCTGCCTCATCTCCCCCAGCTCCAGCGCGAATCTCCACGATCACATCTTTTGAATCATCAGGATCTTTGGGAATGAGCATATACTTGAGCTCTTCCTCCAGTTCAGTTTGGCGTGTAGTAAGCTCATCGAGTTCCATTTTTGCCATATCCCTGAACTCTTCATCTTTTTCAGTCCTTAAAATATCTTTCGAAGAATCGATGTTTTCGAGCACATTCTTGTACTCTTTATACACCACCACGATCTTCTCTAGGTCTTTAAATTCCTTATTGAGCTTAGTGAATTCTTTTATGTTAGAAGCAACTTCCGGTTGAACGATCAGCTGACCGACCTCCTCAAATCTCAAACGAATGGCCTCAAGTTTATCAAGCATATACTCTGATTTAGTCAGTAAAATTAACAAACATTATCTATTGATATTAAATTTGATGACTATGAAACGAAGCATCTCAATAATAGCGATCCTCCTCTTGGCTTTTAGCTGTGGCGATCAAAAGATCGATACCACTAAAGCAAGACAAGAAATGGAAGCTCGTGAAATCAAAAGAGTTTCAGAGGGCGAAATCGTTGAGAAGGCGCTATCTCTTGGCAATGAGGACATTAAAAAATTAGAATTGCGTCTCAATGACGAACAACAATACGAACTTAACAACAGCTCTGACATCAATGCGAATTTCGGCTTTGTGTCCTTTGACCAAACCAAGCAGTTCGATGGAAAGAAATTTCAGGTTTTTGATGCCTATGCCTACAATGCAGAAAATGAGCTGAGTTCAGAACCTTCAGTCCAAATCCTTGAGGGAGATACGATCCTTCTGTATGCTAATGTGGCCAAATACGAAGGCCTTCCCGTAGGTGTTTTTTACATAGAATACAAAAGAAAAGCCCTTGTACTTTCTATTGACAAATAGAAACAAAAGGGCCAATTGCTAATAATTACCGGAGGCCAGCACAAAACCTAGTATAGTGCCATAGAAAGCAATGGCCAAAACAATACCAATGGCATAAAGTAATAAAGCCGCTTTCGCCCAGTTTGCCTTGTTTGTTGACGCATTTCCGCCAAAGCCCCAGACAAAGAGCATAATAAAGCCGATCATAGGTAATGCCGTCACAATTAATGTGATCACCCAATCTTTTACACTCATTGGTGCTTCTTGAATTTCATTAAAATCATTCATAGTATGTGGTTTAAAGTTGAATGCACATAATATAATCAATTATTTAATGAACATAACTTGCTGCATTGATGTCAATGGTAGTTCCTGTGGCATGATCAGCCATTCCCGATGCCAACAATGTGACCAAAGGGGCGAGGTCTTTTGGCTCTGTGAGCTTATTCAGTGCGATATCATTGAGCGCAAAGTCTTCTCCATACTGATCCATAAAATCTTGCGCCATATCTGTGCGTACAAAACCTGGAGCTATGCAAAAAGCTTTGATGTCGTCTTTACCACAATAACGAGCAATAGAACGTGTCAATGCGGGAATGGCGCCTTTTGAGGAACCATAGGCTAGATAATCCAAGGTATCTCCTCGAAAAGCAGCCCTTGAGGCTATATTGATGATTCGGCCTCCGCCATGATCTTTCATATTAGCTATGATCTTCTTGCAAAGCAAGCCTACCGCCCTCACGTTTACTGCGTAAGTGAGATCCCATTCTGCTGCCCAATCTTCATCTGATTGTTCAAAATCACAAGAGAGGGCAATGCCAGCATTGTTGATCAAAACATCAATTTTCCCGTATTCAGCTTTTACTTGTTTATACAAGTTAATAACCTCCTTGGTGTCACTAAGGTCAGCCTGAAATGATTTGCTTTCATTTCCTATTGAAGAGACGATCTCATCAGCTTCGGTTTTATTCTTTCGATAATGTATGGCGACAGTTGCCTCAGTTGTTCCTAAGGTTTTGCAGATCGCGGCTCCAATTCCTCTTGAGCCACCCGTTACCAACACTACTTTCCCTTTCAAAGAAATTTTCATATGATGTTCCGTTTGGTCGAATAAATTACAACCTATATCGCTGAAGCTAAACTAAAAGCAGCTCTATCCGCTTTATTTAATATGAAAAGACTTTTTCTCTCAATGCTCGCCATCACAGTTTTTCAAGTGATCATCTCTGCTCAGGAAGTTACCTTTGAGGAGTACAATCCCCCCTCTACGCTTGTCGTTCCTGAAAACCCTGTCAAAAGGGCCAAGTTTCCATTTATAGATGTCCATAGTCATCAATGGCGCATGGGCGAACGTGACCTGAATAAGCTTGCAGGAGAAATGGATGAACTCAACATGGGCCTAATGGTCAATCTTTCTGGCGGCAGTGGTAAAGCCATAGCAGATGCCAAGACGAACATTGAAAACAATCAACCCAACCGTTTTGTGGTCTTCGCCAACCTCAACTTTAACAATTTAGACGATCGCTGGGGGGAAAGAGCCGCTGAGCAACTTGAAAGGGATTATGAGCAAGGAGCGAGAGGATTAAAGATCTTTAAAAGCCTAGGACTGTCTGTTGAAGATGCCAATGGTCAACGCGTGGCGGTAGATGACGCTCGTTTAGACCCTGTTTGGGCCAAATGTGGCGAGTTAGGGATTCCTGTACTCATCCATACTGCTGACCCCAAACAATTCTGGGAGCCTTGGGATGCAAACAATGAAAGATGGTTAGAATTAAAACTTAGACCCCGAAGAAAAAGAAGCGATACTGACCCCGTGCCCTGGGAGCAATTAATTCAAGAGCAGCATAATGTATTCAAGAAACACGCGAATACCACATTCATAGCGGCACACATGGGCTGGTATGCCAATGACCTAGCCAAATTGAGCCAACTCCTAGATGAAATGCCAAACATGGTCGTTGAAATAGGGGCTGTGATTGCAGAATTGGGAAGACAACCGAAATTCGCCAACAAGTTCTTTGAGAAGTACCAAGACCGCGTGCTTTTTGGTAAGGACGCTTATAATCCAGAAGAATATTACACCTATTTCCGTGTACTTGAGACCGAAGATGAATACTTCCCTTATTACAAAAAGTATCATGCTTATTGGAAAATGTATGGGTTGGGCTTACCAGACGACATCCTGAAAAAGCTCTATTACAAAAATGCATTAAGGATCATTCCAGGTATTGATGCCAGTGCGTTTCCGAAATAATCATTCATTTGAGCAAGCATTCCTCCCGTTTCAGTAAATGCAGACCCCGATACAGCCTTTTTTGCTACAAATGCCGAAATGCATCGTCTATGTTTGTAGTATGGTCAAAGAGAACCAACATATTGAAGGGGTGATGAGAAAGCTATTGCTGATCGTGGGAATTGTTGTTGGCCTGTTTATCATTGTAAGCAGTGCAAAAGCACAGGAAAAGAATCTATTTCTTTATGGAGATGTAGAAACCGTTAGCGGTGATAAATACACAGGTTTTATTCGTTGGGGCGATGATGAAGTTTACTGGGTAGAATTATTGAATGCCCAAAAAACCTCCAACGATTTCCTAAAATATCTTTCTAAAAGCGAAGCAGAAGCCCTTTCAGAGCAAAGCGAAGACAACAGTTGGTTAGGCATTGACCTTGGTGTTTTAAGTATCTGGGAAGACAAATACAGCAGAAGCAATCATAGGTTTGACACACGATTCGGAGATATTGTGAGTATAGAGCCAACGGGGAGATCTAAAGCCAGAATCAAGATCAAGAATGGAGCTATTTTGGAGGTTTCAAATCAGGGAGGATACTTTTCGGACATTGGGGGAACCGTAAACCTATTGGATACTGAACTAGGTGAAGTATCGCTTAAATGGGATCGAGTTGAACGCGTAATCTTTAAAAAAGCACCTGATCAATTACCTGATGCCTTCGGAACACCATTGTACGGAACCGTTGATGCAGGCAGAAAAGGAACATTTACAGGACTTATTCAATGGGATGTTGATGAACGTTTTTTAAGTGAGGTCTTGGACGGTGAAGTTCGAGGAGACAATCGTGAAATTCCTTTTAGAAGTATCAAATCCATAGAAAAAGAACGCAACGGTGCATTGGTCATCCTCAATTCCGGGCGTGAGTTTTTAGTTACGGGCAGCAATGATGTAAATAAGGGAAACCGAGGTGTTGTTGTTTTTGATCCTCAGATCGGACGCATACTCATTCCATGGAGAGACTTTATGAATGTCGAATTCTCTCAAGAATCCATCTCCGGACTTTCCTACGATGACTTCCCAGTATCTCAAGGTCTATCAGGAACAGTGCACACCATTGATGGAGACGAGCATAGAGGCTTGTTGGTATATGACTTGGATGAATCATGGGAGTTTGAAATACTAGATGGAAAAGATGATGATGTAGAATACGACATTCCCTTCCGCAACGTTCAAAGTATTGTCCCTAAGAATTACAACTATTCAATGGTCACACTAAAAAGCGGACGTTCGATCTTGATTGGTGATGAAAGAGATGTGACCAATGAGAATGACGGAATTCTGATATTTCCATCTAAAAATGCAGAGCCTATTTATATCAAATGGTCTAGAATTGACGAAATTACTTTCGACTAAATAAGCCGTGAATTTCCTCAAAAGAAACCTTATCTCAATCATCACAGCCTTTGTGCTCATTGGAGGCGCTTTTTTGACCCTCTATTTAACAAATGCAGATGAGGGTCTGTACCTGACGGTTGGTTGGATCACAATTACCCTTTTTCTGCTCTGGTTGATGAATAGATTATTGACTAAACAACTAGATCTACGTTTGCCTTGGCTGAAATATGGAAACAAACGTTTTTACTGGCAGCTTAGCAGTGGTATTCTACTTTCATTGGTTCTGATCAATATCAGTTACTTGATCTTGAAACTAGGTCTAACACAAGACCCTCCCGATCAGGCGCAGCTCATTAGCATGAACGTGATCGGTCTCTTGATTTTACTGCCTTTGATCTCGATCAATTTTGGTATACAGTTTCTGAGCAACTGGAAAACCGCGCAGCTCAAAGCGGAAGAGTTCCAGAAGGAAACGATAAAAGCAGAGCTGACAACGCT
>CBFHYE010000011.1:0-16727 GCA_965659985.1 Roseivirga sp. | reverse complement strand
ATTCTTTCTGAATCAGTATAGTCTAGACCCGCTAAGAATTTTCCTGCAGAGATTTGATCTTCTACTTCATATTTACCCAAAATGCCATAGGTCAAGTGTTTAAATTGTTTGCCTCTAGCACCTGTGCCCCGGTTGTCTACACTGGCAATAATATAGCCTTGATTGGCTAAATGCATATGCCATAAGTCCCTGGTGCCATGCCATGCATCTGTTACGGTTTGAGAACCAGGCCCACCGTAAACATACATGAGTACAGGATATTTCTTGTTCGGATCGAAATCAGCTGGCTTGATCATATAACCATTTAATTCAACTCCTTGATCGTTTAAGAAGCTGAAGAATTCTTTTTGTCCGACAGCGTATCGGCCAATGCGCTCTTTTGCTGCGGCATTGTCTTCCATGACGCGAATCTGCTCCCCATCGTCCTCGTGTAGCGTGACCACATTAGGTGAGGCACTAGAGCTTAACGTTTGGATATAGTATTTAAAGTCTGGGCTCCAATTCATGCTATAAGTGCCTTGTCCAGCCGTCATGGATTTTTTGCTTTTTCCATTCAGTTTAATGGAATACATGTGTCGCTGCAAGGGTGATTTTTCGGAGGATAGATAGTAAATGGTCTTTCCTTTTTCATCAACGCCCAACAAGTTGGTGACTTCCCAATTACCAGAAGTGATCTGCCTTACTAAAGAACCATCTAGATTGTAATGATAGATGTGCTTGAAACCATCCCTTTCACTTGTGATGATAAAGGTTTTACCGTCAGCTAGGTATTGCAGGTTGTCATTATAGTCTGCATCTACATAAGTATCACTTTCTTCACTGTAGATCACCTCAGATTCTCCTGTTGTAACGTTAGCGTGGAGTATCTCCATTTTGTTCTGCAATCTATTGAGCCTGATCATAGACAAGATATTGTCTTGCTTTGTCCAATAGATTCGAGGTATATAGATATCGGTTTCCTCTCCGATATCCATAGAAATGATTTTCTCTGCATTGAGGTCATAGACTTTGAGTTGTACAACTGAATTGTCTTCACCTGCTTTTGGATATTTGAATTTATAATCTTGAGGATAGAGCTGCCCCCATAATTGCATGTTATATTCCTTTACGCCTGATTCATCAAAACGCCAAAAGGCAATTTTACTTCCATCGGGCGACCATTTGAACGCTTTTGACATCGAGAATTCTTCTTCATAAACCCAATCTGCATTACCGTTGATGATCTTGTTCCACTCACCATTAGTGGTGATCTGAATCTCTTCCATATTTTCAAGAGAGGCCATGTATAGATTGTTCTCTTTAACATAAGCGACTTTGGATGCATCTGGTGAGAAACTTGCGTACATCACTTTTTCTCCATCTGCTATCTCTGCAATTTCCTTGCTTGCGATATCATAAACATGGAATACTGACTTTGAAGATCGTCTATATATGCTTTCCGTTTCCGTGGGGAAGATCAATTTTTTTTCATCGCTCGAAAAAGTATAACTCCCAAAAGCAAAGCCCACATCATTACTTGTTGCTATAGTTTCAACCGTTTCACCAGTTGTGATGTCTTTTTTCACTAAGGAGACTACACCATTATTTACTTCGCGTGCCGAATAGTAGCGACCATCGTTCATCCAACGGATGTCACCAATTCCTGAAGTTTTGAATGTTCCCTTCTTGAAGATATCCTCTAGGGTAATAGGTAGCTTGTTTTGGGCAGCTAAAGGATTTGCAATAAGGATTAGGATGGTGAATAAAAAGACAAATAACTTATTCATAGGAGCTAATTTTATTGGTCGTCAAATATAGAAAAAAGGCTTAATCAACGATTGTGCCAAGGGAACAAATCCGACAGCGAGTGGGTTTTAACCAATGAAAGGATAATCGCATGAAAGGGAAATTTCAAGAGATCATAGCACAGGATAAACCAGTTTTAGTAGATTTTTATGCAGATTGGTGCGGACCATGTCAGATGATGGCGCCTGTATTAAAAGAAGTTGCGGATGAATTCGGAGATAAAGTGAGCATCATCAAAGTTGATGTTGATAGAAATCAGCCTGTTGCACAACGGTTTGGTGTTCGGAGTATCCCTAATCTTATACTCTTCAAAAACGGAGAAATTAAAGCCAATAGGGCTGGGGTCTTAACCAAGCGAGACCTTACCAAAATGATCGAAAATGAATTGTAATTAAACTGAAGCCTTCACTTCAACACCAGCTAAGGTTCTTACCGCATTGGTAATACCAGCAGCGTCAAAGTTGCATTCAGCGTGAAGTTGCTCTTGAGTGCCGTGTTCAACAATTCTGTCGGGAATTCCTAAACGTGTCAGTTGCGCAGTATATTGGTTATCGGCCATGAATTCTAGAATAGCCGAGCCAAATCCACCTTGAACACAACCGTCTTCTACCGTAACAACCTTTTTAAAGTTTCTGAAGATATCGTGGAGCAACTCTTCATCAAGCGGTTTCACAAAACGCATATCATAGTGAGCTGGATTCAAACCATCTTTTGCTAATTCGTCTTTGGCATCAAAAACATAATTACCAATATGGCCAAGTGAAAGAACGGCTACTTCTTCACCATCGGAGATTTTTCTTCCCGTTCCAATCGCCACCTTTTTCATCTCAGTTTTCCATTCAGGCATTACACCTTGTCCTCTTGGGTAACGAATGGTGAAAGCCTGACCATCTCTAGGTAATTGTGCCGTGTACATGAGATTTCTTAGCTCAGCTTCATTCATCGGAGCAGCAACGATCATATTCGGGATGCAACGCATATAAGCCACGTCATAAGCCCCATGGTGCGTTGGTCCGTCAGCACCGGCAAAACCTGCCCTATCTAGGCAGAAGTTTACGGGGAGATCTTGAATACACACGTCATGGATCACTTGATCGTAAGCACGTTGCATAAATGTGCTATAGATATTACAAAAGGCTGTCATGCCTTGAGTCGCTAGACCTGCGGAAAAAGTAACAGCATGCTGCTCAGCAATACCCACATCAAAAGCGCGGTCTGGCATTGCTTTCATCATGATATTCATTGAAGACCCTGAAGGCATAGCCGGAGTTACACCCATGATCTTGTCATTTTTTTCGGCCAATTCAACCAATGTATTACCAAAGACATCTTGATATTTTGGTGGTTGTGGCTTCTCGTGCGTTTTCTTGAAAACTTCACCAGTTACTTTATCGAACTTGCCAGGGGCATGCCATTTGGTGGCATTGCCTTCTTCAGCAGGTTTATAGCCTTTTCCTTTCACCGTAACACAGTGAAGAATTTTTGGACCAGGGATATCTTTGAGGTCGTTGAGTACATGAGTCAAATGGTGAACGTCATGTCCGTCTACAGGACCGAAATAGCGTAAATTTAGTGATTCAAATAGATTGCTTTGCTTGAGGAGCAAAGATTTCATTGAATGCTCTACTTTAGAAATAACCTCTTGGGCACTTTTTCCGAAATTCGAAAACTTGCTTAGCATATTCCAGACGTCTTCCTTCACTTTGTTGTAAGTGTGAGAAGTGGTCACATCCGTTAAATAGTCCTTTAAAGCACCTACATTAGGATCAATTGACATGCAATTGTCATTGAGGACGATCAAAAGGTTGGCATTGGTGTCTCCTGCATGGTTCATGCCTTCGAAAGCCAATCCGCCAGTCATGGCACCATCACCAATAACTGCGATGTGTTGTCTATCATCGCCTTTGTATTGATTGGCAATAGCCATTCCCAATGCGCCAGAAATAGAAGTAGAAGAGTGACCTACACCAAAGGTGTCAAATTCACTTTCTTTTCTTTTTGGGAATCCGGAGATCCCACCATACACACGATTGGTATGAAATTTATCTTTACGGCCTGTAAGAATTTTATGACCATAAGCTTGATGCCCTACATCCCATAGCAATTGGTCTTTTGGTGTATTAAAGATATAATGTAATGCCACAGTCAATTCTACCACACCCAGTGAAGCCCCAAAATGCCCGCCATAAACCGATACATTGTCTACAATGTATTGGCGAAGCTCATCACAAACCTGAACGAGTTGGTCTTGACTTAACTTCTTTAGATCTTTAGGAGAATCAATTTTTTCTAAAAGTGGGCCGGCTTTAATCAACATGGGATCTTAAACTAATGCTTAAAGAACTCTGAGTCACATTAAATGTTTCACAAGTTCTTCAGGCAGTTGACAAAAGTAAAAAATTATATAGTCTCGGCCTTAAAATTATCAAACTCTTATATTTGAACTAAACGCAGCTATCATTTGAGTTTCGAGATCAAGCTTCCATTGTTTGAAGGTCCTTTTGACCTTTTGCTTTTCTTTATCCAAAGAGACGAACTCGATATTCATGATATTCCAATTAATAAGATCACAAAGGACTTTTTAGACTACCTCAAGCATCTCGAACAGATGAATGTGGAAGTAGCTAGCGAATTCATTTTGGTGGCCGCAACCTTAATGAGGATCAAAGCAAAAATGCTTTTGCCACGACCGGTTTTAGATGATGAAGGCAATGAGGTTGACCCAAGGGAAGAGTTGGTCAAGCATCTTCTAGAGTATAAAAAGTACAAATCTGTGATAGAAGAGCTGAGTCAAATGGAATTTGATCGCTCACAGAAAGAGAGAAGAGGCAATATTGTCAAAGAGATCAGAAAGATCGCTGAAGTCAATAATGTGGAGGCCGAACTTCAAAATATCGATCTCTACAAGCTGCTCAAAGTCTATCAGAATGTATTGGCGAAATATGAGATCGAAAAGAATAAGCCAAAGCACGAAGTCGTGCAGTTTCCATATACCATTTCAGATCAGCGCAAGTTTGTATTGAATCGACTATCAGAGGTTTCTCGTTTGAGTTTTACTGAATTGATCGAGCTAGAACCGAATAAGATCGCTGTGATCTTCAACTTCTTATCCATCCTTGATTTACTTCAAATGCGAAAGATCACCATGCATCTAGGGGAAGGATTCAATAATTTTTGGATAGAAAAAGCTGATGAAGAACTCGTAGAGCAGTAATGGAAAACCAGAAAGCGCTCAAAACACTTAATCCCAAAAGTGTATTCTTACCTATTTTAATCGCAGCTGCCTTGATTTCAATTTTGGTCTGGCGTGACGATCAGATCAATGCCGAGAGCTTTCAAGCGATTTTGGAGATCTCCTTTGCCGCTTTATTGTTAGCCTTTCTCGTGCTGGCGATAAAAGACTTTTTGAATATGCAGCGCTTTCAGTTGATGAGTCATGGAGAGATCAATCTGAAATCGGCCTTTTATATAGTGATGCTTTGGGAGTTTATTGTGGCGGTAGCCCCACCTTTATTAGGTGCGACTACCATTCTCATCTTTGTGCTCTTCAAGGAGGGCGTTTCTTTTGGCAAGGCAGTGGCCTATGCTCTTTTAGCAGCTTCAATGGATAATTTATTCTTTATCACTTCCACGCCATTGGCGATTTGGTTATCAGAGGGTGCGATCATACCCGACTCCTTATTGATCCCTGATGAGCCAGAGTCTAAGGTCTCCTACCTTTTTTGGCTGAGTTATACCATGCTCATTGGTTACACGGTTTTTATGCTGGCTGCAATTGTGGTTATGCCCAAGTTCATTAACCGCATATCCATGCAGTTATTTAAGATTTCTTTTCTTAAGCGATTTGAAAAGGCTGCAGCAGAACAAAGTCACCAATTGTTGCTAGCCTCCAAGATTCTTAGAGGGCAAAAGGTAGTGTTCTGGTTTAAGTTGATAGGTATCACTTATCTCATTTGGATATTGAAGTATGCAGTGCTTTCCATTATTGGAAATGGTTTTGTTCCCATGTCATTGAACGACCACGCATTGGCTATTGGTAAGCACCTGACCATGTGGGTGGCCCTATTGGTATCGCCTTCTCCCGGCAATGCGGGCACAGCTGAGTTTGTGTTTCCTGCTTTTTATCAAGATCAATTTGGTGACTTTACCTTTGCAGCGAGCATGGTTTGGCGTTTTGTTACCTACTATCCTTATCTGATCATTGGTGCTTTACTCTTGCCGATTTGGCTGAAGAAGGGAAAAGCATAAAAAAAGCCTTCTATTTATAGAAAGCTTCTTTTGTTTCTGTTTTCGTAATTCCTTAGAAACGCTCTTGTTGAGAGAAGTAGAAGTTACCCTCAATAGCAGCATTCTCATCAGAGTCAGATCCATGAACAGCGTTCTCACCGATAGACTTAGCATACAGTTTTCTGATCGTTCCTTCAGCTGCCTCAGCAGGATTAGTGGCACCGATCAACGTTCTGAAGTCAGCTACTGCATTGTCTTTTTCAAGAATAGCAGCGAAGATCGGTCCTGAAGACATGTACTCAACCAATTCACCGTAGAAAGGTCTTTCTTTGTGCACCTCGTAGAACTTACCAGCAAGTTCTTGTGTAAGACGCGTATATTTTAATGCGATGACTTTGAAGCCTGCGTCTTCGATCATCTTTAGTATTGCACCTGAATTACCGTCAGTAACGGCATCAGGTTTGATCATTGTAAAAGTTCTGTTAGTTGCCATATTTTTTCTAATAATAGTTCCTTGCTTAAATGCGGGTGCAAAATTAGAATATATTTTTTATTTGATGTTGCCAGATTATTAATCTTTTAGCATTCATTTCAGGTTTGGCTTTCAAAGTGTTTGAATTGCTTTCTAATTCTTTTCTCTACAACTTTGCCCCTTGATCTAAGCACCTCTGGTGTGTATTTATGCAAAACTTAGACTTATTTCAGGCGCAACTTGCTTCGCCTAAAAACATAGTAATTACGACTCACCACAAGCCAGATGCCGATGCATTGGGCTCTTCTTTAGGAATGGCCAACTACTTGGTCAAAAAAGGGCATCACGTACAAGTGATCACGCCTTCTGATTATCCTGACTTTTTGAAGTGGATGAAAGGCAATGATGACGTGCTGATCTTTTCTGAAGCCACCTCTGAAAAAGTGGCTGATCAGATCGAAAAGGCGGAAGTGATCATCACCTTAGACTTTTCTGTTTTGAGCCGCATCAATGAAATGGGTGAAATGGTGAGAGCAGCTAAGGGTTTTAAAGTGAATGTAGATCATCATTTGGAGCCGGAGGATTTTGCAGATTTCAAGCTTTGGAATACTAAGGCAGCCGCTACTTGTGAACTCTGCTATGAGCTCATCGTAGCACTTGGAGACGAACAACTGATCGATGAAGAAATTGCCAACTGTCTTTATGCAGGTATCATGACCGATACAGGCGGCTTCAGACATCCTAATACCACACAGAATGTACATGAAGTGGTGGCGAAGCTCATCAGCTTTGGTGCCAACAATAGCCAGGTCTCGAAAAATATTTACGATAAAAGCACACTCAATAGACTACGTTTCTTGGGTTTTGCTTTAGGAGAAAATCTGCAGGTGATAGAAGAATATCGCACTGCCTTTTTTGCTTTGAATGCAACGGACCTCAAACGATTCAGTTCAAAGACCGGAGATACTGAGGGCCTTGTTAATTACGCGCTCTCCATCGAAGGGATTACATTAGGCGCCTTATTTAAGGAAACCGATGAAGGGGTGAAGATTTCTCTTCGTTCTACAGGAGAATTTCCTGCTAACGAGATCGCGAGCCGTTTTTTCAACGGTGGAGGTCATAGAAATGCAGCAGGCGGGAGAGTATTTGACTCATTGGAAGACACTGTGGAGAAGTTTAAGTCAGTGTTGGTAGAATATAAAGATCAATTACAAAAAGAAGTTAGATAATGCGAGTGAAAAGCTTGTTTGTTTTGAGCATGTTAAGCTTAATGCTGGTTGCTTGTGGTTCAGACTATGAACAATTGGCATCTGGTTATTTACTGCGAACAGTTGAATCTGGAGGGGG
Source organism: Roseivirga sp. (assembly GCA_965659985.1). Lineage (GTDB taxonomy): Bacteria > Bacteroidota > Bacteroidia > Cytophagales > Cyclobacteriaceae > Roseivirga. Next base: position 8,896 of record CBFHYE010000011.1, on the reverse strand, counting down.
GGAGCCCCCAGGGGACACGGACGCAATAAAGGTCCACATGAAGATCGAGTTGGAAGACTCATTAATTGTAGATTCCAGAGATCTTTTTCCGATTGGCAGAAGATTGGCGATGAACAATATGTGGCCTGAGTTTAAAGACATATTGAGCCGAGTGGGTAAGGGTGATTCGATCCAAGTACAAATGAGCTTGCCCGAATATGCCAAATTAGAAGGCAGAAGCGCGCCCTTGAAAGATTCAAGCCTTGTGGTGACCATGAGTATGCGGGTACTTGATGTAGACAACGAGGCAAGCTTGATCGAACGGATGGTCAATGATCAATTGGCTTACGAAATCGAGCAGATAGAAAAATTCGTGGTTAACAATAATTTAGAAGCTGAGCGCACTGATGAAGGTATATATTACATAATTTCGCGCGAAGGTGAGGGTGAATATGTAAAAGAAGATGATACGGTTGTATCAAATTTCACGTTGAAGTTATTGAATGGGAAGGTGCTTTCTTCTACGTTGGAAGAAGTTTCAAAGGCGAATGATCTACACACCGCAAATCGAGAATATGAACCTTACATTTTCACCTTTGATGCCCAAAAGCTGTTGGAAGGCTGGGTTATCGGTTTACCTAAGTTAAGAGAAGGGGGAGCCGGTACACTAATTATTCCTTCTAGATATGCTTATGGTAGTAGAAGCCGTGCTGGAGTTGTACCTCCCAATGCGACTTTGATTTATGATTTAGAAATATTAGAGCTGAAATAGATGAAGAATTATTTATTGGGACTTTTGGTGTTGAGTTTGTCCCTTTTTTCATGTGGGAACGATCAGATCTTCGATGAAGGTGCGCAGCTGGAGACAGACATTCTTTTGATAGAGGATTTTTTAGCAAGTAATCAATTGGAAGCGGATACCCTTTTGCCAAGCGAGATCAGAATTATTGTTGACGATCCGGGAGAGGACGAAAAGGCTGATTTCGGAGCCACAGTATTTACTCATTATATAGGTTACCTTTTAGACGGTACGGAATTCGATTCTTCTGAAGGAGGCCCTCCTTTCTCATTTGTTGTCGATAGAGGTGATGTAGTACAAGGTTGGGATATAGCCTTTAAAGAATTAGGCAAAGGCGGAAGAGCAACATTTTTTCTTCCATCTGCCATGGGTTATGGCAACAGAGCCTTGAGAGACATCCCTGCCAATTCTGTTCTAGTTTTTGAAGTGCAGGTCATAGATATTCGATAAGCATGATGATCTGTTTCGCCACCAATAATTCGCACAAATTGGAAGAGGTGCGAGAGATTCTTGGTGATCGTTTTGAATTGCTATCACTGTCAGAGGCAGGTTTTTCTGGAGAGATTCCAGAAACACATGAAACCCTAGAGGAGAATTCAGAAGAAAAAGCACAGTACGTTTTCGACAAAATTCAAATGCCTGTATTCTCAGACGATTCAGGGTTGGAGATCGCTGCATTGGGCGGTAGACCTGGTGTCCATTCTGCACATTATGCAGGCACTCGAGATGCTGAGGCCAATATGGAGAAAGTATTGAATGAACTGGGTGATACAGAGGATCGCAAGGCACAGTTCCGAGCGGTGATCACCTTTGTAGATGGCAAGCAGCTTCAACAATTCGAAGGCGCTGTTCAAGGAGCCATTGCGACTAAGCGGTCTGGGGCTGATGGATTTGGCTACGACCCTATCTTTATTCCAGAGGGCTATGAGAACAGTTTTGCTGAGATGAGCGCTGAGTTGAAAAATACCATGAGTCATAGAAAAAGAGCTGTTGAGAAATTGGCCATTTTCTTAAATGCATAGGCCTGATATTCAATAGCATTTCTATTTTTGCCAAAGTATTTCAATCTGTATTTAGTATGAAACCCTACGTCATTGGCATTACTGGAGGAACCGGTTCAGGTAAGACCCTATTCCTCAATACAATTCTAGAGAGTTTTGGAGCCAAGGACATTACTTGCATTTCTCAAGACGACTATTACTTACCGAGAGAACATCAATTGGTGGATAAGAATGGCGAATTCAATTTTGACCGACCAGAATCTATAGACTTCGAACACTTTGCAGCTGATTTGAAAAGCCTGAGTGAGGGGAATGAGGTAATCAAAGAAGAGTACACTTTCAATAACCCCGAAGTTGAACCTAAAAAGTTCATCAGAAGGCCTGCGCCAGTCATTTTGGTAGAAGGCATCTTCATTTTTCATTACGATAAGATCAATGAGTTAACGGATCTTAAAGTGTTTATTGAGGCCAAGGAACATATCAAATTAACGAGGCGCTTGAAGCGTGATAGAGAAGAAAGAGGTTATGATGCGGCAGATGTGCTCTACAAATACGAAAACCATATCATGCCTTCCTTTCAGAAATACATAGCGCCCCATAAGGCTTACGCTGATATTGTTGTGCCGAATAACGACCACTTTGATGGTGCTTTGGATGTGATCAAAGCTTTCATCCAAAGCAAAATCAATGGCATTTAGTGTTTTTCTATATTGCTTTTGCTACATTTGACGGCCTTGAAAGAGATCATTACCAAGATATCGCATTTGAGAAAAAGCCTATTCATCATGATGGGGCTATTGGTAGCTGCTTATGTAGTTACTCAGCAAGCATGCGATTTTCAAGAAGAAATGGTCGTTTCTGAGATCGCAGAAGACAAACAAGCGAATGATGATGAGGAAAATCAACCCATCAACCTTCAAATGCTCAGCCAGCAAATGCTGCCGGCTGTTTCTGTTGAGATCGAGCCATTCGAGGCGGTTTATATCCGTGAGATCTTTGTTGATTCTGAAGTACCAATGCCTTTTAATGCAGAGGTTCCTCTAGAAGATACACACTTCTTTAAGACACTTTTTAGGCAAATACAATCGCCAAACGCACCCTAGATCTGGGTCTACTTCCGTTTATTAAAATCATTTTAGAAACTATGTTTTGCACCAAAAGTGTGCAGCAACCTATAAACCAATGAAAAACAAGAATACAATTATTTTACTCACAGTAGTAGTTACCTTACTCTGTATCTACTATCTGTCTATCACTTTCTTTTCAAGGGGCATCCAGCAAGATGCCGTTGATTTTGCGAAAGATGAGTCAGGCATTGTAGACCAGACTAAAAAACAGTCTTATTTAGATTCCATTTGGATGGAACCGGTGCTCAACTTGTTGGGTGCAGAGTTTACCTACAAGGAGATCAAAGACATTGAGTTGAATCTTGGCCTTGACTTGCAAGGGGGTATGCATGTTACCCTTGAAGTGTCTCCTGTTGAGATCATCAAAGGGCTTTCAGCGAATAGTCAGAATTCAGAATTCCTAGAAGCAATTGAGCTAGCGAGAGAAAGACAAGCGAATAGCCAGGCTTCTTTTACTTCGTTGTTTGAAACAGCCTTTAACGAGGTAAGTGACAATGGTCAGTTGAGCAGAATTTTCGCAAATGCAGCGAACAGGGGTAGAATCAGCTTTGAGTCAACTAATGCGGAGGTGATGGAGATGATCAACGAGGAAGTAGAGCTTTCAATCGATCGTGCATTCCAGATCTTAAGAACTAGAGTTGACCGTTTCGGTACCTCTCAACCTAATATCCAGAGACTTCAAGGAACAGGTAGAATTCAGATCGAATTACCAGGTGTAGATAACCCTGCGAGGGTAAGAAAGCTACTTTCTGGTGTAGCCAAATTGGAGTTCTGGGAAGTCCATGAGCCAAATGAAATTGCGCCAACATTATCTGCGATCAACGAAGAGTTGATGAAGATTGAAAAGGCGGAAGAGGCTGAATTGAATGCCACAGCAACTGAAGATGCTGCTGATATTGAGAACCCATTGGAAGCACAGATCGCTCAAGAAGACACTGCAGCGAGTGATTCTATTTCTTCTTTAGAGAATTCTGGTGTATCAAGCTTCTTTGCTTTACAACAGCAGGGACCTTTTGCAGGTTTCTACTACAACCTAGCAGATACTTCTCAGATCAATAGAGTATTGAAGAATGAAAGAATTCAGCGTATCATTCCAGCTAACCTTGACTTCAAATGGGCGGTTAAAGCTGCAGAGAACACTGAATTACTTGAGTTATTCCCTATTAAAGTTACAAGAGGAGGAGAGGCTCCTTTAACTGGTGAAGTGATCACGGATGCTCGCCAGAGCTTAGACCAAAGAGCGCGTCCATCTGTAAGTATGCAAATGAACGCGATTGGTGCAAAAAAATGGAGAAACCTAACGGGGCAGAATATCAACAGAAGTATCGCCATCGTTCTTGACAATTATGTCTATACCGCTCCAAATGTTTCAGGCGAAATTCCAAGTGGATCGTCAGAAATCAGTGGAAACTTTACTGTAGAAGAGGCAGAAGATTTATCAAACATCTTAAAGGCAGGTTCATTGCCAGCACCAACAAGAATTGTTGAAGAAGCTGTAGTCGGTCCTACCTTGGGTATTGAGGCACAGAAACAAGGTATTACATCAATTATGGCGGGATTGGTCATAGTGGTGCTTTTCATGATCGCATACTACGCTAAAGGTGGTATCGTGGCCAACGTGGCTTTGTTATTCAACATCTTCTTTATTCTAGGAATTTTAGCTAACCTCGGTGCGGCATTAACGCTTCCAGGTATCGCAGGTATCGTATTAACGATTGGTATGTCAATTGATGCCAACGTACTGATCTTCGAAAGAATTAGAGAAGAGCTTCGTAATGATATTCCATTGCTTCAAGCGATCAACTCTGGTTATAAGAAAGCTTATAGTTCTATTATAGATGCCAACGTAACGACTTTCTTAACAGGTATTATTCTTTATGTTTTGGGTCAAGGTCCTGTTAAAGGATTTGCTGTAACATTAATGATCGGTATCATCTGTTCATTCTTCTCAGCTGTATTCATCACAAGAGTAATTGTGACTTATATGACCAGAAAAGGAAACGAAAGCAACATGTCTTTCGAAACTGGTCTAGCGAAAGGCAAATTACAGAACTTGAATATCGATTTCTTAGGAAAAAGAAGATTGGCTTATTTGATCTCAGGTATTGTGATCGCGGTAGGTATAATCTCCTTGTCGACTTCTGGTCTTAGACTTGGTGTTGATTTCCAAGGTGGTCGTTCTTACGTTGTTGAGTTTGATGAACCAATGGTAGCTTCAGACATTAAAACGTCACTTTCAGGTGGAGCATTTAGCGAAGCTGGTGTTGAGGTGAAAGAGTACAATGCAAGTAATGTGTTGAAGATCACAACTTCTTATATGGTTGAGCAAGAGTCTTTAGAGGCTGACCAAGAAGTAAGAGGTGTTTTGGTTGATGGTTTGACACAAGCTACAGGCAAGACTTTCATTGACGGTACAGTAGACCTTGGAGATGGTCAATTCACTATTTCAGGTTCTTCTAAAGTGGGTGCAACGATAGCCGATGATATTAAGAATTCTTCAGTTAAAGCATTTGGTCTTTCTATTGTGGCGATCTTCTTATACATCTTGCTAAGATTTAGAAGATGGCAGTTCTCATTAGGTGCGATCTTGGCTTTGGTGCATGATTCTATCATTGTGCTTTCAGCTTTCGCTATCGCGGGTGTACTTGGTTTGAGTTTTGAAATTGATCAAGTATTTATCGCGGCCTTGCTAACGATCATTGGTTACTCGATAAATGATACTGTGGTTGTGTTTGACCGTATCAGAGAGAACCTGCAGTTGAAAGGTTCGAAAGACCTTATCGGTACATTCAACGAATCCATCAACTCTACGATCAGCCGTACCTTGATCACTTCTATGACGACTTTCATTGTCGTATTGATCTTGTTCATTTTCGGAGGTGAAGTATTGAGAGGCTTCTCATTCGCCCTATTGATCGGTATCTTGGTTGGTACCTATTCTTCAGTATTTATTGCAACACCAACTGTAGTCGACTTGACTAAGAAGACGTTGGGTGCAGCTGCTGATAAAGAGCAAGCGAGTGCTAGAGCAAAAGCTGCCGCTAAGGCAGAAGCCACTGCGCAGCAAGCTTAATAGTATTGAGACATATGTTTTAAGTAATTAGAAAAAGCCATCCTGAGAAGGATGGCTTTTTAGTTTTTTAAGGTGACGGCTCAGCAATAACCAATATTGATCAACTGACAACCTAACCTATACTTCTTCCACGATGAAGAAGCCATCACTGCCCGTGTTTTGGTAGAGCGGCATAAAGATAAAACCACTCATCGGAGAGTTGATCAGTCCTTTTTTGTCTTCAGCAAGTAATTCTCCTTGTGAAACTTTTTGGAAATTTTCAAAGCCAGGTTTCATATGGAAGTAGTCTTTTGCGCTTACCTCATGCCGGTGCAAGACGCGAACCCTTTTAGGCATATGATGATGTAGCGATCCAATCAATTCTTCATAATGATGATGCTTAAAAGCACTATCAGTCTCATCAATAAATCCTGAGCTTGTCATCACTTGCCAGAGGCCATAAGTATGTAATTCAACCGACTTGTCAGAGCCAATCAATCCGCCCTCAAAAACGATTGAATTATAGCCCAAACTACGACTATAAAGCATGAGCGTACCTTTAATGTACTTCTCTAGGTTTACGACTACCGGAAGTTTTAAGGATTGTACGATGGGTTCTTTTTGTGGGTCGCCAGAGTAAACTAAGAAATTACCATTATCTGAAGAGGTCGTGTGCAAGTCTATGAGCACCTTTTTCTCGTAAGGCTCTTTAGCCAAGGATTCTAAGAGCGTGAGTAACTCATAAGCTTCCTTTTCTTCAGCCATTAGGGTGTCAACATTTCTTGTTTTAAGTTCAGAGATAAAGTCCTCTGTCCAAAGCCGATTAAGGTCATGATGAAGGAACCTCATTTTAGTGCGAATCGCGCCTAAATTACCAGCAACCCCAACAACCTTTCCATTTAGCTTAATTTGGTCTTCATCGATAGTGCGAAAGATATTATTCATGGCTGCAATACCTTCTGTCTCATTGCCATGCATGGCACCTATGAGTACCAATAAGACATCATTTGAATCTCCCTGTCTTTCTCCAATGATCCTATTCATGTTCCCCTGCCGTTGAGTTCAAGATCTTGATCAATGTAGAGGTGATTTCCAAGAAGTCGCCCTCACTTACAATACCAATGAGTTTTTCGTTCTTTACCACTGGTAGACAGCTTACTCTGTTTTCCTTCATCATTCGCATGGCTTCCCAAATCGAACGTTCGGGTGCGATGGTCACTGGATCTTTGATCATGATATCGGCCACGGTCACTTCTCCTTCTTTGCGGCCTATGTTTTTTCTAAAATGCCTCAAGATCATTCGGGAACTTACCAGCCCCATTAATCGACCTTTTTCATCTTCAACTGGAGTGAATCGGATACGTTGCCAATCCATCATGTCTGCCACAAATTCAAGGATGTCTTCTTTACGTACGGTAAAGAGGTCAGTGGTCATAAATTCTTCTACCAAAATGGATGAAGGGTGAATCTTTTTGATGCCTTCATGGTCGGCCAATTTCCAGAGGTGAACAGGCAGACCAGACTTCATTCTGCTGTGCATACTGGTGGCTATGGAAAGTAAGGCCTCTTCCTTATTTGACTCTTTCATGAGTTTATTGAAGGAATTTAGGCTCCAGTATGTCCCATTTTGAGTCGATTCTACACGGTCTTCGATCACTCCGATATATTTAGAAATGTCATCTTCATTGACCTTGTTCATCCGCAGCCCTTCTCTGGCCAAAGGAATAAACTCTTCCTTGATCATATCGGTGATTGAATACTTCTTTCCATCGAGCCAGCGGAATTTCGCATTAAAGCTATTGCGTGCCGCATCGTAGAAGTTCCCTTTTACCTGATCAAACTCGATTAATTCAGTTAAGTCTTGATAATGCTCATCAAATGCTGTCATGGCGCCTAGCCAAAAAGCAGCATTGGCCATTTCATCGACCACGGTTGGGCCTGAAGGAATGATCCTGTTCTCAATGCGCAAGTGAGGTTTACCATTCGGACTGATGCCATAGCAAGGTCGATTCCATCGGTATACCGTAGAATTATGAATATTGAGTGCACGAAGTTTAGGCGCTTTGCCGTCCTTGAATAGTTGCTCACACTCATCAGTACCTGTGGTCATCAGCATTACCCTGAATCTGGAGATGTCTTCTTTGAATAGATCAACCACAGAATTTTTTAACCATTGGTTGCCAAACATCACTCGGGGTGATCGGTCTCTCAGGTGCTCACTTGTGATTCGCGTGTCAACGGACTGTTCAAAAAGGGCAATTCGGGTTTCATGCCAAAGCCTTTTACCAAAGAGCATGGGACTATTAGAAGCCAATGCCATGGTAGGTGCCGCTAACATCAACGAGCTGTTATATTTGGTGACAAAATCATCGGGGCGTACTTGAAGATGAACTTGGAAACTGGTATTGCATGCTTCAAGCATTACGGAGTCAAACTTCAAGTTAAGTTCATCATAGCCATTCAGTCTCAATTCATACTCTTTACCCCGCAATTTCATAATGGCTTTAGCCAAGGATTCGTATCGCTTGAGAGGCGTTATATTTTCTATATCCAGATCGAATTTTCGAAGTGTGGGCAGTATGCCTGTCAGCAAGAAGTCAATATCATATTGCTGGCACACATTATCGAGCAATGCCAGTCGGTCTCTGATGTCTGTTTCCAGATCGCTAAAGCAAGAACCTTTAAAGGGTTTAGGGTGGAGATTACATTCTACGTTGAATTTTGCTAGTTCAGTCGTGAAATCCGGATGGTTAAGATCGTTAAGCACCTCCATGGCCATGCCAATAGGTTTACCATGTTTGTCGATCAAACAGATCTCCTGTTCGGCACCGATATGCATTTGTTCTGTTTCAAACCAGTCTTCTTCCAGCATTTGCTCAAGCAAATAGACATCGCGCAACAGACATTTGGTAAAATCGTTGAGCTGCTTTTGTGTGTT
>CBFHYE010000010.1:0-2907 GCA_965659985.1 Roseivirga sp. | reverse complement strand
TCATTCCAACGATGAATCACCTTTCACCTTTTCGCATGACGATAGTGCAGTGATCTTCGGTGCACAGAGAATGGACACTAAAGAACACAGACAATATCCAACGGGTTCTCAACCCGAGTTGTACAGTGTGCCTGTAGAAGGTGGAAGGGTTGCCCAGATGTTTACTGTGCCCGCTGAATATGTTCAGGTAAGTGCTGATGGAAACAAAATGCTTTATCATGATAAAAAAGGTGGTGAAAGCGAATGGAGGAAACATCATACGTCTTCTATCACTAGAGACATCTGGATGTATGATGCCAATTCAAACGAACACACCATGCTGATCAATAGGGCAGGTGAAGACCGACAGCCGATCTTTACAGTCGATGAGTCTGGCTTCTACTATTTAAGTGAGGAAAGTGGCACTTTCAATGTGCATAAGACGACATTGGCCAATTCGAACCAAAATGAGCAATTAACCAATTTCGAACTGCATCCGGTGCGTTTCCTAAGCATGGGCAATGGAACCCTTGCCTTTGGCTATGATGGAGCATTATACACCATGCAAGAAGGGCAGGAGCCACAAAAAGTAGAGGTGAACATCATTCGTCAAGATATTGACAATAATGACAGTTTTATTACCATCAATGGAGGAGTCAGAGAAATGGCAATTTCACCCAATGGGAAAGAGATCGCTTTTATTGCTAGAGGAGAGGTCTTTGTTACTTCAGTGGATGGCTCATTGACAAAAAGAATTACCGAAACAGCAGAACAAGAGCGTTTTGTGACATTTACCGCAGATGGAAAAGGTGTCGTATATGCCTCTGAACGAGATGGAAGATGGAGCATATTCAAAGCCACTAGAGAAAGAGAAGCACAAGAGCCTTTCTTCTTCGCTTCAACATTGATCAACGAAGAACCGATGATCAGTAATGAGGTCGACAATTACCTTCCAGAGTTTTCACCAGACGGTAAGAAGGTGGCCTATGTAGCTGACAGAAGATTTATAAAAGTAAGAGATTTAGAATCTGGTAATGAGATCGATCTTTTAACTGACGAAGACCTTTTCCATATGAGAGATGGTGATCAGTATTTCAAATGGAGTCCAGATTCTAAATGGCTAATGGTAGAATGGGGTAAAAGCTTAAATAATTCTGAGGTTTTGATGATGTCGGCCGATGGACAACAGCGAGTGAATTTAACCGAAAGTGGATATTATGACTCTTCACCAAAATGGGTGAATGGTGGTAAGCAAATGATCTGGTTCAGTAATCGCAATGGATTGAAGAGCTATGCAACAAGCGGTCGTTCGCAGCGAGATGTGTATAGCATGTTCTTTACTCAAGAGGGCTGGGACGAATATCAGCTCGATAAGGAAGAATATGAATTGATGCAAGCCATTGAGGACGAGATCGGAGATGAAGAAGTCAATGAAGAAGAACAAGAGGAAGAGCCAAAGAGAAAAAAGGATCGGAAAAAGAAAGCATCTGAAGAGGTCCAAGGTGAGGATAGCGATGAGTTGAAATTCGATTGGGAAGGCTTGGAAGACCGCAAGGCTCGACTCACAATTCATTCTTCCAGTTTAGGAGATGCCGTTTTGAGTAAAGACGGAGGTAAATTGTACTATATGGCGAGCTTTGAAGGCGGCCAAAATCTTTGGATGACCGATCTCAGAACGAAAGAAACCAAATTGGCTATTAAAGTAAATAGTTACGGTTCCTTAATGTGGGATAAAGACATGAAGAATCTTTATCTATTGAGTGGAGGGCGCATCGCCAAGATCGATCCTGATAAGGGGAGCAGAAAGCCAATCTCGATCAGCGGTGAAATGACTTATGATGCCGCAGCTGAAAGACAATATATGTTCGATCATGTATGGATCAGAACAAAAAATATTTTCTATGAGCCAACCTTCCATGGCATAGATTGGGACTTAATGAGAACGGAGTACGAGAAGTATGTACCCCATGTGTCCAATGGTTATGAATTTGCAGAAATGATCTCCGAAATGCTTGGTGAATTGAACGTTTCTCATGCTGGCGGAAGGTACGGTAGTAATATTGAAAACGGAGACGCAACGGCCTCTTTGGGAATTTTTTACGACTATAAACACGAAGGCAATGGTATCAAGATCACTGAGGTGATCAAGGGAGGGCCTTTAGATAAAGCGAAGTTCAATGTGGAAGCGGGCATGATCATTCGATCTATTGATGGAGAACTGGTGGCTTCAAACAGAGATGTAGCTGCTTATCTGAACCGTAAATCGGGAGACCTTACCCTCTTAGAAATTACGGATGCAAATGGTGAAAATGCACAAATGATCACCATGAGGCCTATCTCACTAGGTGCCTTACGTGGTTTGCTTTATGACCGATTTGTAGAAATGAATGAGAAAGAAGTAGAAGAGAAGTCTGGAGGCAAGCTCGGTTATGTACATATACCAGGGATGTCTGATGGACCCTATCGTTCGATCTATGAAGATATGATGGGTAAGTACTTTGAAAAGGAGGCTGTGATTGTGGATACACGTTTCAATGGTGGAGGAGACTTGGTGGCTGACCTGGCTATGTTCTTTACTGGAGAGCCTTTCATAACTTATGCTACAGCGGCCAAGGTGGTAGGTGGTGAGCCAACTTCTCGTTGGACCAAACCCACATTGGCGATGTTCAACGAATCCAATTATAGTGATGGCCATTGTTTCGCGCAAGGATACACAGATTTGGAGATAGGCACTACAGTAGGTATGCCTACACCCGGCACTTGTTCGTTCGCGGGCTGGGAAGGACTTCCCAATGGGTCGCGTTGGGGCGTAGTACCAGTGAGTGCCAAAGACAAGGCAGGTCGTTGGATGGAGAATCTTCAAACAGAACCCGATATTAAGGTGAAGAATATGCCGGGTGTGATCAATACTGGAAGAGATCAACAACT
>CBFHYE010000009.1:0-9482 GCA_965659985.1 Roseivirga sp. | reverse complement strand
AAAGGTGAATACAACCAGAGTCAGGTGGCGGCCTTTTTGACCGTCTATTTGATGCGAAGCATCACGGTAGAGGAGCTTGAAGGGTTTAGAGATGCCATGCTTGATCTTTGTGTGCCAGTAGATATTCCGGAGTACGATGCGATCGACCTGTGTGGGACTGGCGGAGATGGAAAAAACACATTCAATATCTCAACACTGTCTTCATTTATAGTTGCGGCAGCAGGGCAAAATGTAGCCAAGCATGGAAATAATGGCGTTTCCTCTGTATCGGGCTCTTCTAACTTGATGGCGCATTTTGGATACGAATTCACCAACGACATCGGCAAGATCAAAAAGAGTTTGGATGCCTGTGGCTTGTGTTTTTTACATGCTCCTTTATTCCATCCGGCAATGAAGAATGTGGCACCCATTAGAAAAGATCTTGGGGTAAAGACCTTCTTCAACATGCTCGGGCCAATGGTAAACCCATCATTCCCGAAAAAGCAATTGGTAGGTGTCTTTAGCCTTGAATTAGCCAGACTCTACGGCTATCTCTACCAAAAGACAGATAAGCACTTTGTTATTCTCCATGCTTTGGATGGTTATGATGAGATCTCGTTGACGGGTTCTTTCAAAAAGATCAGCAATGGTAAAGAAGAGATTGTTGCCCCTTCAGATCTAGGAATGAACCAGATTACTCCTGAAAGTATTTTCGGAGGAAATTCAGTGGAAGAATCGGCAAAGATCTTCGAAACGATACTGAAAGGAGAGGGAACCAAGCAGCAGAATTCGGTTGTCATTGCGAATGCGGCCATGGCCATTGAATGTGGTAAAGGCGCAGATACGAATGACGCGCTAGGTATGGCAGAAGAAGCCTTAATGAGTGGTAAAGCACTTAAAACGTTTAAAACGATATTAGAAATTTAATTGTGAACGTCACTGCGAGGGCACGAAGCAGTCTCAGCAAATGAATGAGGAGATTGCCGCGCTTCGCTCGCAATGACGAAATGAAACCATGGATATACTACAGAAAATAGTAGCACATAAAGAAAAGGAAGTTGCGAACCTTAAGGGACTCTACCCTGAGAAGCTATTGGAGCAGAGTATTTATTTTGAGGGAAAACCAGTCTCTTTAAAAAAATACCTCACACGTCCAGATAAGTCGGGTATTATCGCTGAGTTCAAAAGACAATCACCATCAAAAGGGGTGATCAATGCGCATGCTAAGGTGGAAAAAACGACAATAGGTTATATGCAGGCGGGCGCAAGCGCTTTATCTGTATTGACAGATAAGGAATTCTTTGGAGGTACAAGTGAAGACCTTAAAACTGCCCGTAAGTACAATTTTTGCCCTGATTTGAGAAAAGACTTGGTGATTGATGACTACCAGATCATTGAAGCCAAGTCTATCGGTGCCGATGCCATCTTGTTGATCGCGGCTTGTTTGGAGCCTAAAAGGCTGAAAGCGCTTGCTACTTTTGCTCAAAGTTTCGGACTTGAAGTGCTGATGGAGGTTCATAACGAGGATGAGCTAAAGAACAACTTGAATGAACACTTGGATGTAGTAGGAGTGAATAATCGAAACCTGAAGACCTTCGAAGTGAGTATAGAGACTAGTAAACAATTAGCGACTCAAATACCCGATGAATTTGTAAAAATCTCAGAATCAGGTATTAGTGATCCTAAAACAATTGTGGATTTAAAGTCATATGGATACCAAGGATTCTTGATTGGTGAAACTTTTATGAGAAGTGCTAGACCTGATTTGGCCGCAAAGGAATTCATAGAAAGCCTGAATAAACACGCTATGAGTGTTTAATGTTGAGTGATGAATGTTGAATGACTATAGATTTAGACCATAATAATCTTGAAGAATTGATTTTTCCGGATAGTGATAAACACGCTGTGCTTATCAGTTTCTGGTATGGAAAGGAATCAGATGATGAGTTTTATGATATGACGCTGGCTCTTTTTGAGTTTATGGAAAACTGTCCTTTAGGTAGATATGATGGGCATGAAATGAATATGGATAATACTGATGGTACCCTGTTCTTTTATGGCCAAAATGCAGAGTCATTGTACAAATACATAAAACCCGAATTGTTGAAATACGATTTTCTTCATGGATCTGAAGTTTATTTAAGATTTGGAGGGTTAAAACAAGAATCGCTTGATCTGGAAATCAAATTAGAACCAACTCAACACAGGAAGTAATTAAATTTCCATGTTGAGCGAAGCCGAAACATCAGCCAGATTCTTCGGCTTCGCTCAGAATAGAAAAAGAAAATGAGTCAGTTGAAATTGAAAGTATGTGGAATGAGAGATTCCGGTAACATCAGACAGCTTTTAAAGCTTCAACCTGACTATATGGGCTTTATCTTTTATGAAAAGTCCAAACGCTTTGCACCTGAGTTGGATGCTGAATTGCTGAACGATTTCCCATCCGAAACAAAGAAAGTAGGGGTGTTTGTCAATGCTTCACTGGAGGAGGTCAAAGGAAAGGTTGATCGATATGGTCTGGACCTCGTGCAGTTGCACGGGGACGAAAGTGTTGAATATGTTGGGGACTTATTTGCTGCAGGAATCCGAGTGATCAAAGTTTTCTCAGTGGGAGATAGCTTTGATTTTGAGCAATTAAAGCCATACAAAGGCTTGGTTGACTTCTTTCTATTTGATACCAAGGGCAAAGAAAGAGGAGGCAATGGAGTGACCTTTGATTGGGAATTGTTAAAAGCATATGATCAGTCAGTTCCCTTCTTTTTGAGTGGTGGAATTGATAATGAATACATAAGTGCGCTAGAATCATTAAAAGGGATGAATATCCATGCTATCGATGTAAATTCGAAGTACGAGATAGCGCCAGGATTGAAGGATATTGAGGAGTTGAAGAAACTGAAAAAAGCTATTTCTTGATTAAGGGAAAGATAGAAATAGGGTTTTGCAAATTAATTAGAACGTCACTGCGAGGTACGAAGCAGTCTCTCTTTCAATTGAAGGAGATTGCCGCGCTTCGCTCGCAATAACTAAAAAGGATAGAGAATGATGAACGTAAAAGTTGACGAAAGAGGATATTACGGAAAGTTCGGAGGAGCATACATTCCTGAGATGCTTTACCCGAATATTGAGGAGCTGAGAGAGAACTATGAACAGATCACCGCTGATCCTGAGTTCAAGGCGCAATTTGAGTCTTTATTAAAGGATTTCGTAGGTCGGCCTACACCGCTTTATTTGGCAGAACGCCTTTCCGAGAAGTACGGTGCGAAGATCTATCTCAAGCGGGAAGATCTTTGTCATACCGGAGCGCACAAAGTAAATAACACCATAGGTCAGATATTATTGGCTCAACGTTTGGGTAAGCAGAAGATCATAGCAGAAACAGGAGCTGGTCAGCATGGCGTAGCTACAGCAACCGTTTGTGCTTTGATGGGTGTAGAATGCATCATATATATGGGCGCCATTGATATGGAGCGCCAAAAGCCTAATGTGGAGCGCATGCGGATTTTGGGTGCTGAGGTTCGTCCGGCAACCTCGGGAAGTAAGACGTTAAAAGATGCTACTAATGAGGCCATGCGACATTGGATCAACAATCCAACCGATACGCATTACATCATTGGATCGGTCGTAGGTCCGCATCCTTATCCTGAAATGGTCGCTCGTTTTCAGTCAGTGATCAGCCAAGAAATCAAAGCGCAATTACTGGAAAAAGAAGGGAAAATAAATCCGGATTACGTAATGGCATGTGTCGGTGGAGGGAGTAATGCCGCTGGTGCCTTTTATCACTATTATGAAGAGAATGACGTGCAGTTGGTCGCTGTTGAAGCAGCTGGAAAAGGCAATCATACCGGAGAATCTGCTGCAACGACTGTGCTGGGTAAGCCTGGTGTCTTGCATGGGAGTAAAACCTTATTGATGCAAACAGAAGATGGACAGGTAGTAGAGCCGTACTCTATTTCAGCAGGGTTGGATTATCCAGGTATTGGTCCAGTTCATGCCCATTTATTTGATACAGGAAGAGCAAAATTCTATTCGGTAACGGATGAGGAGGCCATGAAAGCAGGCATAGAATTAAGTCGCTTGGAAGGGATCATTCCAGCCATCGAAACGGCCCATGCTTTTGCAGCGCTCAAGCAAATGAAATTTGAAAAAGATGAGGTCATGGTCATTAACCTTTCAGGAAGAGGGGACAAAGACCTAGAGACCTATATCAAGTGGGGGAAATATTAATAGTCTTGAGTCTTGGGTCCTGAGTCATGAGACGGCTCAATACTCACTACTCAATACACATGACTAAAGATGAATAGAATAGAAAAATTATTTATAGATAAGCCCAAGAAAGTCCTGAACGTGTACTTCACAGCAGGCTATCCGAAGCTTGATGATACAATGACCATTATCAAGGCCTTGGAAGAGAGCGGGGCTGATCTGGTAGAGATCGGCATGCCATATTCTGATCCGATCGCTGATGGGGAAACGATTCAAAAGAGCAATGGAGTTGCTTTGAGTAATGGCATGAGCATCAAAGTGCTTTTTGAGCAGCTGAAAGAATTAAGAAAAGAAGTCAATCTCCCCGTTGTGTTGATGGGTTATATCAATCCGATAGAACAGTTTGGTATCGAGCGGTTTTGCCAAAAGTGTCAGGAAGTTGGCGTAGATGGCCTGATCTTACCTGACCTGCCAATGTTTGAATACCTCGAGGTATTGAAGCCCATGTTTGAAAAGTATGGTTTGCTCAATACTTTTCTCATTACGCCACAGACCTCAGAAACACGGATAAGAGAGATCGATGAGTGCTCAAAAGGATTTATCTATATGGTTTCTTCTGCGAGTACTACGGGTGCAAAAACGGGTATTTCAGATGAACAGGAGGTTTATTTTAAACGGATCAAAGCAATGAATTTAAAGAACCCGACTTTGATCGGTTTTGGGATCTCCGATAAAGAAACATTCGAAAAAGCAGCAAATAACAGCAATGGGGCCATTATCGGTTCAGCATTTATCAAAGCCATCTCACAGCAAGGTGACTTGAAGAAGAACATTGATGTATTTATAAAAGACATTATTAATTAGTCTGCAGATCACGAGCTAAATACTCAGGACTAAAGACCAAAGACTACAGCATGATCATACAATTCGAACAAGAAATAGAAGAACGTCAGAAAGACGCCATTATCAATAGGGTGACCGGACTCAAATACAAACCAACTGAAGTAAAGACCCAAAAAGGCAATTACCTCATTGGAATTGGGAAAAAGGATTTTGACATCCGTGGCTTGGGTTCTATGGCTGGTATTAAAGACATACACATTGTCTCAGATGATTATAAACTCGTGTCCAAAAAATGGAAAGTAAATCCGACTCAAATCGATCTCGGGGACGGTGTTGTCATTAAAGATGGCGGTTTCCAGATCATGGCGGGCCCTTGTTCCATTGAAGGAGAGGAGCAGATCAAAAAGACCATTGCTCATTTGAAAGCCAACGGGGTGCGCATCATGCGTGGAGGTGTTTTCAAGCCAAGAAGTTCCCCTTATGCTTTTAGAGGAATGGGTATCGATGGATTGAAGACCTGGTATGAGTTGGCAAAGGAAGCGGGTATGAAGATCGTCACTGAGGTGATGCAGGTTTCACAGATCAAGGAAATGGATCCTTATGTCGATATCTATCAGGTAGGAGCGAGGAACACCCAGAACTTCAATTTGCTAGATGAATTAGGCAAGAGTACAGATAAGCCGGTGATGATCAAACGAGGTATTTCTGGGACAATTGATGAATTGCTTTATTCGGCAGAATATGTCTTCAGTGCGGGGAATGAACGCTTATTGCTTTGCGAAAGAGGCATCAGAACCTATGAAAAGGCCACTCGTAACACGATGGATTTGAATGCCATAGCGGTATTGAAAGAGAAGACGCATTTGCCTGTTATTGCGGATCCATCACATGGGATAGGCATAAGACATCATGTAGAGCCAATTGCTTTGGCGAGTATCATGGCCGGTGCCGATGGCGTGATCTACGAAACGCACGAGAAACCTGAAGAAGCCTATTCTGATGGCCAGCAAACGCTGAACTTTCCTGAATCAGACAAGCTGATCGATCGTATGAACAAGACATTTGATCTAAGAAGTAGCTTCTAAGGTGATCATTAAACCCTCATCAAGACTCGGAGAGGTCAAAGAGTACTACTTCTCCACCAAACTGGCGCAGATCAGACAAATGGAGTCTGAGGGTAAGGATGTATTGAATTTAGGGATTGGTAATCCGAATGGAATGCCAAGCCTGATGGTCATTGATGAATTGATCAAACGAAGTCAACAGCCTGACGTGCATGGCTATCAGAGCTATGCCGGTATTCCTGAATTGAAACAAGCGATAGCTGATTGGAATGAATGGGCCTATAAAGTAGACCTTGATCCTGTCCATGAAGTACTGCCTCTCATGGGTTCAAAGGAAGGTATTACCCATATCAGTTTGGCCTTTCTGGACGAAGGCGACCAGGTTTTAATACCAGAATTGGCTTATCCTGCTTATGCTTCGGTATCTAAGATGTGCAAAGCGGAGGTGATTCAATTTCCTTTGTTGGAAGAAGAGAATTGGGCACCTGATTGGGCCTTTCTGGAGAGTATGGATACATCAAAAGTTAAGTTGCTTTGGATCAATTATCCGCATATGCCTACGGGGCGTAAGGCTTCAAGAGAAGTGCTACAGCGGTTTGTGACTTTTGGAAAGCAAAATCAAATCTTGATCTGCCATGACAATCCATACAGCATGATTTTTAGAGAAGATGATCCCTTAAGTATCTTGAGTGTTGCTGGAGCCAAAGAAGTGGCTATTGAGCTGAATTCTTTGAGTAAGTCATTCAATATGGCAGGTTGGCGTATCGGTTGGGTAGCTGGAAGAGAAGATTATCTAAAGACGATCTTAAAGGTCAAAAGCAATGTGGATTCGGGTATGTTCAAGCCAATGATGCTGGCTGCAGCAAAAGCGCTTGAATTACGAGCGGAGTGGTTCGATGAATTGAATTCGGTTTATTCGAAAAGAAGAGCGTTAGTCTATCAGCTGCTAGATAAATTAAACTGTATTTACACGAAGGATCAGCAAGGGCTGTTCATTTGGGCAAAGATTGATGATGAAGAAACATCAGCCGAATCCTTGGTAGAAAGGTTACTACTAGAAAATCACGTCTTTATGACTCCAGGCTTTATTTTCGGGGAGAAAGGCGCGAGATATGTACGTATTTCTTTATGCAGTACTGAAGAGCAATTACAGGAAGCCTTAAATAGAATATCATGAAGATCACATTAGTTGGAGTTGGTTTAATTGGGGGCTCCTTTGTGTTGGGGCTGAAAAGAACGATGCCTGAACTACACGTGATCGGAGTGGACCAAAATCCTGAGAACCTTAAGGAGGCGCAAGCACTCGGGATCATCGATTCATCGGGTGAACTTGAGGATGCGATAGAAAAATCTGATTGCACCATCTTAGCCATACCTGTTGATGCCATCGTTAAATTACTTCCAAAGGTGCTTGATCTGGCAAATGCCGATCACACAGTGATCGACTTTGGTTCTACCAAAGCAGCCATTTGTCAATCCGTAAAAGAACACCCTAATCGTGCTTGTTTTGTGGCGGCACATCCAATTGCGGGCACCGAATATTCTGGACCAAAGGCTGCATTTGCCGAGCTTTTCGTTAATAAAGTGATGATCACTTGTGAGGAAGGCTTATCAGGAAAATCGCAGCTGGATACTTATCATCAATTTTGTACTGCTTTGAATATGCAGATGCGTAGCATGGAGGCTGAAGCTCATGATCTTCATTTGGCTTTTGTTTCACATTTGAGTCATATCACCTCTTTTGCTTTGAGTAAAGCCGTGTTGAAAAAGGAAGAAGACGAACAACATATCTTTGATATGGCAGGCTCTGGTTTTGCCTCTACCGTGCGTTTAGCCAAGAGTTCACCCGATATGTGGGCACCGATCTTCAAACACAATAAAGAGAATTTACTGGATGGCTTGAATACTTATATTAAAGAGTTGGAAGAATTCAAGGCACTACTTGCCCAGCTAGATGAAGAGGGGATGAAGGAGTTCATGACAGAGGCCAATAAGATCAGGGCTATCGTTGATCAGATAAGTTAATCGATCTGTTCGCGCTTCAAACGAATAGTGATGTCTTGAGGAGCTACTTGGTTCCCTCCAAAATAAGGCCATAACCAGTAGTTTTCGCCAGCTTCACAATCACTTGTTCTTTCTAGACTTACCGACTCAAGTCCGGTTCCTGAAAACTCATAGCTATTTGAGGTGGCAATGATCTGAAGGTCGATCTCTGTATTGATCGGAACTGCTCCCATTAATTGAAAATGGAGGTCGCCTTCTAAATAGGCGTAAGCCAAGAGCTGCAATTCGTCCTCATACCAGCGCCAGCCGATACGTGCGCTTTCACTTTGGTGATGTTGAGTGCAGTCCGAAAAACCTAAAAGCTTGTTAATGTCTGCTTGATCAGAGGTTACTTCAAGTGTGTATTCGGCTGTTTCATCAAATATTACCGTAGCATTAATGCCTTGTCCTGTGAAAAGCTCATTGCGCGAAATGGAAGAGTGATTGCCTGCGCTGATGGTATATACTTCAAAACCATCTTCATCTAGGGTTGGAGTCTCTGAACACGCCAATGCCAAAATAGCCAGGGTGGTTATTCGGAAATTCTATCTTCTCATAAGTGCCAAAAATAGAATAGAGAGACGATGAAAACGGAAAGCATAGATCATTTGCCTCGAAGTGTCTATTTTTTATGTAAAAGGTTTGCACAGAAAAGCACAGGAGCTACCTTTAGGACATGAATAAAATGTATGCATATCACTATCACTATTATACTCCGATCTTCGGAAGCGGTAGCTGTATGCCTTGAGTTGAAAAAAACAATTAGATATACAAAACCCGGTTCCGAAAAGAACTGGGTTTTTTTATTGAAAAAGCTAAACCTATACAATGAAACAGATCTACGAAAATTACACGGCCGAGGACCAGAAAGTGTGGAAGATTCTCTTCGATAGGCAGTTTCCTACATTACCCGATGCGGCTACTAAAGAATTCTTAAAGGGTCTTGATAAGGTCAACTTTACTGGAGAAATGATTCCCAACTTTGAGGAAACGAATAAGATATTGAAGGAACTCACGGGTTGGGAGATCTATGCGGTTCCTGGTATTGTTGAAGACGGCCTATTCTTTGACTTAATGGCGAATCGTAAATTCCCAGCGACCACTTGGGTGCGAAAAATGAGTGAGCTCGACTATTTGGAAGAACCAGACATGTTTCATGACGTATTCGCGCACATTCCATTATTGGCCAATCAGGCTTTTGTTGATTTTCTTCAGGCCATCAGCCAGTTTGGACACGATTGGATAGAAGATGACTGGGCGATTCATCTCCTTTCACGCATTTATTGGTACACCATTGAGTTTGGACTGATCAGAGAAGAAGATGAGCTTCGCATTTATGGCGCAGGCATT
>CBFHYE010000008.1:0-11553 GCA_965659985.1 Roseivirga sp. | reverse complement strand
CCTACACCACCAAATTCACGATCTTATTCGGTACCACGATCACCTTCTTCGGGGCTTTGCCCTCCAACCATTTCTGAACAGATTCATGGGCTAAAGCCTCAGCTTCGATCGCTCCTTTGTTCAGATCAGCAGAGACCGTGATCTTAGCTCTCATTTTGCCATTGATCATTATAGGGTATTCAATGTCATCCTCTTTCAAATAGGCTTCATTGAAGGCAGGGTAGGTGGCCTCGATAATGCTCTTCTCATGACCAAGTTTTTGCCATAGTTCCTCCGTGATATGCGGAGCATATGGTGAGATCACGACCAATAGGTCTTCGAGAATGGCTCTATTATTTGATTTCAGTGCCGAAAGCTCATTCACACAGATCATAAAAGTAGAGACAGATGTGTTGAACGAGTAACGCTCAATGTCTTCTTCAGCCTTTTTGATGGTTTTGTGCAATGACTTCAATTCTTCTTTTGAAGGTTTAGCGTCTGATACTTCAAACTCCCCTTGCGCATTGTGGAATAATCGCCAAAGTTTACCTAAGAATTTACGCACACCATCGATACCGTTAGTATTCCAAGGTTTGAACTGCTCTAATGGACCTAAGAACATTTCGTATAAGCGCAATGTGTCTGCTCCGTAGCGCTCGATGATGTCATCTGGGTTGACGACATTATACTTAGACTTAGACATTTTCTCTACTTCCCAACCACAAAGGTATTTGTCGCCTTCGAGAATGAATTCAGCGTCAGCCAAATCTGGTCTCCAGTTTTTAAAGCCTTCGATATCTAATTCATCATTTCGACAAAGGCTCACATCTACATGCATGGCGACCGTGTCATAATCCTTTTTCAAGCCTTTTGATACGAACTTGTTTTCACCTTTGACGCGATAGACAAAATTCGATCGCCCTTGGATCATCCCTTGATTGATGAGTTTTTTGAATGGCTCTTCTTGGTTTACATGACCTAAGTCGAATAAGATCTTATTCCAAAAACGTGAGTAGAGAAGGTGACCAGTCGCATGTTCAGAACCCCCGATATATAAGTCTACATTTCCCCAATAATCTTGCACATCTTTATCAATAAAAGCGCTTTCATTGTGTGCATCCATGTAGCGGTACCAATACCAACTAGAACCGGCCCAGCCAGGCATAGTACTCATTTCTAGTGGATAAGCCTCTTCTTCTCCTGCTGGTGTATAATTGAAGTTCTCTGCTCTACCCAATGGCGGATCGCCATCTTCAGTCGGTAGATATTTATCAACTTCAGGAAGAATAACAGGTAAGTCCTTTTCATCGACCAAATAAGGTACATCATCTTTAAAGTACACGGGGACAGGTTCCCCCCAATAGCGCTGACGGGCAAATATGGCATCTCTCAATCGGAAATTGATCTTGCCTTTCCCTACACCTTTTTCCTCTGCAAATGCTATGGCTGTATCAATAGCTTCTAGGCATGTCAATCCATCTAAGAAACCAGAATTGATCATGGTGCCGGCTTTTGTGGCGTCAGCTTGTTCGCTGATATCAGCATCCTTGATCACAGGTACAATAGGTAGATCGAAATGCTTAGCGAAATCGTAATCTCTTTGGTCTCCGCATGGAACGGCCATCACAGCGCCTGTTCCGTAGCCCGCTAATACATAGTCAGCTACCCAGATTGGTACTTTTTCGCCATTGAAAGGATTGATGGCATAGCTGCCCGTAAAGACACCCGAAATGGTCTTCACATCACTCATGCGGTCTCGCTCTGAACGTGTAGCTGCTTGTGCCACATAGGCCTCAACAACTTCTTTTTGTTCAGATGTGGTCAACTGAGCGGTCAACTCACTTTCCGGAGCTAGTGTAAGGAAGGTTACTCCGAAGATCGTATCGATTCGCGTTGTGAAAACCTCGATTTCCACATCAACATTTTCGGCTTTGAATCGCACTTCAGCTCCTTTGGATTTACCGATCCAATTGCGCTGCATCTCTTTTAGCGGTTCTGGCCAGTCAATAGTGTCGAGTCCCTGAAGCAGCCTTTCTGCATAAGCAGTGATGCGCATACTCCACTGCTGCATGTTCTTGCGGATGACAGGAAAGCCACCACGCTCGGAAAAACCATCTTTCACTTCGTCATTTGAGAGTACTGTACCAAGTTCAGGACACCAGTTCACGGCCGTTTCTGATAGGTAGGTCAATCGGTATTTGAGCAACATGTGTTGCTGTTCTTTTTCTGTCCAATTGTTCCATTCTTCTGAAGAAAAAGAAGGGGTATCATCATCGCAAGCCGCATTAACGGTACCGTTACCTTCTTTTGAGAAAATAATGATCAGTTCATTGATGTGTTTGGCTTTGGCCGCATCATGATCGTACCAACTGTTAAAGATCTGCATGAAGATCCACTGTGTCCATTTGTAGTACTTAGGATCACAGGTTTGTACTTCTTTATCCCAATCGAAGGCAAAGCCGATATTTTCAAGCTGTTCTTTATAGCGCTCAATGTTTTGTTTAGTGGTAATGGCAGGGTGTTGTCCTGTTTGAATAGCATATTGCTCTGCAGGTAACCCGAAAGCATCGAAACCCATAGGGTGGAGGACGTTAAAGCCTTTATTGCGCTTGTGACGAGAGACGATATCAGAGGCGATGTAACCAAGCGGATGTCCTACGTGTAAGCCAGCTCCTGAAGGATATGGAAACATATCGAGGGAATAGAACTTAGATTTACTCTTGTCCACAGAAGCTTTAAAAGTTTCTTGTTGCTTCCAAAATTGCTGCCATTTAGGCTCGATTTCTCTATGATTGTAGTCCGCCATTACCGCTTAACCCATTGTGTTTCTATAAGGCAGCAAAATTAGTGTTTTTCAGTGCATAGGAAATGCTTTTTTCTGATTTCGTAGTGTGAACCTAGGTATATGGATTTGAATCAGAAATACTCTTCATTTTTCACTTGGAATGGATTTAAAAAACACTCCTATATTTGAAACTTAATTAAAAGATATGTTCGGTCTATTTAAGAAGAAACCCAAAGAGAAACAGCCACCCAAGTTGCTCGACCTAAATGGTAGCCCTGTGGTGGAGGGTTCAATTGTAAAATCACTTCGTTATGAATTGGGAGAGTGCGTGGTTGAGCTTGAAGGCTTTGAGTACTTCTATGTTTCAAGAAAGGACGGGCAACGCATTAGTTATACTAAAATGGTTGATGCCATAACTGAAAATCAAAAAGTCCTACTCGTTGCGGAGCCAGACCGATAGAATTGGCTTGAACTTGTCAAGTTGAATTAAATATCAATACCTAGAATAGCTGTCCGAAATGATCATTGACGATCAACCGAATACATTCAAAAGTTATCAATGGGCTTTTTAGGCTTTCCATCTTTATCAAATAGTTTCCTAAGACCAATTTCAGTCGCGATCATGGAAAAGGCGACACTAATGACGATACAGCCTGCAGTGATCAGGATACTTGTTTTGGCATCGATCAAGAAAAAAGTACTGATCTGAACTGTAATGATCCCGATGGATCCCCATAATAACAGATCCCCACTTTTTTTATTGGCATAACGCCAAGTCTCTGCCGATTTCAGCGACGATGGTGTCCGATAGCCAATAAGTTTATTGGGCTCTTCAAGATCGAGAGAGCGCAAAATGAGGGCTGGTAAAAAAGTTGAGAAGCCCATCATGATATGCGCAAAGATTAATGCTTGTTGATCATCCATATTAGGTAGTAAAGAAGTCTAAGATTTGTGTTATTGAGCGTGAGCGACCTCCTTTATACATCTCGCAGTAACCGCAGTTGGCACATGATATGACATGAAACTTGCGATTCTGAAGGTCGAAGATCTTGGACCATCCGCTTCCGGTAGTAGCGATACTATCAGTTTCGAAACTTCGGTTATTACATTTTGGGCATTTGTAGTTGTGATGTTGCATTAACTTTTCTTTTTGGGTAAACGATCTGCGTCTTTGAGTGCCTTATTGATCAACCATTCCATTTGGCCGTTGGTGCTCCGGAACTCATCAGCTGCCCATTTTTCAACGGCAGCCAACAGTTCAGGATCAACTCTGAGGACGAACGGTTTCTTTTTCGGCATGACTAGTATTTTTCTTTGCCTAGAACTAAATATGCTCCCTGGCTCATGTTGGTGATCACTCGCCAACCTTCCATTGCCATTTGATTCAATCTGGCTTCGAACTTCTCGGCCTTTTCAAACGGCCCTTTAGCTATCAATTTGTATTTCATGATCAATGATTAAGGGTTCCTGCATTAACTACTGGCGAGGCAGCTTTGTCAGAGCATAGTACTACCATTAAATTACTCACCATGGCGGCCTTCTTGTCTTCATCAAGGTCTACGATCTGTTTCTTGTTCAGCTCTTCTAAGGCTGATTCTACCATACCAACAGCACCTTCCACGATCTTATATCTTGCCGCTACAATGGCAGTGGCCTGTTGTCTTTGAAGCATCGCGCTTGCGATCTCTTCAGCATAGGCTAAGTAGCCAATTCTAGCTTCTATGACTTTGATTCCGGCAATGGCCAGTCTTTCTGATAGTTCTTCTTCCAAATCGTTATTCACCTCTTCCATACCCGAGCGCAGGGTGATCTCTCCATCATCTTCAAAATTGTCATAGGCAAATGAGCCCGCTAGCTTTCTGACGGCAGCGTCACTTTGTACTCTTACAAAATGTCCATAGTCATTGACCTCGAAAGCAGCCTTGTAAGTGTCTTCTACCTGCCAAACCAGAATGACAGAAATGAGAATTGGGTTACCTAGCTTGTCATTTACTTTGACCCGCTCACTATCGAAGTTATGCGCTCTTAAAGAAACCTTCTTTTTTGAAAAGAAAGGATTCACCCAGAAGAAACCATTCGTTTTGACTGTTCCTCGGTAATCACCAAAAAAGACCAACACCCTAGAGGTGTTAGGTTGGATGATAAAGAATCCTGGGAGCATGAAAAAGAACAGGAGGAATAGAAATGCTGCAAAAGGTGTTCTCAAAAAAACAATGCCCGCGATGGCGGTAAAGAATATCAGGAGGGCAATGGTTAGCATGCCGAAGCCTGATAAGGGTTTAAATGATCTTTCGTTGTTCATGGTTTTTAATTTAATATGATATCAAATTAATATCACAATGTAATCAATTAACGGGACATATAAAAAAAGGTTACAAGCCATCGCCTTACCCTGCAAATGTTTTTAAAGCTTATGTATCTTAGAGGATGCAAATCACCCGACCAACACTTCTGCTTGATGTAGAAAAGATGACCGCTAACCTTGATGCCATGATCAATAAGGCTAAGAAAACCCATACGGCCCTGTTTCCACATTTTAAAACGCATCAGTCCAAGGAGATCGCTGAGATATTCAGAGATCGCGGGGTAGAGCAAATGATGGTCTCCTCGGTGAAAATGGCTAGCTATTTTGCCGCTCATGGTTGGAAGGATATTACGATAGCGTTTCCATTCAATATTCTTGAGTTGCCAGAAATTGAGAAGATGTTATTGGATGAGGTGAGGCTGACGCTACTGGTTTCTGAAATGGAAACGTTGGAGTATTTGAAAGAGCATTTATCTTCAACGGTCCAAATAATGATTGAAATTGATGCTGGCTATGGTCGCAGTGGTGTTTCGATCAATAATGAAGAACTCATTCAACGGATGGTTACTTACGTTGATGCTGCCGAACACCTGACAATGTATGGGCTTTATTGTCACCCAGGCAATACGTATCAATCCAATAGTTTTGAAGACATCCGGCAAATTTGGGCTACGGTCATTAAACGCATCAATTTTTTAAAGAATAAGCTTTCGGCCAAAGCTGAGTTGTTGATTAGAATAGGAGATACTCCTGGTTGTACTGTTGTAGAAGAAATGGAAGGGGTAGATGAAATTTCTCCGGGTAATTTTATTTTTTACGACTTGGTCATGAATTATCTAAACGTTTGTTCAGAAGATCAAATTGCTGTAGCAGTAGCCTGTCCTGTGGTGGCTAAAAAGGAAAACAATCGAATCGTTATCCATGGGGGAGCAGTTCATTTTTCAAAAGACCATCTATTTGATGAAAACGAACAAAAATTCTATGGTGAGATGGTAGTGTTAGAGGAAAAGGGTTGGTCACAAGTGATTCCAGAGGCCAAGTTGATCGCACTAAGTCAAGAACATGGCACCCTTTCGGTCGATCCTTTGACATACGAAACCATGCGAGTTGGTGACGTGATTGGGATCTTACCCATTCATTCTTGCCTAACCGCCAATCTGATGAAATCCTATCTTACCCTCGATGGGCAGACCTTTGAACATCTGGAAAAAACTTGGCAATAGCTTGCAACTTCTGTTGAATAAGAGGCGTCTTTCGTTCAAGGAGTGTTAAAAAACTCCTATTGGTCGAAAACTCAACAACAACACTATGTTCAAAAATTACCTCAAAATTGCTGTACGCAGCTTATTCAAAGACAAATTCTTTTCATTTCTAAATATCTCTGGTTTAGCCATTGGTATAGCTTGCTGTCTGCTCATCATGACCTACGTGTCTAATGAGTTGAGTTTTGACAAGCATTTTGCCAATCAAGAGAATATTTATCGCGTGGTCATTGAAGGCAGTTTCAACGGACGTGATTTTAAGGGCGCGCAAAACCCTGCACCAGCGGGTCCCACCTTCAGAGATCAGATTCCACAAGTGGAGGAACGTTTACGTTTTAGAAGATCTGGATCTTGGATCGTCAATTATGAGGAAAAAGTTTTTACTGAGGATGATGTGGTCTTTGCAGACGAGACCTTCTTTGATGTTTTCCAGATCAATATGATCAAAGGGAACGCTGAAGAAGCGCTATTGCGTAAAAATCAAATGGTGATCAGCGAGAGCATGGCCAAGAAGTACTTTGGGGACGATGATCCTTTAGAAAAAACCTTGCGCATGGACAATGCGGCTGACTATATGGTCACTGGTGTATATGAAGACATTCCGGGGAATACGCATTTTCAATTCGATATGATCCTTTCTTTCATCACTAGAGAGAATGAATATAATAATCCTGCCTGGCTAAGCCAGAATTATGAGACATATGTAACCTTAAATCCGAATTCGAATGTGGATGATGTACAGGGGCTCATGAATGAGATCGCTATCGATAAAATGGGTGCTGAGCTAAAGCAATATCTCGATATGGGCTATGATGAATTTAAGGCAGCAGGTAATTCATTCGAGTATTCACTACAACCATTGCGTGACATACATCTATATTCGAATGGATTTGGTGGCTTTGAACCTGAGGGTGATATCACTTATATCTACATCTTTTCAGCGATTGCTGCTTTCATTTTGGTCATTGCATGCATCAACTTCATGAATTTATCTACGGCACGCTCTGCCAACCGAGCAAAAGAAGTCGGTTTGCGCAAAGTCATGGGGTCTCTCAAAGGGCAATTGATCGGCCAATTCATATCTGAATCAGTCGTCATCACCATGATAGGAGGTCTCTTGGGCTTAGGTCTCGCCTACATTACGATGCCATTCTTTAATCAGTTGGCAGACAAGCAAATGGTGTTAGATCTTGTTGGCAGTTTACCTATTGTACTTATTGGTACATTGATCGTAGGGGTGCTTGCAGGAATATATCCGGCCTTTTTTCTATCTGCTTTTTCGCCTGTTAAAGTGTTGAAAGGCAATTTGAGTATGGGCATGAAAAGTGGTGGATTAAGAAAGGTATTGGTCTCATTCCAGTTCTTCGTTTCCATATTATTGATCATAGGAACGTTTAGCATCATGAATCAGATGCAATACATCCAAAACAAGAAACTCGGTTTTGAAAAGGATCAAGTGTTGATTGTCCATAACATGTATTTGTTAGATGAAACTGCACGAGCTTTTGAAGATCAAATGGACGCGATACCGCAGGTGGAAGAGGCATCTGTGTCTTGGTTTTTGCCTACTTCAAGTAGTCGTTCATCAACAGTGTTTTTTCCTGATGCGGTAATTGATCAAGAAAAAGGTGTGGTCTCTCAAAACTGGCGTGTTGATGTGAATTATGCGGAGGTTTTTGGATTAGAATTGAAAGAGGGTAGATTCTTTTCTAAAGATCTTCAAACTGATTCTACGGCTATGGTGATCAATGAAAAGGCCGCACAGCTCTTTGGTATTACAGATTTAGAGGGTGCCGTGATCGGTGACTTTAATGATGATGGATCTTCTCTGATTCCTTTTAAGGTGATTGGTATTGTTGAAGATTTTCACTTTGAATCGCTAAAGGAAGAAATTGGTCCCATTGTTATGCGCCTGGGTGATGGAGGAGGATTTCTAGGACTCAAACTCAATGCAAAAGATTATCAGACGGTGATCGATCAGGCGAGGACCGAGTGGGAAGCTTTTGCTCCGGGTCAACCTTTTGAATATACTTTCTTAGATGATCGATTTAGCAATATGTATCAGAATGAGTCGAGATTGGGAGACATCTTTAGCTCATTTGCTGTATTGGCCATCATCATTGCTTGTTTAGGATTGTTCGGCTTGGCAGCATTTACGGCTCAGCAGAAAACCAAAGAGGTAGGTATTAGAAAGGTACTTGGTGCATCAATCACACAGATCATTTACATCATGAGCAAAGAGGTTTCTGTGTTGGTGTTGATCTCTTTTGTTGTGGCGTCCGCAGCCGGATGGTTCGGTGTAAACTGGTATTTCCAAGGCTTTGCATATCGACCAGAGATCAATGTCACTGTATTTGTATTGGCAGGAGTAAGTGCGTTCTTGATCGCCCTGCTCACCATGAGTTATCAGTCGATCAAAGTGGCTATGGCAAACCCTGTGAGAGCGCTTCGCAGCGAGTAATTTGGACTATACAAAGTATGATTCATAACAAATGATCCTTTTTCAGGACCATTTACCGATAGCTGATGTGGGTTTACCGATATCATATTCATAAGAATATTGTGTATTCGGATTTTTAGAAGAAGGATTAAAAACTCAAACACAACAGCTATGTACAAGAATTATTTTAAAGTCGCTATTCGGAATTTATTGCGGAATAAGTTCTATTCCATTTTGAATATCAGTGGTTTGGCTATTGGTATTGCCTGCTGTTTGCTCATTGTACTTTTTGTAACAGATGAATTGAGCTATGACAAGCATTACGAAAAATCAGACCGTACTTACAGATTGACAATGTCGGGCAAGCTCAATGGCTCAGCATTTGATCTCGCTGTAGTTGGTCCTGCAGTGGGGCAGGCATTAAAGGATGATTACCCGGAAGTGTTGGAATTTGGTCGATTCCGCCAAAGGGGAGCCCCCTTTATTCAATATGGTGAGAACATCTTCAAAGAGGAGAATTTTGTATGGGCCGATCATAGTATTCTAAATATTTTCGATGTCGAATTAGTTCAGGGTAATCCTGAGGAGGCGCTCATAAATCCTCGTTCATTGATCATGAGTGAGTCTGCTGCCAAGAAGTATTTTGGCGAAGAGGATCCGATTGGTAAAACTATTGAGTTCAGCGGTAATAGTGATTATAGTGTTACCGCTGTATATAAGGACATGCCTAAAAATCAGCATTTCGAATTCGATGTAATTGGTTCACTTCTTACCCTCGAGGAAGCGAGAAGACAAATGTGGTTGCAGATGAATTTTCAGACCTATGTTGTGCTCTCAGAAGGAGCTGATGTAGAATCCATGAGAGCAACCTTTCCCGATCTGCTCAAGAAATATGTTGGTCCAGAGGTAAAGCAATTCATGAATATGGATTGGGAGGAAATGGGCAATAGTGGTTCGGATATGGCTTTTGGGATGCAACCTGTTTCAGCTATTCATTTGAACTCAGATCTGCAAGGGGAACTTGATGCTAATGGTGATCTGAAGTATGTCTTTATCTTTTCAGCCATCGCACTATTTATTCTTTTAATTGCGTGTATCAATTTTATGAATCTTGCTACGGCACGATCAGCACATCGGGCGAAAGAAGTTGGTGTAAGAAAGGTTTTAGGGTCTTTAAAATC
Organism: Roseivirga sp.; assembly: GCA_965659985.1. Classification (GTDB taxonomy): domain Bacteria; phylum Bacteroidota; class Bacteroidia; order Cytophagales; family Cyclobacteriaceae; genus Roseivirga. Next base: position 1,601 of record CBFHYE010000008.1, on the reverse strand, counting down.
TCAACTGGTCAATCAGTTTTTGGCCGAATCTATTTTGATCAGCTTATTTTCATTTGTTTTGGCAGTAGGGCTAGCCTATTTAGCCATTCCATATTTTAATAACCTTTCCAATAAAGAACTAGCTATTCCCTTTACCGAACCCTTGTTTTTAGCCAGTATCTTTGGAGGTGTTCTATTAGTTGGTTTTATGGCAGGTAGCTATCCTGCATTTTTCTTATCTGCCTTTAAACCTGTTCAAGTATTAAAAGGAAGTTTGAGTGGAGGAATGAAGAGTGGTGCACTCAGAAATGTCCTCGTGGTCATTCAGTTTTGCACATCGATATTTTTAGTTATTGGTACACTGGTCATTTTAAATCAGATGAGTTTTATCCAAAGCAAAAACTTAGGATTTGATAGAGATCAGGTAGTGATCATCAACGATGCCTATTTGGCCGGAAACAATGTGCAGGCCTTGAAAACTAATGTTGAGTCGTATCCAGAGGTCAAGTCAGTTTCCGTTTCGGGTTATTTACCAACACCATCTAACAATAACATGAATGTGTTTATCAAAGGCTTGGTGCCAAATCAAGACAATCAGGTATTGATGAGCAATTGGACCATTGATTATGAGTATTTGGAAACGATGGGCATGAACCTTGTGGCAGGTCGTAATTTTTCCAGAGAGTTTCCAACTGATTCTTCCGGCATTATCATCAATGAAGCTGCGGCTAAAGAATTTGGTTGGGAAGATCCAATAGGGCAGACTATCGGTAATTTTGTTGATATGGAAGGGAATATCGAAGGTCTTAAAGTAATTGGTGTGGTTGAGGATTTTCATTATAGGTCTTTAAAGGATAGGATAGCACCTCTTTGTATGGAGTTGGGTGAAAGCTCAGGACTCATGAATTTAAAGGTCAATACAAAAGATTATGCTGGTCTGATTTCTAAGCTAGAATCTACATGGACAGAACTTGCACCAAATCAACCTTTCGAAGTGTCGTTTTTGGACGAACGTTTCGATACAATGTATGATGCTGAACAACGCCTAGGTAAGATCTTTGGGATTTTTGCTGGCTTGGCAATCCTGATCGCCTGTTTAGGGCTTTTTGGTTTGGCTTCCTACACCGCTGAAAACCGAATAAAAGAAGTGGGCATTAGAAAAGTATTGGGTGCAAATGTGGCACAGATCGTTTTCCTTCTTTCAAAAGACATTGGCAAACTAGTCATCATAGCTTTCATTATTGGAGCGCCCTTGGCATGGTATTTCATGAACGACTGGTTGTCTGGGTTTCAATACAGGACCAATATGAGTTGGAATATCTATGCGCTCACGGCAATTGGTGCCCTTTTGATCGCATTGATCACAATGAGCTATCAATCGATCAAAGCCGCTAAGGCTAATCCGGTCAGATCACTTCGAAGTGAGTAAGTATTCTCTCTGAATACAAGGACTTAATTTATAAATGCGGCATTTGCCGCATTTTTTTGTGTTTAGCATATAAGATTTTACTAATTATACTGTTCACATTTACGAGAGTAAGGTTCATGCGCATACTGGGGAAATATTTTGGGATTATCTGGTTGCTGGTTTCAGCACTAGTTTATGCGAGTGTCCTGATCTC
>CBFHYE010000007.1:0-6348 GCA_965659985.1 Roseivirga sp. | reverse complement strand
GCCATGCGGTCTATGCCTTTGTATCGTGAATCTAAACGGCCCACGGTAAAGCCTTCATCACGCAATAGGTCTTTCCAGAAGAAGTTCTCTGGTACATCTAAGTTCATCTGGGCAATTACTTCTTCTTCTAAGCCCGAGTAGCGAGAGAAATTCTTGATCGCCTCGTTTTGCTCAGCTTCTGAAGCCATCCAGCCTTTGGCCAACACCGGCAGTAATTCATTTTGCGTATAGCTTTCTGACATGGCTAAAACTTCATCCAAGTCTTTCGACTGAAGGTCAGCTGGCAACTGCTTGTGATACCAAGCGGCTGCGGTATAATAGGGCAATCTGTTGGCCATTTCTACTGGGCCACTTCTGTCAATACCAAGTTCTGTAGGCGACACAAGGATCACACCATTCAAGAACATCCACTGGTTGTTCTGTAATTCAAGTGACAATCCTGAAACCCTGGTTGTACCGTAGCTTTCTCCGATCAAGTATTTCGGTGAATTCCAACGGTTGGCTCTGGTCACAAAAGTGTTGATCCATTCAGCGAGATAAGCCACGTCTTGGTTGACACCAAAGAACTGTGAACGATCGGCTTCAGGGTCTACAATGCGTGAATAACCTGTATTTACTGGGTTCACGAAGACAATGTCCGCAACATCTAAGATAGAGTAGGGATTGTCCTTGAATCCATAAGGCTGAATCGGATAACCCTCATCATCGATCTTCAAGATCTTGGGCCCGGTATAGGCCAAGTGCATCCATACAGAAGCCGATCCGGGTCCACCATTAAAGGAGATCACCAAAGGTCTTCGGTCTGTATCCTTAACATCTGTTCTACGGTAGTAAGTGTAAAACAGCGTTGCGATCGGGTGTCCGTCTTCAGCCCAAACGGGTTGTGTTCCAATGGTGGCTTGATACGGTACTTTCTTTCCTTTGATCGTGGTTTCACGATCGATCTGCTGCGTGAATTCTACTGGTATTTCACGGCTTTGGCCCAATACGATCAGGCTCGTCAGCAGTAGGGTACATGTCAATAATAATTGCTTGCACTTCATAGGTTTTGGATTATTGATCAATTGTAATTCGGTTTGCTTTTTTCAGTCCTCTATTGATGCGAGGAATCGTGTTTTTCATGACATCGGTTTTCTCACTGGCCAATTTACCTGCCATTTCGGTATAATAGTCGAATTGGGCACGTTGGTCGGCTGTCCACGGACCGATGTAACCACCAACACTATAATACAATGAACGTGTTCTGCTCATCAACTCTCTGTACTTTCTATTCAACTCGTTGAAAGGAGCAGCGGCTGCTTCATTGTAAGCAATATCGTCTCTTTTGAGCTTGGTCATTTGTCTGTCCACTTCTGTCACGGCTTCCATATCGCTTGAGATACGTTTGAATAAGTCGAGGATCTCGAATTGAGATGCTGTCCATGCTTTTCGAACTCCGATCTCAATGTCTAAACGAGGATCATCCATGACACGGAATTTCTGAGTCATTTCTTCATCATTTACGGTCAGTTTGGCCATGTACATCCCCGGATTCACCATAGGGCCGCTCATTCTGGCTCTACGGCTCAAACCTTCTACATCATAGCGGAATGTCCAATGGACACGATTCACTCCTTTATCGTTTGAAGGACGAACAGTGGCAATCTGCTCACCTGATAGCTCATGGATGGTGATCGAAATATCATCCATCGCTACGGTGTCCTTCAAGTAATAATCAATGGCTGCACCAAATTCAGGGTTTTCGCCACGATAATACATATCTCCTGTATGTGCACCTTCGCGGTTATAGTTGATCATTTCCGCATCTCCGATAGAGAAGAGTGCTGCTTGCTTGCTCAACACATCAGGTGTCATTTCTTGGAGTGCGTTGATGTTATCCAAGATCCAAACGCCACGACCGTGAGTGCCTAAGACCAAGTCATTGTCTCTGGCTTGGATCACCAAGTCATTAAATGGTAGGGTAGGCATATTGCTCTTTAATTCTACCCAGTTGTTTCCGCCATTATTAGAGTAGAAAAGACCGATTTCAGTACCTAGATAAAGCACATTAGGATTTCTAGGGTCTTCTCTTAAGGTTCTGGCGACACGGTTTGCTGGTAGATCACCTTCAACAGAAGTCCAGCTTTTACCATAGTCTGTGGTCTTGTAGATGTAATTATTGAAATCGTTGTTACGGTAGTTGTTAATGGCCACATAAGCGGTTCCTGCCACATGAGTAGAAGGCTCAAAAGTATTGATCCATGTTTCTTTCGGCAGACCAGCCAATTGATCAGTGACATCATTCCAGGTCTGTCCATCATCCCAAGAGACTTGGAGAAGACCGTCATCTGTACCCGCATATAGCATGCCTTGGGTGAAAAGGTCTTCAGCTACTGCGGTTAGGGTAGGATAGTAAGGAATACCATCATCCAAAGAAGCGGTGCTTGTATCAGCACGTTGCCCCATGATCATCAATTCTCTTCGGTTTACCTTGGTCGTCAGATCACCTAAAGACTCCCAAGTTTCTCCATTGTCAGCACTCTTCCATAACACATTAGTACCTGCATAAATGGTGTTCGGATCGTGATGTGAGAGGAAGAAAGGACCATCCCAGTTGCCCGGTGCCATGGCGTTGCCGAGTTCCGGCTCTGGAACTCCAGGTCCCCATGCATCCCAGTTTCTTCTTGCACCAATACGACCTTTAGGATCGCCCGGTCTAATGCTTTGTCTTTGGCCCGTTTCCATATTGTAACGGCTGAGGCCAAGGTATTGCGATTCGGTGTATACCACATTCGGATCGTTGCGATCGACTAAATTCAAGAAGCCATCGCCACCGCCTAGTCTTTTCCAATCGGCATTGATGATACCGCCAGAACGATAAGTTTCGCTCGGGCCCACCCAGCTACCATTATCCTGCAAACCACCATAGACATTGTAAGGCTTGGCATTGTCTGTTGAAACACGATAATACTGACTCAAAGGTAAGTTGCTTACAAATAACCACCTGAGGCCTCTGTCGTAAGAAATACCAATACCGCCATCATCTCCTTTGATCACGTGACGAGAATCTGTTGGATTGACCCAAAGGATACGGTCATCACCATGCAGTGACTGACGAGGGGCTGTGAATGTTCTGCCGCTATCGCTAGAATAAGAATACTGGTTCATCATATAAATGCGCGACTCATCGCTCGGATCGACAAGGGGTTGAGAAGCATACATGGGACGTGGGTTCCAGTCACTCATGAATTCCCAGCTTTCACCTTTGTCTTTTGAGCGGTATAATCCAGCTCTTCTTTCATTATAGGCCGTAGAGGCGTTGTATTGAAAACCTTGTTCTACAGAAGCAAAGACCACATCTGGATTAGAACGATAAATAGAAATACCGATTCGTCCGTAGTCACCTTCAGGAAGGCCATTTCTCAATTCTTTCCAGGTCTTACCGCCATCAGTTGATTTGTGCAAGCCACTTCCAGGTCCACCACCATGGAAGCCATAAGGTCTTCTTCTGCGCTGATAGGTAGAAGCATACATGATATTGGGATCGTTTGGATCCATGGCCACATCAACGACTCCTGTATTTTCATCAACGTAGATCAGTCTTTCCCAACTTTCGCCACCATCGCTGGTTTTGTAAAGTCCACGTTCTTCGTTTGGTCCCCATAAATGGCCCATAGCAGCAACATAAGCCACATTGGTGTCTGTAGGGTGAAGGACGATCCTGCCGATATGATGAGAGTCTTCTAAGCCGACATGCTTCCAGCTTTCACCAGCATCATGTGATACATAGATACCATCTCCCCAAGAAGAACTTTGGCGATTGGCACGCTCACCAGTACCTACCCAAAGAATATTAGGGTTAGCCTGATGCACTGCAATGTCACCAACTGAGTGGGTGTTGGCTTTTTCAAAAACAGGTTTGAAGGTAACGCCATTGTCAGTGGTCTTCCATACACCACCTGTCGCTGTCGCGGCATAAAAAGTGTAGGTGTCGGATTCAACGACTGCCAGATCTACGATTCTACCGCTCATAGTGGCAGGCCCGATGTTTCGGAAGGTTAAACCGTTTAAATGTTCGCTTGTGAGTTGTTGCCCGAATGCGGTGAAGGAACACAACATGGCAACTAAAAGTAGTCTTACTTTCATACGATAAGGTTTTTTCTTTTCTGTAAGATAAGGAAGCTATTGAATTGGTGGATAGAGTTTTTTAAGAACGGCTTGAATCAATTAAGAATTAGGAATTAAGAATTAGGAATTAGGAATTAGAAATTAAGAATTAGGTTTTTTCTTAAAAGACTACAGACTAAAGACCAATGCCCCATAAAAATGCTTAGTAGGCTGCCCAGATCCGTTCTAAGATATGCTGGAAATTCTCTCGAATCTGGCTGGTAGATACCGTGTAGTGATTAGCCATCAAGCTGAAGATGAGCTTTTTGCCCTTTCTGGTTTTGATGTATCCACTCAAGGTATGGTTATTACTGAGGGTCCCTGTTTTGGCAAATACATAGGGCATGTTGTCAGGACCCGCATACCAATCTTCTATAGTGCCTGATACCCCGCCTTGCGAAAGTAGTTCAAAGAGCCGCGCTTCAGTTGAATTGTTATTAAGTGATTTCAGTAAAGTGATGAGCTCCATAGGTTTGAACATGTTATATCTAGAGAGGCCAGAACCATCAACCCAGATCAGTTCATCGTTGAGTCCTATAAATTGATTGCTTTCGATCGCCAAATTCAAGCTATCGATGGTTCTAGCAGTGCCTAAGGTATCTGAAAAAGTGCCACTTGCCATCAGGAGCAATGATTCGGCAAACAGGTTATCACTGGGTTGCAACATCCATTTGTATAAGCTATCACTTGTCACACCGGGTAGGGTTTCGAATTTTGTGGGTCTCTCGAAATCTCTCCGCAGTTTGATCGGTTGCTGAATAGCTGATGATAACAAGTCAACAAAGACTTGGTCGGCAGTCCGAAATGGGCGAATCAATGTATCGATGGGAGAAGCTGCATCAATTGTCGAATCGAATTTGATCTCAAATTCATTCCAAAATTCATCCCGTGTTACACGAGAACGATTAGACTTTTGCTCAGAAACCTTCACCTTGAATCCAGGATAAGCTGGAGTCATTAGATAGGTTTTATTGGCATTATCAATAATGAACTCTATACTATTGCCATAGATCGGGAAGACAGATTTTTCTGCACCAGAATAGCCGCCAAAGTCATCCCAACCCCAGCCGGGGCCATAGCGATCGTCATCCATAGGTCTTGGCCAATAGATCAATTGCTCTTTTCTACTTGAGAGGAAGTCGATTATCGTTGAGTCGCGATGGTCTTGGTGAAGCGTCAAGGGATATCCCGTACTCCAAAAGATCAATGAGTCTCCTCTGATTATGTATTCTAAAGCAGGCGTAGTTTCATCTAGAAATTGCTGAGCTGCCCAAAAGGTAAAAAGCTTGGTGTTACTGGCAGGGGTCATGTGCTTATCTGCATAATGACTTGCTAGCATTTTCTTTTTCTCTGGATCGTAAAGGGCAAAGCCAATGAACGCGTTTTCAAAACCTTCAAGGCGTTCGATATCCTTGCGGATATGTCTTTCCTTGTAGCGTTGGGCAACAAGCGAAGTCGCTGAAAGGCAAAGAATAAGGAGCCAACTGATTCTAATCATAGAATACAGCTACTTCTTCTAATGACTTTCGGGTATTATTAGGCACGAAAACCTCATCTGCTTCATAACCCACCGGAAGCAAAAGATAGGCCCTTTCGTTGCTCGGTCTCTCTAATATTTTTTCAAGAAACTTCATTGGGCTAGGCGTGTGGGTCAAAGTGACTAATCCTGCATCATGAATTGCTGAGATCAAAAAGCCACAAGCCAATCCTACTGATTCATTGACATAATAGTTCTGGTGCTTGTTTCCCTCTTCATCAAGCTCGTAAGGTCTTTTAAAGGCGATGATCAAATAGGGTGCGGTTTCTAGAAAGGGCTTGTTCCAGTCAGTCGCCATAGGTTTAAGGTCGTCCAGCCATTCTTCGCTCATGCGTTTGGTATAGCTCTCGTACTCCTCTTTTTCAGCGGCCTCTCGGATCTGTTTTTTCAAGTCTGGATTGCTCACCACGCAGAAGGTCCATGGCTGTTTATGTGCACCAGAGGGCGCTGTAGAAGCCGACTTGATGATGTTTTCAATGACCTCTTTTGGAACGGGTTTGTCTGAAAAATCTCTTACTGAGCGCCTGGTTTCCATCCAGTTATAAAAATCCGCACTGCGGTTGATCATTTCTTCAGGCTCATAATGCACATGGCTGTATTTGATGTGCTCATGGCCCTTGATGACCTTAATTTCCTTTTCCATGAATGCAAGATAATTAACTGCT
>CBFHYE010000006.1:0-21610 GCA_965659985.1 Roseivirga sp. | reverse complement strand
TTGGCAAAACCGTGGATTTTTAATGCGATATGTTTTACTCCTTTCGATCCATGGTATACACCATACATACCCGCCATTACAGCTAACAGTACCTGTGCGGTACAGATGTTTGATGTCGCTTTTTCTCTTCGAATATGTTGCTCCCTTGTCTGCAAAGCCATTCTGTAGGCTTTTTTACCTTGAGAGTCTTGAGAAACACCAATGATCCTTCCTGGAATCTGGCGTTTAAATTTATCTAACGTAGCAAAATAAGCTGCGTGAGGTCCACCATAACCCATAGGCACTCCAAATCTTTGGGTCGTACCTACAACTGCATCAGCTCCCATCTCACCTGGAGGTGTGATCAATGTCAAAGACATCAAATCTGCTGCAAAAGTCACATAGACGTTCTGCTCACGAGCCGATTCAGCAAATGATTTATAATTGATCACTTTGCCATCACCCGCAGGATACTGAATCAATACACCATACAGATCCTCTCTCGTAAGGTCAAGCTCACTGAATTTTCCGATTTCCAATTCAATGCCTACTGGAACAGATCTCGTCTTCAAGACATCAATGGTCTGAGGAAAGGTATTCTCATCTACAAAGAACACGTTGGCATTCTTCTTTTCTTTTTTACGCTGACCGTAGAACATCGTCATGGCTTCAGCAGCGGCTGTTCCTTCATCGAGCAAAGACGCATTGGCAAGCTCCATGGCCGTCAGATCCATCACCATGGTTTGGAAATTGATCAGCGCTTCCAATCTGCCTTGAGCGATCTCTGCTTGGTATGGTGTGTAGGCGGTGTACCACCCTGGATTCTCCAAAATATTTCTTTGGATCACACCAGGTACGATCGTGTCATAATAGCCCATTCCGATATACGATCTAAACAACCTGTTTTGCGCAGCGATGTGACGAAGGTCTTTCATGAATTGAAATTCCGACTTCGCTGTTGGCAAATTCAAAGGTTCTTTCATTCGAATACCAGCTGGCACCGTTTCATCTATCAATGCATCCAAACTTGGTGCACCGATCTCTTTCAACATTTCATCAATTTCATGTTGATCTGGACCATTATGGCGGTCTTCAAACTTCTGTGTTTTTCGTAGATCGATCTTCGTCATACCTGCTGAATTAATGGTAATAAATCCCTCACATTTCTAAGCTGCAAATGTAAATCACAATGTCTTGATTTCCTTACTTCTATGAGATAAAAAGCATCCCGCTTAAGGAAATTGAACGTGCAGCTTTCAAAATAATCTTTAGCTTTGGAGCCTAAAAGAATGTAACCCATAATTGTTTTAAAAATGAGGAAATTTAAATCGATAATCTGTGCTGCCTTACTACTACCTGTAGGGCTCATCGCACAGCAAGATATTTCGGTGAAATATGCCGAAACGATCACCCCTCAAGACATGAGAAGCAAGCTATCTATACTCGCTTCTGATGAATTTGAAGGAAGAGAAACTGGAACTGAAGGACAAAAGAAAGCTTCTAAATTCTTAGAAGATTTTTATCAAAAAATCGGCCTGGAAGGACCAGTAGACGGCACTTATCGTCAAAAATTTGACATGTATCAGTCGAATTGGGAGAATGTTTATGTGAAGACAAAAGGGAAGAAGATGAATGGCGATGGCTACATCTTTGCCGGCTATGCTAACATGGACAAAGAAATGAAATTGACTACCGCTTATGTAGGCGAAGTTGACGAGAACACTGATTTCTCTGCCTATAAAGACATGGGCGTCATCATTATGGGTGGCGGTCGAGAAGTAATGGCCAACATGAATGAAGCTGGTGTTAAAGCCGTATTCATTGCTAGTTCAGATGATGAGCAATTTGCCAGCAGACTTCCAAGGTTCAAAAGATCAATGATGACGAGTCGTTTGCGTTTTGAGGAAACTCCTGAAAATGAGAACATCACTTTTTACATTTCGAAAGCTATGGCTGCTGAAATGATGTCCACTTCAGTAGAAAACTTAGATGAGCCTTCTTCTGTGAAAAACAGAACGGTAAGATTTAAGATTGAAGAAAACAAAAAAGTGGTATCAACTGAGAACATGATGGCTTATTTGGAAGGCACTGACCTTAAAGATGAGGTTCTTGTGATCTCTTCTCACTACGATCATATTGGCATGAATGAGGATGGCACCGTGATCAACAATGGTGCTGACGATGATGGTTCAGGTACTACAGGTGTTATGGAAATTGCTGAAGCTTTTGCACAAGCGGCTGAAGAGGGCAACAGACCAAGAAGAAGCATTTTATTCTTAAACGTAACAGGTGAAGAAAAAGGACTATTAGGCTCAGCCTACTATGCAGACAACCCGATCTTCCCAATTGAGAACACAGTGAACAACTTGAATATCGATATGATCGGAAGAGTTGATCCTGAGCACGAAGAGTCTGGTAACAGAGACTATGTATATGTGATCGGTTCAGAGAAGCTTTCTAGTCACTTGAAGATTATCTCTGAATATGCCAACATTACATACACCAACATTGATCTTGATTACAGATATGATGATCCAAATGATAGAAACAGATTCTATTACCGTTCTGACCATTATAACTTCGCAAAAAGCGGCATTCCGATCATTTTCTACTTTAACGGAACCCATGCTGACTACCACAGATCTACCGATACAGTAGACAAGATTGCATTTGATGTTATGGCGAAAAGAGCACAGTTAGTTTTCCATACAGCTTGGCTTTTAGCCAACCGCAACGACAGAACTCCTGTTGATATGGAGGATGATATGGACTACGGAAGCAGATAATTCTGGCTTCATATAAATAAAAAAAGCTACCCAGACAGGTAGCTTTTTTTATGCGCCAATAACGCTAATTCTTGGTAAGTCGCACCCTACCATCACTTGTTCTGATGCGCACATCTGCAGCACCACCAGCCAAACTATACGAGACCCTTGAATCTCTTTCTCTTACAAGTTCAAAATCCTTTGACGCTGAAACTCTCGCATCATCTTTAGAAATCTCAAAATCACCACCACCTGCTAATACCACAAATTCGATGGTAGCATCATCCCCATCAATATCATAAAGACCTTCGCCAATAAGTTTTGTCTCTAGGATCACATCTCCATCTTCAGTTCTGATCTCTACTTCTTCAAAGCTTCCATTTCTCATGTCCACATCACCGTCTTCTACATTCACGTAGAGGGAACCATTACCTCCGTCCATACGGAGATCACCATCCTCAAGTACGATTTCAAAGTCATCCCCATTGCAATTGAGTAATTCTACATCACCGTCCTCGGTTTGTACGCGAATGCTCCCATTTACCGACTTGATGAGGTAATCATCATCTTCTCCATCGATCTTTAAAGAAGCATTCATAGGCAACTCAATGGTGATGTCGTAATCCAATTGATAATAACCCATCATCCAACCAGATGAGCGACTCTTCTCTGTAAGGTAAAGGTCTCCTGATTTTTCTTCGATCTCCATTTCAAAGGATCTTTTTCTGGAAGAAGCACCTTTGATCTCCTCAGATCTATCAATGATCACTCTAGCATCTGAACGATTCGTTCCGGTAATTCTAACATTGGCATCTTCTGATCTTAGGTAAAGTGTGCCCTCTGAAGCCATTGAATAGACTTCATCTAGTTGATAGTTTCCATCGTTTTGGGCTGAAACTTGTAAGGTTGTAAAGAGTAGGCAGCCTGCGCCTAGAATTGATAAAATTTTCATAAGTATTGAGTTTTGACATTACTAATCTAGTAAAAAGCTCAATACAAGCATATTACCTTCTCCGTCTTTTTGAACTTGGCTTTTTCTTCTTTGGAGAATCCGTGTACTTTTTCTTCTTTTCATGAAACGCTCCCTTAAAAGTCGGGTCTTCTTTTCGCTTCATATTATCTAAAGCTTTAGCAATGATCTGTTGTTCTTCGAAAGGCGTTTTTTCAATCAATACGTCTTTAGGAACATTAAATACGGGTATCTTCTGATTAATGATCTTTTCAATTCTTGGAATATGCACTTCCTCCCACTCATTCGCAAATGTAATGGCTACCCCTTCTTGCTTGGCTCTACCCGTTCTACCGATCCGATGGACATAGTCTTCATACACGATCGGTAGATCAAAATTGATCACGTGCGAAACCATGCTGATATCCATTCCTCGAGAGGTAACATCTGTAGAAACCAGCACTCGCACATCTCCTTCTCTAAACTCTTCAATAGCATTGAGTCTGGAATTCTGACCCTTATTCGCATGGATCACGCGCATGCCTCCCTCTGTTTTTCGTTCAAGAAAACGACCTATTTCATTGGCACTGGTCTTCGTTTTCACAAACACGATCACCCTCTTAAAGCTCGCCTCCTTCAGAAAATGTCTGAGTAGATTGAGTTTTGTTTTGAAGTTGGGGACTAGATAAAGTCTTTGTTCGATGGTATCAGACACGGAAGCTTGTGGCGCCACCTCTACCCTTTCCGGAAACTCCAAGAATTCATGCGTCAACTCTATAACCTTATCGGCCATAGTGGCTGAGAAGAGCAGATTCTGACGCTTGACAGGCACGATTTCTAAGATATTCCTGATCTGCGGCATAAAGCCCATATCCATCATTTTATCCGCCTCATCCAAGACCATAGTCTTGATCTGCTTTGTTATGAAAGCGCCTTTCTTATAAAGATCCAAAAAGCGACCAGGTGTGCTGACGATAACATCAACGCCAGTTTCCAAAGCTTCTATTTGCTGCTTGGGTCCAAGCCCTCCATAAATCGCTTGAATACGAAGATCTGTATAGGTTGAAAGCTTCTCAAAATGTTCATGGATCTGGATGATCAATTCTCTTGTGGGTGCTAGGATCAATGCGCGTGGATCGTCACCCTGAGCATATTTAAGCTTCATGATCAACGGAGCCACGAACGCCAAAGTCTTACCTGTACCTGTCTGAGCGATACCCAGTAAGTCATGCCCTGCAAGTGCTAAAGGAATGGCCTTTTGCTGAATTTCAGTCGGTTGAGTGAAGCCTAGGTCATCAATGGCATTCAAAATTTGCCGATTGAGCTTGAGTTTATCAAATTTTTCTACCTTTTCTGCCATTTTTGACCGATTCCTTATTTGATTTGTATTGCAATTACGCGAAACCCACCACAAAATAAAATCTTATGGCAAGAGTACTCATAGTAAATGGTAAAGTAGTCAACGAACAAAAAGTTGAAGAGAAGGATCTTTTAATAGAAGATGACAAAATCAGCAAAATAGGCAACGACCTGCAACATCAAAAAGCTGACAAAGTAATAGATGCTAAAGGCCTACATATTTTCCCCGGTCTAATAGATGACCAAGTTCATTTTAGAGAGCCCGGCCTTACCCACAAAGCTGAGATCTTTACTGAATCTCGTGCTGCGGTTGCTGGTGGCATCACTTCCTTTATGGAAATGCCGAATACAGTCCCCAATACACTGACTCAAGAGCTGCTTCAGCAGAAGTATGATAGAGCTGCTCAAGTCAGTCTGGCTAACTATAGCTTCTTCATGGGAGCATCTAATGACAACATTGATGAAGTACTTAAAACTGATCCAAAGCGTATTTGTGGTGTTAAGGTCTTTATGGGTTCGTCAACTGGTAATATGTTGGTTGACAATCAAAGAACATTAGAAGGCATTTTCAAAAACTCTCCAACGATCATTGCCACCCATTGCGAATCTGAAGAGGTAATCAGGAGAAACACAGAATTGGCCAGAGAAAAATATGGGGAAAATGTACCTATCGCCATGCATCCCATCATTCGAAATGAAGAGGCCTGTTACGCTTCTTCAAGCGCAGCCGTAGAATTAGCCAAAAGTACTGGTGCCAGACTTCATATCTTGCATATAAGCACTGGTAAAGAAACGCACTTATTTGACAATACAATTGCCCTAAAGGACAAGAAGATTACATCAGAAGCATGTGTTCATCATCTGTGGTTTGCGGACAATGACTATGCAGAAAAGGGCACATTCATCAAGTGGAACCCTGCCGTTAAAACGGCTGCCGACCGTGAAGAGATTAGAAAAGCAGTAAATGATAATAGAATCGATGTTTTAGCAACTGATCATGCCCCTCATACCCTTGAAGAAAAGCAGAACTCCTATTTTTCGGCACCTTCAGGTGGACCATTGGTGCAACATCAATTACCTGCACTACTTGATCTTTATCACGATGGTGTTTTCAGTTTAGAAAAGATCGCAGAAAAATCAGCACATGCTGTTGCAGACCTTTTCGAGATCGAAGGTAGAGGCTATATTAAAGAAGGTTATTTTGCGGATCTAGCACTTGTTAACCTTAATGATTCATGGGAAGTGAACAAGGAGAACTTGCTTTATAAATGTGGCTGGTCGCCATTCGAAGGACACCAGTTTAAATCTAAAGTTGTTCACACATTTGTTTCGGGTCATCATGCCTATGCAGATGGCAAATTAAATGATGAGATCTTGGGTAAACGACTTTCGTTCGATAGGTAAGAATCTCAAAAGAGATGTTTGCAAATTCAAGTCATTGATTTACCTTTGCAGACCCAAACACGTAAAGTGTTTAAATGGTGGTTGTAGTTCAGTTGGTTAGAACGCCTGATTGTGGTTCAGGAGGTCGCCGGTTCGAGTCCGGTCTTCCACCCCTAGATAAAGCCAGTTACTATTGTAACTGGCTTTTTTTGTGCACAAAAAAAGCCCTCATTCCTGAGGGCTAACTTTTACTAATCTAAACTAACAAACCGACTAAGCACTCCTCACCTCAATTTTAGTATGAGGTGAGCTACTATTATTGAATTCTATATGATCGAAATTATTTCTTCTTAAATGGAGCGATCTCATTTTACCCGAAACCGTTAGATCGAAACTCGAAGCATAGTTGTACATGACATTCAATTTATTCATTCGAGTGGTTTCAATATCTAACGATATGCTTGAGTTTGCGGCACCATGATTTTGAAGCAACTTCCCTTCTTTGATCTGCACTCCACACAACTCAATATTGTCGAACCCATCATTTTTAATCAATGCCAATTGATTGATCTTACAATTCACTATACGAAGTACAGAAAGGCTCTTCAGGGAGTCCAAGCAAAGCGTTTGAATCTCACAATTGATGATTTCAATTGTCTTAAGCTCTACACTCTTAAGCGCTAGTTCATTCAATGTGCAATTCTCGAAACGCAGATCTCTCCCTTTCTTGATCTCCTTTTCTTGAAAACAGTTCAACTGCAAATTCCTGAACAACAGAACATTTTTGCCTTTCTTTTTGCGATGACTAACATCCATTTGTGATTTGACTGCTTTATGCTCCATGTTTATAAATCTTTAACTAGTTAGCACTTAAAGCCAATGCCTACAATACCTCCGTGTGGGTATTTAGACGCATTATAACCGGCCTATAGAAACAATCAATGAACTAAGCACTCCAAAACCTTTGAATTCCAAGCCATTTTATTTTATTCCAATCTTTCCAAATCGATATTACAGACTATTTACAGCATTAAGAATAAATGAAGACAATCAGCGTAGCTCAACATTTAATGAATCAAACCCCCAAAGACTCAAGCATTTTAAGGCAAGTAAAATCCTGGATAGATACGAACACCATTCTAGACAAAGAGGGTACAATTTGGCGTGTCGGCTTGGCAAGTGGTGAGGAAATCCTAGAAATTCAGGCAAAAGTCATGAAAGATCTAGAATGCAAGCATCTAAAATCTTGGAGACTAGATTCATTTAAGGAAGCTGTTAACACACTTTCCAGTCTTTGTAAGTATCCCTTTGTTTTCAAATCACCTTATCATCATTATGAAGGTAAGGGGCAATATATCTTCGCATACAAAATCCCGAGTCCTTACAAGAAGCATTTTTACCACGTACTGCATTCTTAATTGACCTTATTTTTCTAAATTATGACATGCAAAAGGAGTTTAAAGCGTTCTTGGCATCGTCAATAGATCAGCAGATCAAATCACTTTATCTACAGGGAACGTTTGTAGTTGCCATTCGCTATTATGGCTATAAGGTCAACCTCTATTTAATTCATAATGAATATGTAGAGGTGTTTTTCAATCATAAACAGGACATGATCGAGAAGATCTCACCACTTGATTTTGCCCACAGCCGAATGAAGTTCTATGCGGATCAGATCAGTATTCCTTCAATTGCCAGCTAGCTTTCTAAGCTCTTTATAAATCTCCATTACCTGTGGAATCAATAGTTGATCTCCATTATTGAAGACTAGGATATCCGCATGTTTTCTACGTTGTGCATCTGTTGTTTGTTTAGACATGATCTGCTCTATCTGCTCTTCGCTCCTTTGCACATCTCTTAATAACACCCTTCTCGTTCGTACCTCCTTATCGGCTAAAACAGCAATGTTTTTATCGAGAGATCTAAAGGACCCAGTTTCGAAGAGCAAAGCAGCCTCCTTTAGGATGAGACTATGTTGATGATGGTTTTGTACGAATAAATCAAAATCATCAGCCACCGCAGGATGAACCACGGCATTCATTTGTTTTAATTTTTCTTCGTCATTAAAGACACATTCAGCCAGATAAGCTCTGTTGACTTGGCCGTTCTCGTAGCTCTTCTCACCAAAAAGTTGAATAATTTTCTCTCGCACTGAAGCATTCTCTAGAAGTATCGCTTTAGCTCGGTCATCGGCATAATAAACCGGAACTCCCATCAAGGTAAAAAGCTTACAAACCAGCGACTTACCAGATCCAATTCCACCAGTAACGCCTATTTTAAGCGGCTTTTTCATCGCTTGATCAACTTGATGCTTTCCGAAGAAAGTTGAATGTTTTGGATAAGATCGCGTCCTTGAATCACTTCTAAAGTTATGGATGAATCTTGCCTGTTCATACGATTATAATCGGCTACTATACGGATTCGACTAGAGTCAGTAACATCGAATTGCGATTCACCTATTTTGTAGTCAATTGAAATTTCTGATGGAAGGGCCACCCAAGTAGTATCGGGCAAGTTCACCAATTCGACTAACTTCCTTTCGTTTATAGGAATGAAACGCATCACCTCAAAACTTAAGCGGAGGTTCTCCACGGAAGCGCTGATCATATCAGGCAACTCAGGCGCATCGATCTCCAATGAACGATCACCATCAATATCACTAACTTCAGCAGA
Source organism: Roseivirga sp. (assembly GCA_965659985.1). Taxonomy (GTDB): domain Bacteria; phylum Bacteroidota; class Bacteroidia; order Cytophagales; family Cyclobacteriaceae; genus Roseivirga. Next base: position 12,502 of record CBFHYE010000006.1, on the reverse strand, counting down.
GACCTCTATGGCATTTGGTAATTGATACACTAAACTTTGAGGCCCAACAACCTCAAGAGAATCAGGAGTCAATTGATATTCACCATTGAGTTTATAGTCAGAATCAAAATCTAGCTCAGCATCATTAAAGACAAGTTTTAATTTACGAGCAACCTTAGGTTGGATATTATAGTTGAGCGAATCCTGAATGAGAAAATTAACGGAAACAGGATCTAAACTTCTACTGAGATCACCTCTTAGTTGTGAAGTAAGAACATATTTAGACGCTGACGGCTCTTCTAACTCAATGGCCACTGGATTCATATTAAATCCAAAAAATCGTGTCATCAGATCCCATCCTCCACCATTGACCTCAAGAGCGACTCGAGAAGGGAGATCACCTACGGCTATATAGTTTTCTTGATCATATATCCATTCTACCGGGTAGCTGATCTGGGAGGTATAATCGTCTTGGTTCAGCGCATTAAAAAACCAAAAGGTGGTCGATATGACTATGCATATCAATACCACCTTTATCTTTTCATCTTTCTTGCTTGGTGCAGAGAAAGACTTTTTCAATCGCTCTATTAGCTCTTCAGCATTCACTTAGCTTTTGGCTTTATCAGCTTTCTTTTTGCTAGCCTCAAGTGAAATCGCTGTTTTTTCAAAAGTCAACTTAGTGCCTTTATCAACTTCGAGCGTAACGGTTTCCTCGTCTTGAGATAACACCTTACCATGCATACCACCAATGGTTACAATAGTATCACCCTTTTTGATCTCATTGATAAAATTCTTTTGATCCTTCTGCTTTTTCTGCTGAGGTCTGATCATAAAGAAGTAGAACACTAAGGCAATCCCACCAAATAATAAAAGTTGGGACACCCACCCGCCACCTTGTGGCTGAGACTGAAGTACTATATCAAATATCATAGACTAATTATGGCCTAGGCTCACTGTTCACTTGAACAAAACCTCTCAAGCTCAATCTTGTCTGAGCAGGATTAGTATTTGCAACAACTGTGATCACAGGGTTTTGCTGACCATTCTTTCCTTTACTGTCGAATCTCACTACGATCTCACCTGTGCCTCCTGGAGGAACAGCCTCTTTCGTATGCTGTGGTACTGTACATCCACAAGAAGCAGAAGTACTTCTGATCATAAGATCCTCAGTTCCTACATTAGTGAATTTGAAAGTATAATTCACAATTTCGCCCTGGGCTATTGTTCCAAAGTTATGAAGCGTGTTGTCCCACTTAAATGCTGCGTTCGCTGCAACATTTGTTTCGATAGCTTGAGCAGATGGAGTACTTGTAGGTGTCTGTGTGTTTCTCACCACATTACCATTTTCGATTTGGTTAACCCTTCTTTCAAGGTTAGCCATTCTTTTCTCCATGTCCGCATTGCCGCATGACCCCAAAAGGAGTACTGCTGCCAATGCACTCATAAGTGTTAGCTTTGTTTTCATGCCTGTAAATTTAATCTGTTTCTGTTGATTTGATTTGTCCTATTAGATCATCTACATCATGTAGAAGTTGTTCTGCTTTTTCTTTGGCCGCATTGACCACTTTTTCGCCTTCTTCTTTAGCCATAGAAGAGACCTCAACTTTTCCGTTGATCAAATCTTCTAATAAGGTTTCTAGTTGTTTTTTATACTTATCTAATTGATAAGAAAGTTTATCTCTTGTGTTTGCGCCTTTATCTGGGGCATAAAGTATACCTACAATAGCACCTGCAGCGGCACCTAGTAAGAAAGCGAAAGCACTGCTCGTTCCTTTGTTCATTTACTTATTGTCTAAAAGTCCTCTTCCTGTTTTCTTCAAACGTCCTTCTTTTTTGAATTCGCTTGACACTACATCCAAAATACCATTCACAAATTGCTTGCTCTTTGGTGTACTGTAGTTTTTCGAGAGCTCAATATACTCATTTATGGTGACCTTAACGGGTATACTCCCAAAATTCAGCATTTCTGATATTGCCATTTTCAATATGATCTGATCAGTAACTGCGAGTCTATCAATTTCCCAATTCTTCGTTTTCGCGGAAATGATCTCACTGTATTCTTCGTCATGTTCTAAGCAAGAGTCATAAATCCTTTCAAAGAATTCTTTGTCCTCTTCCCAATTATTCGAGAAATCAGGCATATCAAAAGCCTTGGGCTCATCACCCTCCTCTATGTCTCTGATCGTTCTTGATACCAAACTCCGGATGATAGATTTGTTTTCAACCCAACGAATGTCTCTTTCTTCGAAAAATGACAAAACAGTATCTGCTTTGAAAACGATCTGCTTTACCAAATGCTCAACCAGTGCTTTATCAGCTTCAAAATCTGGATTTGCCGTTCTTCGGTAAACTGCAAACTCTTCATCTCTCTTGAGCACATCCTTAAACCACATTTTAAGCGTATCCTCTTCGTTGGCCCAATCAATATCTTTCTTTACCGCGGCCACCTGAAACTTAGAAGCTTTACGGAAATAATCGATGACCTGATTTTTGGAAAGGTTATAATCTCCTGTTTGCAGTTTTTCTGGTGAGATCTTTGATTTCTTATCGGCTTCTATCTTACTCAGATCGCTCCATGCCACAAGTAAGCCAATGCTCCACAAAAAATAATCGTTAAGCGACTCTGCATCCAGTAGCATGGCCTTTCTCAAACGCTCTTTATCCTTTTTGGAATTTTCTAAAAAATCCTTGTAACCCAATTGAGCAGCCCTTTCTGCTTCAGCAGTCGGCTCAAAGTTTTCTGGTAAAGGAATGGATTGAACCCGGTTGGCAAAAAGACTTTTCGCATGCTTGCGATCAGCTTTTAATTGCTCTTTATCCTGCGGTTCCATTGAATTGAGGTCAGGCGTAAATTTCGCTTCTATCTCAGACAATCCAAGATTGAAATTTGCTTCTCTGCATTGATAATAGGCAAACAGAGACTGCATGGCCTTGACTCTCAAAGATCTTCTGTTGAGCATTTTGCTAGCTAGTGTATCAGTAAAGTAAAAAGTCCCTCAGCTATTTTCCTAGATAAGGGATATAAATTTAGAAGGAGAGCTTAACTCTACCTACATCTTCAATTCGTTTTTCGGCAATTCTCATTGCCGCATTTTGGGTTGGTATTTGCTCTTTTTCCGCCAAATTAAGAATGCTCAAAGTGGTGTCATATACCTTTTCTGTCCACGAAAGTGCCAAATCTTTGTTGTAATTTCCTGTTAGTTCTGAAGAAATGTTGATTATACCACCCGCATTTACAACGAAGTCAGGTGCATAAACCTTACCCTCTTTCATAATTCTTTCTCCGTGAACGATCTCATCCGCCAATTGATTATTTGCACCTCCACAGATAACTGGTGCTTTGATACGGTCTAAAGTGCCATCATTTAAGGTCGCGCCCATAGCGCAAGGTGCATAAATGTCAACATCAAGATCATAGATCTCGTCATTGCCTACCACTTTTGCTCCCGTTCGAGTCGAAATCTCCCTTAATCGTTCTTCGTTGATATCCGTTATAAATACCTGAGCACCTTCTTTTGTCAAGTGTTCAACCAAATACATTCCTACTTGACCAACACCTTGAACAGAAACCTTTTTTCCTTCAAGAGAATCGGACCCAAAACCTTTCTTCGCTGAAGCCTTCATTCCCATATAGACACCATAAGCTGTCACTGGGGAGGGATCTCCACTTCCCCCCATTTCAACTGGAAGCCCTGTCACATGCTTGGTTTCCATTCCAATGTATTGCATGTCACTCGTTTTCATATTCATGTCCTCTGCGGTAATGTATTTTCCACCAAGGCTATTCACAAACTTCCCAAATCTTCTTAGGAAGGCTTCGTTCTTTAATTTTTTGGGATCTCCAATAATGACCGCTTTTCCACCGCCAAGATTCAAACCAGAAACCGCTGCTTTATAAGTCATTCCTCGGGAAAGCCTCAATACATCAATGGCAGCCTCTTCTTCTGAAGTGTAACTCCACATCCGAGTACCGCCCAAAGCAGGGCCCAAAACCGTATTGTGTATGCCAATGATGGCTTTTAAACCCGTTGCCTCATCATGGCAATAAACAACCTGCTCATGACCGAGCTTGGCTGCTTCTGAAAAAACCGAAATGCTGCCGACTTTTTCCATTTCTTGAATACCTTCCATTCTATTTCGTCAGTTTCCTTTACTTTTGCCCTTCAGCATGATAGAAGGGGCTTTTCCTCGGGCGCAAATGTAATTAATTCAACCATATATTCTAAAGAATATAGGGCGAAGGGCAACCAATCACTAACAGATGCTGTTTGATAGATCGTGAAAGAACTTAGTCACTTAAATAAGTACTTGGTCAAGTACAAAACGCTATTGATCCTTGGGATCATCTTTTTGGCCGTTTCCAATTACTTTGCCGTTTGGCCTGCACGCATTGTGCGCTATGCGCTTGACTATGTGATCGAAAGTTTTGGCCTTTATCGCTCTTTTGAGGGAAGTAGTTTGAGTTCTACACTTTTTGATGAGTTTCAAATTGGCATTCTGATCATCGGAGCGATCATGATCGTGATGGCACTCTTGAGAGGCTTCTTTCTGTTTTTAGTTAGACAAACCATTATTGTGATGTCTCGAAAAGTCGAATATGACTTGAAGAATGAGATATACGAACAATACCAATCCCTGCCCCTTAGCTTTTATCGAAGAAATAACACCGGTGACCTTATGAACCGTATTTCTGAGGACGTCAATCGTGTGAGAATGTACTTGGGCCCGGGTATTATGTACGGTATCAACCTTTTGATTCTGTTCCCAATGGTGATTTACGAAATGCTTAGGGTGAATGTGGAATTGACTTTTTATGCCTTGTTGCCATTACCAATACTTTCCGTAAGTATTTACTTGGTGAATAACATTATTAATAAACGCTCAGAGGAGATTCAAGAAAGCTTATCTGATCTTTCCACACATGTGCAAGAAGCTTTTTCAGGAATAAGAGTAATCAAAGCCTTTGTAAGGGAAGCAGATTCTGCCCGTCACTTCACTCGACAAAGTGAAGAGTACAAGGATAAATCACTAAAACTAACTTTTGTAAATGCCTTGTTCTTCCCATTGATCATGGCCCTCATTGGTCTGAGTATAATTTTGACCATTTACATTGGCGGTACGAAAGTGATCAATGGAGAGATCTCTTATGGTAATATTGCCGAATTTGTACTCTATGTAAATATGTTGACATGGCCGGTGACCGCATTGGGTTGGATCACGAGTATCATTCAACGAGCCGCTGCTTCTCAGAAAAGGATCAATCAATTCTTACAAGAGAAGAACCACATCACAAGTACCGAAAATTTAGAAACAGAAATAGCGGGTAAATTGGTATTCGAAAATGTGAGTTTCACTTACCCTGACTCGGGGATAAAAGCGTTGAAAAACATTTCGTTTGAGGTCAATCCCGGGGAATCTATCGCGGTTATCGGAACTACAGGCTCAGGAAAAAGCACAATTGCCAACTTGATACTGAGGCTTTACGATAGCACCTCTGGAGAGGTCCATGTGGATAATAGAGAAATTGCTGCTTATGACATCTCAAGTCTTCGGTCGCAAATGGGCTATGTACCGCAAGATGTTTTTCTGTTCTCTGATTCAATTGCCAATAACATCTCTTTTGGTGGAGACAAGATCAGCGAGGAAGATGTTATTCAAGCTGCAAAAGATGCAGACTTATTCGAAAACATAGCAGACTTCCCTGATGGCTTTGAAACCATGCTTGGGGAGCGAGGCATCACCCTTTCTGGTGGGCAGAAACAACGCGCATCTATCGCTCGTGCTATTGTGAGAAATCCTAAGATCTTAATTCTTGATGATGCCCTAAGCGCGGTTGATACCAATACCGAAAACACGATACTCAATAGCCTAGCCCGCATCATGAAAGGACGTACCTCAGTCATTATTTCCCACCGGGTGTCTTCCGCTAAATTGGCAGACAAGATCATTGTGCTTGATGATGGAGAAATTATTGAACAAGGTACAAATGAATCTTTGTTGGCTCAGAATGGCGTTTACAAAGAGCTTTACGAAAAACAACTCCAACAAGAAGAAGATGTAGAATAGTGTTTAGTGGATAGTGTTTGGGAATGGACTAAATCTTAGAGGCTACGAATCAAATACTACCTCGCTGGCATATCAATTAGCAATTCACGTTCTCCCAAGTACTGTTCGATTGTGAAATCCTGAAGCATCACGCTATATTCTTCAGCTTTTTCTCTCATGGTTTGTTCTATGGTCTGAGGACTAGGCATGACAACATTATGCGCCTCAATTGTTGCCCTCATCGCTCTTCTCGCAGGTATGGTCAAACGGTCATAATCTGTTGGTAAAACATCTAACCCTTCATTTAACAAAACACCAATAAATAACTTAACCTCCTCTTCTGCTAGAGTTGTGTCATTGTAATGTACTAGCGTAAGGATACCTTCGAGCCTCCCCTGTGTTACGAGGCTTCTCGCTTCAAAAAACAGGGCCTCTACCTCTTCGCTATCTGGTTTTCCTTGAAAATGTCTACCTACAAGATTATAATCTGAAACATTCTCAACAGTGTATTCTACTTTGTTCAACCCACCAAAATAAACATAAAGCACACCCACAATGACTAGGGTGATAAGTGCAGTGATACCTATTAATTTCTTATTACTCATAATTAAACCGCGACTTCATTGAATTGCATTTGATGTAAGTTGGCATAGAAGCCCTCTAGTGCCAACAACTCTTTGTGTGTACCAATTTCTTTCACCTCTCCTTTATCTAAAACGATGATGCGATCGGCATTTTGAATGGTTGATAATCTATGTGCGATCACAATAGATGTTCTCCCTTTCATCATCACCTCAATAGCATTTTGAATCAAAGTTTCCGTCTCTGAATCAACAGAAGAAGTGGCTTCGTCTAGCACGATGATCTTTGGATTGTAGACCATTGCCCTTACAAAAGAGATCAATTGGCGCTGACCAACACTAAGCGTTGACCCACGTTCCATGACATTATAATCATAACCACCAGGAAGCCGGTCTATGAATTTTTTCGCCCCAACTAATTTAGCCGCTTCATCGATCTTGTCATCTGAAATATCTGGATTACCTAAAGTGATGTTATAACGAATGGTATCGGAGAACAAGAAGACATCTTGAAGTACTACTCCAATATTTTTTCTCAAAGCATCAAGCTCGAACTCTTTAATGTTGTGTCCATCAACTGTGATATTTCCTTTGTTAATGTCATAGAATCTTGAAAGCAGGTTGATCACTGATGATTTTCCAGCTCCTGTAGCTCCCACCAAAGCCACCGTCTCCCCTTCTTTTACCTGAAAATTGATATCCTTTAAGACATAGTTCTCCTCCTTGTAGGCAAACCAAACATTTTCAAAATTGACATTGCCCTTGATCTCTTCTGGAGCGTGATTTCCGTCATTATCGATGTGTTCTTCATTGTCTAGAAGATCGAAGATTCTATTAGAGCTCACAATACCCATTTGAAGCGTATTGAATCGATCGGCTATCATCCGAATGGGTCTAAAGAACATTTGGATGTACATAATAAAGGCGATAATAGTACCAGGTCCTTCGCCCGAATCGATCAAGATCCCTCTCGCTCCATACCACACCGCCATTCCAATGGCTATTGCCTGAATGATCTCCGCCACCGGAAAGTATATTGCATAATAAAGCACTGATCTAATATGTGCTTTTCGGTGTTCGGCATTGATCTTTTTAAACTTTGTATACTCTCGATTTTCTGCATTAAAGATCTGAACGATGTTCATGCCTGTTACATGCTCTTGCACAAAGGCATTAAGGTTAGAAACTGCATTTCTTACCTGATTGAAAGTAACCTTGATCTTTTCTTTGAATATATAGGTACTAAAGATCAACAAGGGCAAAGTGGATAAACTCACAAGAGTCAATTTCCAATCGATATATAGCATGAAACCGGTTAAGAAAACCAGTTGTAAGAGATCGCCAATTAGGGCGGCTAAGCCTTCAGAAAAGACGTTGGCCAAGGTTTCAATATCAGAGACATTTCGAGTAACCAAGCGACCTATGGGGGTTTTATCAAAAAACTTGAGCTTAAGCTTAATGAGATGTTGATAGAGCTGAGTTCTGATGTCTCTAATGATGACTTGACCAAACCAGCCTGATAAATAGGTGTGTGAATACTGAGCTATGGCCAAAATAATAAGGTGAACGACCAGAATTCCCATCATGAATACCAAGCCAGGATAATCACCAGCCGGAACATAGCCATCAATCGCTTTTTGAACGATCACCGGCCTTATGGGCATTAAAACAGCCAAGAAAAGGGTAAGAAATACCAAGAAGTAAAACTGCTTCATGTAAGGTTTAGCAAACCTGAAGAGTCTTTTCAGTACCTGAAAGTCAACAACATTTCCGGTTTTTACTTTTGTTTTCTCCTGTTCCAACTACAAGTATATTTCTTCAGCGTATTTCACGCTATTTAAATAAAGTCCATCAGGTGAAGCTGCTTTACCTGCTTTCTGCCTGTTCTTAGCCTCGCGAATAGCAACAAACTCCTCTATACTAAGTTTACCACGACCTACTTCTAGCAGCGTTCCAACTAAGGCCCGTATCATTCCTCTCAAAAAACGATCGGCATGAACATGAAAAACGAGTTCATCCTTTTTTGGTTCCCAATAGGCCGAACGAAGGTCGCAAATAAAATGATTGACCTCCGTTTTTACACGACTAAAACTTTCAAAGTCTTGTTGCCCCAATAATGTTTCAGCTGCGGCATTCATTTTATCTAGATCGAGCGCATAGGGTACGTATAACCACTCATTCTGACCAAAAGGATCTCTTGCTGTCTTGATTCTGTACACGTATGCCCTTTCGGTTGCATCAAACCTCGCGTGCGCATCATCTTTAACCAATTTGCATCCTTTGATCACGACATCATTGGGCAAAATAGCATTGAGTCGGTAAGTAATTTTCTCCGGACTGTTCGCATTGTCAGCATCAAAATGAGCGATCTGTTGATTGGCATGGACGCCCGTATCTGTTCTGCCACTAGCCGTTAATCCTACCTTTTTTCTAAACAGTTTTTCTAACGCAGATTCTATCTCTGCTTGAACGGTGTGAGCGTTCGGCTGAATCTGCCAGCCATGGTAGTTGGTTCCCTTATAAGCTATATCTAGAAAGTACCTCATGCCAAATGAAGCTTCAAAGTTAACAGAACCATTGATTACAAAAATGATTATTCATACTCTGAAATTGAATTAGAGATATAGTTGATTTTCACTTGTTAAAAGAAACGCTTCATTAGCTAACAAGGCTTAGTATATTTGCAATCCGAAAAATGAGAAGAAAATGATCCAGAGAATTCAGACTGTATTATTATTGATAATCGCGGTTGCTATGGCAACCATGCCTTTTACCAATATTTGGGGTGAACTAGATAGAGAGAATGACCAACTTAGATTATTGTCTGGTTTTAAATTAGAACTAATAGACACCAATGGTACACTTGATGACACCACAGACGACACAGTAATCAGCTCAGAATCCATGTGGTATATAGGCGCATTAGCATTCACCGCAGCGATAATTGCCTTTATCTCCATTTTTTCGTTTAAAAACAGATTGACACAAATGAAACTGGGCGCCCTTAATGCGCTTATTATGGCGGCAACCTTGGGCATTAGTTTTTATACCATATATGAGAATGAGCCTTTGCTCGAGGGACAAGGCAGTATAACAACAGGCTTTTATCTACCGGCAGTTGCCATGGTCTTGAACATTCTGGCCAACAGATTCATAAGAAAAGATGAAAAACTGGTCAAATCAGTTGACCGACTCAGGTAAACAAAAAAGCCTCTTCAGATGAAGAGGCTTTTTTTTATCAATCTTTAATCGTCTAGTCTACTTGAACGTCTACTTCGACTAATTCTATTTGAAAGTATAGATTTTCATTGGGACCAATACTTCCAGAACCAATGTTTCTATAACCTAGTACCGAAGGAATATAAAAGTCGCCTTTCCCTCCTTCTGATAAGATCTGACATGCGATCTCAAAACCTGGTATTACAGTTCCAGAACCGATTTGAAAAGGAAAAGGTCCGTATGTTCTCATCGGATCATATATATTCTCAGTTCTTGCTACATCAAGAATGTTTGTATCTACGATATCACCTGTAAAACGATATAAGGCATAATTCACGGCTACAATATTCGGAGCTATGGCTTTTTTTCCATTACCATTTTCATTGATCACATAACGTATGCCCGATGGGTCAGTCTGTGCCGTAATGCCATTCTCATCTAAGAATGCATCAATCAAATTCGTATCTCTGATCAATTGTAATTCTTGATCATAAGGCTCCGGATTATCACAAGAAAAAACCACAGCTAAAAACAGCAATGCCAAAACTACCTTCTTCATATCTTCTTCAATCTTTGCGCAAATTTAACACTTAAACCTCTTTTTTGAGATATATGTTGTTAAACAATCTAAATACCAATTACCCTACCTCTTACAATCGCCACTTTTACCGGAAACCTCCAAAATGTCACATTGTCTATTGTAAAAGAGCCATGGCTGGCCATGGGTTTGCCAAAATGTCACGCTTTTTGCCTTGGTATGGCATTTGACCTTGGGGCTCACGGTTCATTAAACTAACAATCGTTATGCAAGAAAAAGGCACAATCTCGATTCACACCGAGAATATATTTCCGATCATTAAGAAGTTCCTCTACTCCGATCATGAAATTTTCCTAAGAGAATTGGTATCCAATGCTGTTGATGCTACACAAAAAATGAAGCGACTTGCGGCTTTGGGAGAATACAGCGGAGATTTAGGAGAAACACGCGTTGAAGTAAGCGTGAACAAAAAGAAAAAGACGATCACGATCAGCGATGCCGGTATCGGTATGACCGCTGAAGAGATCAAAAAATACATCAACCAGATCGCCTTCTCGGGTGCAACAGAATTCGTTGAGAAATTTAAGGATGCTGGAGATGCTAAAGACATCATTGGTAAATTTGGATTGGGTTTTTATTCAGCCTTTATGGTGGCAGGAAAAGTGGAGATCGATTCGCTGTCATATCAAGAAGGAGCTGAGCCAGCAAAATGGATCTGTGATGGTTCAACCGAATTTGAGATCAAAGCAGGCAAAAGAAAGAAAAGGGGTACAACTATCACCCTCCACATCAACGAGGATTCTGAAGAATTCCTTGACGATTTCAGAGTTCAAGGCATTCTAGATAAATATGCCAAATTCTTACCCGTTGAAGTAAAGTTCGGTGAGAAAGACGAACAAGTAAAAGATGGTGAAGACAAAGACGGAAAGCCAAAATACAAGACCGTTAAGAAGGACAACATTATCAACAATACGGACCCGATTTGGACCAAATCTCCTTCGGACCTGACTGATGAAGACTACCTTAAATTCTACAAAGAGCTATATCCATTCGCTGAAGATCCATTGTTCTGGATCCACTTGAATGTAGATTATCCATTCGAACTTACAGGTATCCTATACTTCCCGAAATTGAAGAACGATTTCGAGATGCAGAAGAACAAGATCCAATTGTATTCGCGTCAGGTATTTATTACGGATGAAGTAAAAGATGTGGTACCTGAGTTCTTGATGTTACTACACGGTGTCATTGATTCACCAGATATTCCATTGAACGTGTCGAGATCTTATTTGCAGTCTGATGGAGCAGTGAAGAAGATCAATACCTACATCACCAAAAAAGTAGCGGACAAGCTGGGTGAACTCTTCAAAAAGGAAAGAGAATCTTACGAAAGCAAATGGAACGATATTGGTCTTTTTGTGAAGTATGGAATGATCTCTGAGGAGAAATTCTACGAAAAAGCGAAGGACTACACCTTGGTTAAAAACACAGAGGACAAAGCATTCACTCTCGATGAATACGCCAAGCATATTGAAACCAACCAGACCGATAAGGATGGCAATAAGATTTGGTTATATGCTTCAAATCCATCATTCCAAGACAGCTTTATCCAAGCTGCCACTGATAAGGGTTATGATGTTTTGGTCTTCGATTCACCGATCGATTCTCACTTCATCAATCACATGGAGCAGAAGTTGGAGAAAACGCAGATCAAACGTGTCGATGCTGACAATTTGAACAAGTTGATCGAGAAAGAAGAGAAGCAAGAACTGGTATTGTCTGATGAGCAAAAGGAAAGCCTTAAAGGCATTTTTGAAGGCGCCATCGATAGCAAGAACTACACGGTGAACATCGAAGCACTTTCTCCATCAGATGCCCCTGTAACAGTAACCATGCCTGAGTTCATGAGAAGAATGAAGGAAATGCAAGCCACAGGTGGTGGAGGCGGATTCAATATGTTTGGTTCCATGCCTGACAACTATGATGTCTCTGTCAATGGTAATCACCCATTAGCCGATAAGATCTTAAAGGCTGATGGAGAAGATGGACAGAAAGGCATTGCCAAGCAGGCATTTGACCTGGCCTTGCTATCACAAGGATTGTTGGAAGGCAAAGACTTGACCGAATTCATTAAAAAGAG
>CBFHYE010000005.1:0-11985 GCA_965659985.1 Roseivirga sp. | reverse complement strand
GAGAGTGTAATGGCCTCAGCTGGCAGTTGATCATATAGGTTTAGAATTTGGCCCGAGATAGAGAGGGAATCTAGATAATCGCCAGTTGAAAAACTGAGTGTGAGGTTCTCCGCAGGGTTTCTTGCTGTGACATCTTGGATAGTTTGGGCAAAGCTAAAGGTATAAGTAGTGCTATCCGCGAATGGTTCTGTAAATGTGAGTTGAACGGAGTTTCGGTTGTTTCGGGTTCTGAATGTTCCCCCTGGTCGAGGAGTAATAATAAGATCCGATTCTATCTGGTTTGTAGATACAATTTCGTCAAACACCAAAAGCACTGTTTCTCCTTTGTAATTGGTTTGACCGTTTTCAGGTACTGAACTGATCAATGCTGGCGGCTCCTCATCTTCTGGTCCCCCTGTGGGCGAGCTAATTCGCGCACATGAAGTTGCGATAAAAAGAAGGAGGATAAAATATGTTAAATACTTGATTATCAATGATTTAGAATATAAATAAGACTACTGAATTCTCCTGTGCTTTTAGCTTTTAAGTTAGAGCGATATCCGTGCCAGAATGCTTTGATTGGTGCAAATCTAGATTTTTTATATTGTTCTGATAGAAGACTGACATAGTAGCTATCAAATTTTAATGGATAAATAGCTGAGATCTTGAGCTCATTGCGTTTGGCTAATGCTTGAACTCCTTTTTGGTTAAGATGGTAAAGGTGTCGTGGTACGTCATAGCCGGCCCAGTGATTCTGGTAATGTTGTGCATCGGCTGATCGGTAGTTGGGCAGGGCAATGTGTAATGTGCCATTTGTATGAAGCATTCGTTTGAGGTTATTCATAAGTTCATCGAGTTGATGTACATGTTCGAGAACATGATAAAGGGTAATGACATCAAATGTCTCTGAGCGAATATTAGTGAGATCTGGATGGACTGTAAGTTTTGCTGAGGCTAGGTGTCTGGCTGTTGTATCAGGCTCGACTCCTTGCACGTGATAGCCCTGTTTTTTCATATAGGTTAAGAAGGCACCTGCTCCGCATCCGTAATCTAATAATGACTTTTCTTCGGTATATTTTTCAATCAGCTTCTTTTTATAGCGGAGGTTGCTCTTTTGAACATTGCTGTATATGGCATCAAATAGTTTGCCTTTTGAGTCACCGTGAGAAACATAACTATTGGTCTGGTAATAAGCACCAATGTCTTTCTGGGTTGGTCGTGGGTTTGTGATAAGGGTTTGGCAATGAGTGCAGAGATCGAGATGAAATAATTCACCATTACCAAAATGATCTATGACCTCTTTACTGTTCTGAAGTGAGGTATGTAGACAAATCGGACAGTTCGTTAACTTTTCCATTACCTCCCCATGAAGACCATTAATATGGATATATCTGCGGGTGTGATTCCACTGATCCTTGAGGCTTGGCCGATGGTCTTTGGTCTCAACTTTTTGAGTTTTTCTCGACCTTCGGATGATAGTGCCTTTATTTGATCGAAGTTCATGTCATCACGAATTTTGAGATCTTCTAGCTCGATCATTTTCTCTGCAAGCTTTTCTTCCTTATCGATGTAGTCTTCATACTTGATATGAATATCCGCTTGCTCTAGAATGGTTTGCTCATATTGTCCAAAGTAATTGGCTGTTTCCTCGCTTATTCTTGAAAGATCTGTGACATGAATTTGTGGTCGTTTAACGAGTTTATTTAAGGTGGTGCGGTGCTGTATAGTCGCGGTCTTTTGATCTTCTAAGAAGGGATTAACCAGTGCCGGGTCAACCTTCTTCTGTTGTAGGTCATTTCGAACCTGATCTATCAATCTCTTCTTATCGTGCATTCTATCCAGCATGTCTCGATCGGCAAGACCGATGTTGTAACCTCGTTGTGTCAAGCGTATGTCGGCATTGTCCTGTCTAAGAAGTATACGGTGCTCTGCTCTTGAGGTGAACATGCGGTAGGGTTCGTCAGTACCTTTACTTATCAAGTCATCTATGAGTACACCTATATAGGCTTCTGATCTCTTGAGTGTGAACTCAGGTTCAGCATTAATTTTAAGGTGTGAATTGATTCCTGCTATCAAGCCTTGTGACGCTGCTTCTTCGTATCCTGTAGTTCCGTTGATCTGACCAGCGAAATAGAGGTTTTCAATGAGTTTAGTTTCTAAGGTATGATGAAGTTGTGTAGGTGGGAAGTAATCATATTCTATGGCATAACCTGGTCTGAACATCTTGGCTTTCTCAAAGCCTTCAATATGTCGCATGGCTTTGATTTGAATATCCTCAGGTAGCGAGGTGGAGAAACCATTGACATATATTTCTACAGTATTCCAACCTTCAGGTTCTACAAAAATTTGATGTCTTTTTCGTTCAGCGAAACGATTGATTTTGTCTTCGATTGATGGACAATACCGAGGACCAATACCTTGAATGGCTCCATTGAACATCGGAGACTTATCAAATCCTGTAGCAAGGATATCGTGAACGGTCTCATTTGTATAGGTAATGTGACAGCTACGTTGTTGGGTTAATGGTTGTGTTTCCGGTCTGTAGGAGAATTTACCCGGTACTTCATCTCCGGCTTGCTCTTCTAACTTGCGATAGTCTAAACTTCTACCATCTACTCTTGGAGGCGTCCCGGTCTTCATTCTTCCTGATTCGAACCCAAAGGTTTCAAGTT
Source organism: Roseivirga sp. (assembly GCA_965659985.1). Lineage (GTDB taxonomy): Bacteria > Bacteroidota > Bacteroidia > Cytophagales > Cyclobacteriaceae > Roseivirga. The sequence continues at coordinate 9,334 of CBFHYE010000005.1, read as the reverse complement.
GTTCCGTAATTCCTGTGGATGCTCTTTCGCCAGTCCTGCCACCGCCAAATTGCTTTTCTCCGATATGGATAATGCCGTTGAGGAATGTACCAGAGGTAACGATGACGGACTTGGATTTGAATTCAAGCCCCATTCCTGTGGTCACCCCAACAACTTTGTCATTTTTTACAATGAAGCCAGTAACCATTTCTTGCCAGAAGTCAACGTTTGGATTGGCCTCAAGGGCAAGACGCCATTCTTCGGCAAAGCGCATGCGGTCATTTTGGGTACGCGGACTCCACATGGCTGGACCTTTTGATTTGTTGAGCATACGGAACTGTATCATCGATTTGTCTGATATAACTCCAGACATGCCTCCTAGCGCATCGATCTCTCTCACGATCTGACCTTTTGCTACACCACCCATTGCCGGATTGCAACTCATTTGGGCAATCGTATTCATATTCATGGTGATGAGTAAAACGGTAGAGCCCATCTTAGCCGCAGCATAGGCAGCCTCACAGCCAGCATGTCCCGCACCTATTACTATTACATCGTATGTTTGATCCATAGCCAAAGTGTTTCACGTGAAACATTAAAAAAAGATTGAGCTAAAAGGTTCCACGTGGAACATTACTCAATCTTGCAGCAAAGATAAGCAAGCATCTTCGCTTTTTCTCATTTCGCTTTGTTGTTCTGGTGTCTTGTCATTATGTCCCAATAGGTGAAGGAGACCGTGCGCCATTACTCTGTGAAGTTCATGCGACCACTCGATGTGTTGATTGAGGGCATTCTCTTTCACGCGATCAATTGAGATAAAAATATCGGCCTCCAGATTTGCGCCTAAGTCTTCTCTTTGGTCAAAGGTGATGATATCTGTATAGTAGTCGTGTTCGAGGTAAGTTTTGTTGATTTCGAGTAAATAGTTGTCTGAGCAATAAATGTAGTTGAGCTGATCAATGTTTACATGATGGTTAGCGCAGATCTTATTGATCCAATGCCGGAGCACTTTTTTATTTTGAAGCTCGAAGTCTATTTCTTCGATGAAGAACTGAACGGGATTCATGTTAATCGAGGTAGAATGTTAATTCTACGTGCCTACCCTCTTCACTAAAGTTGATCTCATCGGCCAGGTGCTTCATGAGAAAAATACCTCGGCCGCCAGGGTTCTGAATATTGTCTGGGGCTGTAGGGTCTGGGAGATTGTTTTGATCAAAGCCTGGGCCTTCATCTTTTATGATGAAAGAGATCTGTTCTTCGTTAAAGTTGGCTGTCAGCTTAACGATCTTGCTTTTGTCAGATCCATTGCCGTGTATGATGGCATTGTTGACAGATTCGACCACAGCGATCATTATGTTGCCATATACATCATCTGTAAGTTGGTATTTGTCTTTAGCATTATCAACAAAGCTTTCGACTATTCGAATGTTTTCGGCTAAAGATGGTATTTCGATGCTAATGCTATTCATGGATGCAATTAATCCTTATTCTTGATCTTGTTAAAGTACTTATTAGTTTCTTTTTTATAATAAGGGTTGAGTTTAGTGGGTATGGTTCGAAGTAACTCAACTTCTTTTTCTTTTTGCTTCAAATACTCCAGCATCGATTCAGGTACTGAGAGTTCGTAATCGTAAGCAGTTTGTGCTTCGCGCTGATCATCTTCACCACGTTGTTCCACTGCATTTTCTGCATTTAACATGCGTGTCAGGATCTCACGTTGTCGTTCAATAGTTTGTTGAGAAATGTTCTTGTTCAAAAGATCCATCTCATTTTCCTCCATTTGTTCAACCAGTTTTTGGATCTTTTCACCCAATTGATTTCCATCCATTCCTGTTTCAAAGCTTTCAAGGGCATTCCTGAGACGTTCCTGTTGCGCTGCGAGTTTGGCTAGTTCTTCGGACAACGCTCTTCCAGATTTGCCGCTTTGCTTTAATTCTTTGATCTGTTCACTGAGTTGTTTTTGTAATTCGCTGATGCCACTCATTGGCATATTTTTTTGCCCTTTTTTCTTGCTTGATCCTCCCATTTGATAGGCCATTTGTTCTTGCATGCTTTGAAGAATATCATCTAGAAGCAAGGCTAAATTATTAATAGATGTCATCGTAAACTGTTGTTTACCAACGGCTTGACTGATTTTTTTCTCTTTTAAAGCTTGGACTGTTCCATCCATCTGAGTATTCATTTCATTCAGTTCTTTCATGACGAATGAACTGATCTGAAAGACTCTTTGGCTGAGCGCAACTAAACTGTCTTGGATGATCTTGGAGTCGTCTTGGATTTTCAATTGTTGCTGCGATAGGTCAACAAAACGAGGGTCGCTTTGTCTAATATCGGTAAACTCATTCATCAGGTTTTCTTGATTGAATGAAAGCGTAACGAGGTTGTCAACAAGATCGCGAAGGTTGCCTATATCCTCTTGCTGCTGCTCCATTTCCATTGCACTCTGCATGGATTGTAAATTCTGCTGCAGTTGCTTCATCTTTTGAGTCGCTCGTTGTTGGGCTTTTGACGCTTTTTGTCTAGATGGTGATTGTTGGCTTTGTTGCTGTTCTTGTTCTTCACCAGATTCTTGTTCTCCCGTTTCTTCTATACCCTCTTCTGACTCCTGTTGTTCTTCTTCTAAGGCTTCTTTGGCCTCTTCTTGTTCTTCTTGAATATCATCTAACTCTTCGTTGAGGTCCTCAGGTAGTGCTTCAGGGTTTTTCCGGTCCTGGTTGAGTTCATTGAGCTTTTCTAATTCTTCTTGAAGCTTTTCTAGGTCTTCTTTTTCTTTGCCTTGTTCTTCAGCGAGTTGCTCATTGCTTTTATCGCCTTTTTCAGTCTCTTCTTGTAGCTTTTCCTGATCTTTTATCTCCTCTTCTAATTGCTCGATGTTGTCTTCGAGTTTCATGTCAAATTGTAACTTTTTGAAAAGCTCTAGTGTGCGTTCGAGATCTTCTTCAAGATTTTGACTGTTATTCTTCATTTCCTCAACTTGATCTCTAAATTCTTCTATATCAGACTGTTGCTTTAATAATTCCTTCAGCTCATCGTACAGCTTACGCGTTTCTTCATCCAGTACGTTGTCCATGATCTCTTGCAATTGCTGCATTTTCTGTTGAATGTTCTCGCTCTTAGGCTCAAATTGCTTTTGCTTTTCGTTGTTCTGCTGATTTTCCTTTTTCAGCTGCTCTAGTTTTTCGCTGAGTGCTTCTTTTTGCTTCATGATGTCATTCATGAGCTTTTCATCTTGCCACTCTAATTCCTTTTTGGTTTTCAAGCGTTCATCTAGCTCTTCTATGCTTTCTTTGAGTTCTTTGGCCTGGTTGATCGTTTTGTCGATCTCTTGTTCAACTTTTTGGTTTCCCTTTTCTATCTCTTCACCAATTTCCTCTTTTGAAGGTATTTTGAATGAATAGGTGCCAGTCTTGCTTCTCTTGTAGCCATTGAGTCGATCATTATCAACAACTTCTAAAAAATACTTGAGCTCTTCTCCGGCTTTTATATAGCTGCTATCGAATCTGAAAACGTAATAATAAGTCTGATCCTTTAATTGAGGCTCAATATCGATTGACGCTGTTTTGAAGTCATTCTCACCTTCATAGGCATATTTCAGTCTTAAATTGTTGAAGCCATAATCATCGGTGATCTGTCCTGCAAAAACGATATCTCTGTATAATAGTGTATCCTGATATTGCTCTAAACTGATCTTAGGGTACTGATCTTTGATGACATCGATACCAAAATTCAGGGAATCCTTGTTCATTGAAAATTCATTCTCGAGCAAGAGCTTGTATGTAGTAGACTGAGAAAAGATGCTGTCAAAGACGAAGGAGTTTTGATCTTTTTCAAATCCGATAAAACGCTTATCTAATTGAATATCAGCTTTTTCAGTAGACGAGGTGTTAAGTTTCCATTTGACAAGTGTTCCTTCTGGAATTTTCAAATTGCCAGAGTTTTGGACCGACTCATCAGGCAAACCGGTGTAATTAGGGAAATCGAGTGCTATGGCAAAAGATTCAAGTAGCGGTCGGTTGACAACTTTTAGCTCATAGACTGGAGAGAAAACAGAGGCGCCTTCAATTTGAAATAAAATATCGCTGTTGAGTCGGTCAAATGTATAGCTGAACTGACCATTTCCTTTGTTTCTCGCCTTGATCTTACGCCCATTGATGTCGATAAATACATTCTCAGGCGTTGAATTTCCTTCTGTTGAGATGTTGAGAGTGTATGATTCTGATTTGAAACCTATTAATTCTTCATTTTCGAGGGTAAAAGAAAAAGGAGCTTCTGGAACGTAAGCCGTGTTGAACCTTATAATTCGTTCTGAGCTCTTTGTAATTAACTCTGGAACGATAAGGAGGGCTAATAAAACAGCGATGACTGGTGGGATCACATATTTTAAGTACTTTTTATTCTTACTAAGGTCAATGGCGCTTACAAAAGGGACATGACTGATTTGTGCTGTTTTTTGTGAGATACTTGCTTTTAAGAGTTCACTTTGGCTTGCGCTAAGCTCTTCTAGCTGTATTAGGTTTAAAAGTTTATCTGAGACTTCTGGGAAGTGTTTGCCGATTTCGAGGGCAACCTCTTTATTTGATATTTGGTTCTTCGTGCGTTGACCATCGATCAAGTGTTTAATAAAAAGTAGGTAAGCGGACACAGATGCACCAAGGACAAAACTGAAGAAAAGGATGGTCCTTCCTAATTCATTAAGCTGAAAACTGAACTCTAGCGCATTGATAAAAAGAAATACAGCAATTAAACCAGCTGACCAGAGCAAGGCTCCTTTTAAAGCCTTATTCAAATAGTACTTCTTTTTGTATGCTTCTAGCTGTGATCTAATTCCCATTTCAGAATGCATCTATATTCTTTTCTTAATGCTAATACGGATGCGGAGCATTAAAGATTGTTATCTTTTTGATTTACTGAGGAATATACAAGGAATCAGTCAATTTCTAATAAAATTGGACAATGGTCTGAGTGTTTTACGTCTTGGAGGATGCTAGCACTCGACAATCTTTCTCTTAATTCTTCAGTAGCCATCAAGTAATCAATTCTCCAACCCTTGTTATTCGCTCTGGAATTGGCTCTATAACTCCACCATGAATACTCGTGCGGCTGTTCATTGAAAACCCTGAACGTATCAATAAATCCGCTGTCAAGGAATTTTGTTAACCAATCACGTTCTTCTGGAAGGAAACCAGAAGATTTTTTATTGGAAACTGGATTGTGAATGTCAATCTCTGTGTGGGCGATGTTATAATCACCACAAATGATCAGGTTTGGTTGTTCCTTTCTAACATCTGCGGCATAGGTGTAGAAAAAGTCGAGCCAGTCATATTTGAAATCTTGACGAATATCGCCTGAAGTACCACTTGGCATATAAACACACATGACGGAAAAAGTATCATAATCTGCTCTGATGACTCTTCCTTCTTGGTCGTAAAGGGGGTTATTACATCCATTGGTTACTACTTTGGGTTTCTGCTTTGACAAGATGGCAACGCCACTGTACCCTTTCTTGTCAGCGGTTTCCCAATACATTGAATAGCCCAAGTCTGAATAGAAATCAGGCACTTGTTCAGGTAAAGCTTTAAGTTCTTGCAGACAGAGAACATCCGGATCTTCAGCGGCCAACCAATCAGCAAAACCTTTGTTGAGAGCTGCTCTAATCCCGTTTACGTTGTAAGAAATGATCTTCATGCTTCAAATATTAAATTATATTCCTCCTCGAAATAATCGAGAATGCTCATTTTGAGAAACTTTTCTTGATCTAGCAGGTCGAAGCGCGGTAGTTTCTTTAAGGCTTTCCAATGAGGCCAACCGTCTTCATCTTTTCCGATAAGTTCGTAGTAGCCCGAAAGGCTGAGTACTTTGCAGATCGCAATGTGCATCAGGTCTTGTTTTTCCTCCTTACTAAAGTTTCGCTTACCTTCTCCCAGTTCTTGAACACCCACGAGAAAAAGTACAGCATTGAGGTCTTTAGGTCTTTTGCCAACCTGTTTACTCAAGTAAGTAACGAGTTTGACCCATCTGACTTGTAGAGAAAGGTCTTTTTTATACATTATGATGCTTCTTCTAGTGCTTCCCAGTATTCTGCAGCCCTTCTAAGATGAGGGATTACAATCGTGCCCCCAACGAGGTTGGCGATCGCAAAGGCTTCATAGACTTGGTCTTGTGTCCAGCCGACTTCTTTGCATTTACCAAGATGATAACGTACGCAGTCATCGCACCTCAAAACCATTGAGGAAACTAGACCTAAAAGCTCTTTGGTCTTGACATCCAAGGCACCTTCATTAAACGCATTTGTATCAAGGTTGAAGATTCGCTTGATCACGAGGTTATTCTTCTCAAGAATGGTATCGTTCATTTTTTCACGATACTCATTGAATTCTTGTACAATACTCATTATTTTCTAAATTTAATTGACATGCACATCAAAGAGTACCTTTCTGATCTAGTGGCTTTGTTTTATCCGGAGTTATGCACCGGTTGCAATGAGCCATTGCCGAAAGGAGTACAGCATATCTGTGTCAAATGTCGTTATGATTTGGCAAAAACAGGCAATCATAAGCTTGAAATCGATGCACTTACCGAAAAGTTCAAAAATATTGTCAGTATACGGGACCTCTTTGCTTATTGCTTTTTTCAAAAGGGCAGTAAATTTCAACACATCATTCATCATATCAAGTATCAGAACCGTCCTGAGATTGCGGTAATGTTAGGCCGTTGGTATGCTAATGAACTCAAAAGAGAATATGATCATTTGGCAGTAGATCTTATCATTCCAGTTCCTTTGCACGCATCAAAGTTTCGATCTAGAGGGTATAATCAATCTGAGGAAATTGCAAAAGGGATAGCAGAGGTGTTTGAGGTACCGATAGACAATGAGGCGATCAAGCGGGTGAAAAGCAATAGTTCATTAACTGGGCTCGGTAAAGTGGATAGGATCAAAGTTTTGCAAGACACTTATGTTCTAAGTGATAGTGAGCAAAAGAAACTCGAGGATAAAAATCTCCTCATTGTTGATGATATCATGACAACTGGCTCTACGCTTATTGCTTGTTATGATGCGGTTGAAAAAGCAAAACCTGAATCGATTAGTTTTTTGGTACTTGGAGCAGCGCAATAAAAAAGGGTGCACCAGGCACCCTCTGTATTATTTTGTGAAGTTGATCTATTTACCTCCAAATAGCCCTCCAATGATTCCATTAGATTGATCTAGTTGACTTGTGCCTATTGAGATCATCGCACATCTAAAGCCAATAGTATTTGTTGCTCCATCCATATCTAAGAATCTTCTGGTACCAGGTGACATCCAGTAGGCAACATCCTTCCAAGAACCACCTTTGTAAACTTTGGCGCGGTCATTTACTAATGATCGGTACTCATCTCCAGCCCTAGATTTTCCATCTGCATCTACAGGTCTTCCGTTCGTATTTTTAGCGTCTGGATCACTTTTAGCAGCATCCCAGCCATAATTTGTTTGAGGATCACTCGTGTCATTTACGCCTAAGCTTTTTCTTTGTGGATTCATATCTTCCATTTCTGAAAAGGCAAGAGGTCTGTAAGTGTCATAAACCCATTCACTAACATTACCTGCCATATTGAAAAGGTTGAAGTCATTGGGTTCATGCTGTCCTACGGCTTCTGGTAAAACGGCCCCGTCATTATTCACGCCACCGGCAATACCTCCGTAATCACCTCTACCTCTTTTAAAGTTGGCAAGGAACTCTCCTCTGCTTTTACCATAAGGGTTTCTTGTGCTCCGGCCATCCCATGGGTAAATACGGCCATATTCTTCGTTTTCATCCAAGTAAACCGTTCCAATCGTAGCTTTTGCTGCATACTCCCACTCTGCTTCATTGGGTAATCTGAAGTCTGGGAGGTAGATGCCTTGCTCAATAAATTTCGTTTCGTTAGCGTCTTGGTTGATGTAGTTAACAACTTGCTTTTGCCAATCGAAGAAGGCTTGCATAGAGATAAATTGCTCATCAGCAACGCCTCCTGCTGCGGCTCCACCTCTACCTGCAGCATTACTAGGTTTTTCATTTGGAAGCGGGCTGCCATTACCATCGGCTAAAACATAATCTCCACCATTGGTTACGGCAAAATAATTATCTCTAAAGTCCTGAGGTAAGTTTTCAATGTCCATTTCCATGATCAAGCCTAGGTTGACAAAATCAGTACGCCATTTACAGAAATCTTCTACCTGTCTCCAGGTGACACCCACTACAGGATACTCATTGTAACCAGGGTTGCTATAGTAATTCTTTGCATAAACCGAGTTAAAGGCGAATTGTGATTCCCATACAGCATCTTCTGGTTCAATTTCTTCCTTATTTTGGCCATTGATACTGGTCTGAGAAGGCACAAAAACTAGGTTCTGATTTGGGCCAGGAGGTGTATTTGCATTTCCCCCTTGTCCTTGTTGTTTGTTTGCATCATCATCAGGATCTAGTACCTCTATATTTCCTGGTAGGGCGAGGTCCATTGGATAAAACTGATGGTGAACATAGGCTTTCCAGTTTGAGTTGGTCACTTCGGTTTCGTCCATAAAGAATGAATTGACCGTTACGGTTCTTTCTACATTGTCTCTTGCGCCATATAGATCTTGCTCAAATGAGCCCAAAACGGTACGGCCACCCTGCACGAATACCATTCCAGGAGGCGAAGGCAACTCTTGTTCATTGTAGGGCTGATAGCCCAGAAGATCGTTATCGGTTGCATACTCTGCACCGGTTTTCGAATCAACATTACTTCCGCCACCCCCAATTCCTAGGAGCTTGCATGAACTTACGCTGAGTAGCACCAAACCACCCACGAACAACGTTTTTATAGGTATGTTGAGGAATTTCATGTCTAACGTTTAAATCTCGTTTAGGTGTAATAACCCGCTAATATACATTTTACCCTGTGTATCACAAAGTTCGTATGTTTTTGTCAAACGCTTTTTCGGAGTCGTTATTTTATAGTTAAGGTTTAATTACATACAGTTTTGATTTTCTCTGATACTCAAACTGATCAATTTACTGTTAATCATCTCTATTTACCTTTCGTTTTTCTTTGCACAGAACTTTGCGAGAATTTGAATTCTTTTGATCATGAATAAAAATAAGCTGTATTGGATATTGCAGTTTGGTGGTTGGACAGGTCTCATGATCACCTCATTCATGTCCATGCTTTCCTTTATCCCAGCTGTATTGGCATTGACGGTCAATGTGGTTTTTGTTCTTTTTGGAGTACTTATTAGTCACATCTATCGGCTCTATGTAAAAAAGAGAAACTGGAAAGCCTTGCGTATACCGAAATTGGTGCCCAAGGTATTATTGGCCTCGGTTGTCCAAGGAACAATTTTAGGGATTTTTGCACT
>CBFHYE010000004.1:0-1770 GCA_965659985.1 Roseivirga sp. | reverse complement strand
TCGGACCTTGTGTTGAAGGCCTATTCATTCAAATGGATTGTAGAAAGATTTGAAGATCTGATCGCTCAAGGCTTGTCTAAAAGATTGTGTCATAATGATGCCAAAACGGCCAATATCCTCCTTCAAAGATCAGATCACTCCTTCTCCAAGATCATTGATTTAGATACCATTGGGCCTGGTTATTTGCTATATGACTATGGAGACATCATGCGTTCACTTTTTACCATAGCAGCCGAAAATGAGCTTGAGCTTAAGAACCTCAAAGTACGGCCAGAGTATTTTGGTCACTTGAAGAAATCCTTTCTTTCTGTTTTACAAAATGAGTTGACAGCGCTTGAAGTAAGCTCCTTAGAATTTGGAGGGCTTTATATGACCTATATTATGGGAGTTAGGTTTTTGACAGATTTTCTCGAAGGCGATACCTACTATAAAACGCTTTTTGCCAATGAAAATATGATCAGGGCGAGAAATCAATTCAGGTTACTCGAACTGATGGAAGAAGCCCTCGAAGAAAATTATCGTTAGGCATTATCGGCTCATAGTTCTAACTTGACTAGTATACCACCATCTAATTTTTATGATTATGAAAAGATTTTTTAAATATTCATTGAGTTTGCTGATGCTCATTTCAATGACCCAGGTTGAAGCGCAAACTTGGAAAGTAGACCCAGCACATTCGAGTATTTTGTTTAGCGCCAAACACAACGGGATCTCCTTTGTGCATGGTCGATTTGATAAATTTGAAGCTACTGTCGAGGGAGGAAGTGTTTCTGACTTTAGTGGTGCTAAAGTGAGTTTCGAGGCGATGGTTGAAAGCATTAATACGAATGTTCCACCAAGAGACAACCATCTGCGTTCGGCAGATTTCTTTGATATGGAGAATCATCCAACGATCAATTTCGAAAGCACTTCATTCAAGAAGACCGGGGATAACGCCTATGAGGTAGTTGGTATGCTTACCATGAGAGGAAATACGAAACAAGTTACTTTAAAGGCGACTCATATTGGTTCAACCAAGAATAGAAATGGAAATGACCTGGTTGGTTTTCAGTTGACAGGAGAAGTTGATAGGAATGAATTTGGTGTAACAGGAGCAAGTGGCTCTGTTGCTCCGACCATTGGCATTGAATGTAATATCGAAATGTCTGTACAATGAGGGAATTATAGCAAATGATATTTGAGACTGCTTATTGATTTAAGCGGTCTTTTTTAATTTTAACAGTGATGAAAAAAGATGCACAATATTGGATTGATAAATTGAATCTTCAGGAACATCCAGAAGGAGGCTACTTTTCCGAAACCTATCGTTCCGATGAAATATTGGATCGCTCAGACCTCCCTGATCGCTATAATTCAACAAGGGTATTTGGTACATCCATCTATTTCTTACTCACCACCAAAAGTGTATCTAACTTTCACAGATTGACATCAGATGAGATCTGGCATTTCCATTATGGGCAGGCAGCTAAGATTCATTTTATTGATCAACAAGGGGGGCATTCCGATCATTTGATTGGCTGTGACCTTGAGCAGGGAGAAAAATTACAGGTAGTGATCCCAAAAGGAACTTGGTTTGCTGCTGAGGTCATTACAGGTGATTACATCTTGGTAGGTTGTACGGTGGCCCCAGGTTTCGAATTTGAAGACTTTGAATTGGCCGACCAAGCCGAGCTATCTTCCGTTTATCCACAGCATCAAACCTTGATCGAGCGTTTTACGAAAAACTGACTATGCCGTTTTGGCAAAACTCAAACATTCGATTTTATATGC
>CBFHYE010000003.1:0-8806 GCA_965659985.1 Roseivirga sp. | reverse complement strand
ATGTCGTTCTAACCGAGCCAAGAGGTACTTGGGAAGGTAAATCTGCATGCAGAGAACATGAAGTAGAATTTTTGAACTACGTGAAAGAATTCCATAACCTAGAGGTAAGATCAATTACTTCAGATGAAGAGAATGGAATCGTAATGCACGAGACCATGATGGACGTAACATTCCAAGACGGAAACAGAGTACAAATGGAGCAAGTAGGTGTACAACGTTGGGAAGGCGACAAGATCGTTCACGAACGTTTCTACTACAACAACGCACAGTAGATCTAAAAAGCCTAAAGAATTAAAAAGGAGCTTTCAATTGAAAGCTCCTTTTTTCGTTTATTCGTATATGCACATTACCGCCATCCAAATTGCTGCCGGTCTGTCTACCCGAATGAAGGGACCAAATAAATTGCTTCAAGACATTGGAGGTAAAAATTTGATTCAGCATACCTATGGTCAATTAGCCGCTTCAGCTGTTGATGACATGATCGTAGTGACGGGAAGAGATTCGGATGAGATGGAATCATCAATTGTGAATTGCGAATTGTCAACTCCCAAGTTTGTTTTCAATTCAAATTACGAGCAAGGGATGACCACTTCAATTCAGGCTGGTTTGAGGGCAATACAGAAAACGGATGCTGTCATCATTTGTCTGAGCGATATGCCTTTGCTCACTACTGCTGATTATAACATGTTATTAATAGCCTTTCGAAATGCCAATGATACAACATCTATCCTTGCGCCATTTGCAGGAAAGAAGAAAGGCAATCCTGTGATCTTTGGGAGTGCCTTTTTTACACAAATGGCCGAACATACAAACCCTAATGGTTGTTCAGGGATAGTGAAAGCAAACGGCAGCCGTTTGATTCAGTTTGAAACAGCCTCTGACCATTACTTTTTCGATATTGATACACCAGAGCGTCTAGAAGAGTATATAGCCCGTGTTAACTAAACAAGATTACCAACGATATAACCGCCAAATCATCATTCCTGAGTTTGGTGAAGCAGGGCAGCAGAAGCTAAAAAAGGCGGCCGTTTTAGTGATCGGAGCAGGTGGGCTCGGTGCACCCATTTTGCAATACCTTACAGCAGCTGGTGTTGGAAAAATTGGCATCGTAGAATTTGATGAGGTCAGCCTCTCTAACCTTCAACGCCAAGTTTTATTCGAAGAAGATCAGGTAGGCCTTTCAAAAGGAGAGAAAGCAAAAGAACGTCTCGCCAAATTAAACCCAGAGACAAATTTCGAGCTCTACGCTGAAGCCATAAATGCTGTTAATGCGCTGTCCATATTAAAGGGCTACGATCTGGTGATCGATGGATCTGATAACTTGGCCACTCGATACTTGGTCAATGATGCTTGTTATTTCAAGGAGATACCGCTCGTCTATGGTGCGATCTTCCGTTTTGAAGGACAGGTATCCGTTTTCAATGCTAGAACTGCAGAGGGCCGAGGCCCGAACTCTAGAGATCTTTTTCCCACGCCACCACCACCAGAACTGGTACCAAGTTGCAGTGAAGGTGGTGTTTTGGGTGTTTTACCAGGTATTATCGGTTCAATGATGGCCAATGAAGCTATCAAGCTGATCGCTGAGATCGGTGAGACACTCAGTGGACGATTATTTGTTTTCGATGCCTTAGATTTCACCACCCACACTTTAAAGGTGCAAAAGAATGAATCCAATCCATTGAGTGGTGACGAGCCTTCCATTCATGGGCTAATCGATTATGAAGCCTTTTGCATGGGAGACATTCCTCAGCAAAAGATATCGGAGATCACTGCCACAGCTCTTAGTGAAAGAATGAACGGTGACAAAGCCGTTTGGCTATTAGATGTACGTGAAGATTACGAATATGAGATCGCAAATTTAGGTGGGCATTTAATTCCGTTGAACAAGATTCAGAGTCGGTCAAAAGAAATCCCTAAAGACCGAGACGTAGTGGTGATGTGTAAGGTTGGGGGTAGAAGCCAAAAAGCGATCGAAATTTTACAAGAACAAGGTTTTGATAACTTAGTTAATTTAAAAGGTGGAATAGAGGCTTGGAGAAAGACTATTGATCCGAGTTTATCCGCTTATTGATCATGAAAATAGAAATAACAGCATTTGGTATCGCCAAAGACATACTTAAGCAAAAACGCTTGACTATTGGTTTAGAAGATAGGCCAACAGTGGCGAAGCTTAGAGAAGCATTGATTCATCAATTTCCGGATTTCGAGAAATTGAGGTCGCTTAAATTTGCCGTAAATACGGAGTATGTGTCTGAAGATTATCAATTGAACGAGAAGGACGAGGTGGTTTTGATACCGCCAGTAAGTGGTGGCTGATGGAAAAGATATTCATTACAGAAAATAGATTAGACGCAAAGGCCTGTACGGATTCAGTTGTTTATCCTGGTGCAGGTGGTATTGTGGTGTTCGTAGGTACAGTACGAGACCAGACCAAAGGAAAGGCTGTTCAGCATTTGGAGTTTGAATCATACGAACCTATGGCGCTGAAAGAAATGCGGAAGATCGCTGATCAGGCGATAGAAAAATGGGGACTTCATGATATGGTCATTCATCATCGCGTGGGGCTTGTACCCATTGAGGAAGAGGCTGTGGTGATCGCTTGTTCATCGGCTCATCGAAAAGAGGCTTTTGCCGCTTGTGAATACGCCATTGACACACTAAAAGAAACGGTACCCATTTGGAAAAAGGAAATCTTTGAGGATGGTGAAGTATGGGTATCTGCGCATCCGTAGTTAATGTTGAATGTTGAATGTTAAATTCATGCTGCCTCTAACAAAACGTCATCCTGAACCTGCCTTTGCCGGTAGGCAGGCTTGTTTCAGGATCTGCTAATAGTCCATTAGTATGTATTGAGGAGATTCCGAATCAAGCTCGGAATGACGGCTAAAATTATTATGAACATAGAATCGATCAAATCTCAATTCCCGATCTTCGAGCAGCAAACTCCGCTTGGAAAAGACCTGATCTATTTAGATACGGCTGCCTCTGCTCAGAAACCCCGAGCAGTGATCGATGCCATCTCTGATTTCTATGCTGGCTATTATTCAAACACAGGCCGAGGAAGTTATTGGCCTGCCAGTGCAGCGACAAATGCTTTTGAGTCGGCTAGAGAAAAGGTTGCGGAATTCATCAATGCCAAGCACAAAGAGGAAATAGTCTTTACTTCTGGTACCACAGATGCGATCAATAAACTGGCAAGAGCACATTTCGAGAAAGAGTTGAAGGCAGGTGATCAGATCATTGTCAGTGAAATGGAGCATCACGCCAACTTGATTCCATGGCAAGAGTTAGCCAAAAGAAGGGGTGCAGTGATCAAAGCATTGCCAATTGATGAAGAGGGTCAAGTATTGATTTCCGATCTATCTGAGCTGCTTAAACAAAACACTGCTTTAGTAGCGATAACGGCCACTTCTAATGTGTTGGGTTCCAATCTCAAGATTGCATCGATTTGTAAAGAGGCGCATTTAGCTGGTGCGGAGGTCTTTGTAGATGGAGCTCAAGCTTTAGCACATGCAAGAACAGATGTTCAGCAATGGGATTGTGATTTTATGGCCTTTTCCGCACATAAACTCTATGGGCCAACAGGCTTTGGCGTGCTTTATGGCAAGCGTGATAGGCTCGATCAGATGGAGCCATTGAGTTATGGTGGTGGGATGATCACTAGAGTAGGGATAGAGTCTTCAAAATACCTCAAAAAGAGTCCACATAAACATGAAGCGGGGACTCAGCATATCGCTGGCGCTGTTGGATTGGGTGCCGCTATAGATTTTGTCCAAGAAATTGGCGTGGATCAGATCGAGCATTATTTGGATGAATTAACTCAATATGCCTTGTCAAAATTGGAAGCCATTGATCTTTTGGATATTAAAGGAGGAAAGGATAGGGCTCCGGTCATCGCTTTTACACTTGAGGGCGTTCATCCGCATGATCTGTCTACTTTTTTGAATGAAAAAGGAATTTGTGTTAGAGCAGGACACCATTGCGCACAACCGCTAATGACCAAATTGAATGTACACGCCACAACAAGGGCTTCATTCGGTATCTATAATACGAAAGGTGATATTGATGTTCTTGTCGAGGCTATTGAAGAAGCCAAAGCATTTTTCTTATGAACGATCGCATCAAGGGACTTTATCAAACTCATATTTTAACCAAGTCTAAAGACGAAAAACTGTTGGGACAGCTCAATGAGTTCACTCATGAGCTGGAGGCCTATAATCCTATGTGTGGTGATAAGTTTACCCTTCAGTTAAAGTTGATAGCTGGGGTGGTAGAGGATGCTCGCTTTGAAGGCTACGGATGTGCCATTTCTAAAGCATCTACAGCTGTTTTGACAGAAACCATAATTGGTAAACCAATAACCGAGATCAAACCTCTGCTGAAAGACTTTTTAGAATTGATCGATGAAGAAGGGGGAAGAGTACCTGAAGAGATCACGAAGGATGATCAAATTCTAGCTTTTGCCGCGGCAAGAGACTTTCCAGAGCGAAAGACATGTGCAGCTTTAAGTTGGGAGGAATTAGAAGGCTTAATCAATGAATTGAACTGATCTTACAGCACTCAGGCTTTGACTCAGCGTCTTCCAGTTTTCGCCTTTATCCGCACTTAAATAGAGATTACCATTATTTGTGCCGAATGCCATATGTTCTTGGCTTTTGTCAAAACCGTCTCTTAACACAATATCAAAAGCCGCTTCTTGTGGCAAACCATTTCTTAAAGGTTTCCAGGTTTTACCAGCATCCGTAGTTTTATACACTGCCAATTGCCCTTTGTAAGGCATTCTCATATCATCTGACTGAGCAGGAATCACCCAGGCGGTGTCGATGTCTTCCTCATCGATTACCAGATCAAAGCCATAATTCGCATGGCCTTGAGCATCGGAGAGGTCTTGCCAATCCTTACCATTGTTCACGGAGCGAAAGACGCCACAATGATTCTGTTGCCATAATACACTTGAAACCCTTGGGTGCCTTCGGATAGAATGTGGATCATGTCCTACTTCAACATCTGAATTAGGCAAAAAGAATGCTTTTAAACCATTGTTTGAAGGATTCCAAGTCGTGCCATGGTCTTCAGATCGAAAAATCCCAGCACAGCTAATGCCCACCATGAGTTCATTTTCATGGGTTGGATGGAAAAGGATGGAGTGTAGAAATGGATTCTTGCTGCCTTTGCCACCACCTTGCCAATCAGACCGACTTGGGTGTTGGCTGAGGGTATTCACTTCCTTGAAAGTATCACCATCTAATTTGAATAAGGCTGCAGGCTCTGTTCCTATATAAACGTCTCCTTGATGCGAGTTGATGGTCCACACTGATTTTAGCGTATGAGCGCTTTCTTCATCGAAGATTGGGGCATTGAGTTGCTTAAAACTTTCACCTTGGTCAATGCTTTTATACAATTTAGAACCCCAATGTTTGTGATTAATGGCTAGCCACCAGTTTTTGTCCTCATCTTGATGAAATGCACCAACAGGTAATCCAATGAAATGGATGTCTTGGAGTTTCCATGTATTGTCCTCCAATTGATAGACTAAAAGTCCTTTATCTGTGCCTAAGATGAGTTTCATTTGCTTTATAGGACGTCATTCCGAGGACGTAGGACGAAGGAATCTTTTTCTCAATATTGAGCTGAGACTGCTTCGTGCCTCGCAGTGACGACAAACGTTATTTTAAATTATAATCCGACTTACCTCCGGTCTTTTTGATCAGCTTGGTGTCCTGTATTTCAATATTGTGAGAAAAGGCCTTACACATGTCGTAAACGGTCAAAGCAGCAATCGAAGCCCCAGTCAAGGCCTCCATTTCCACACCTGTTTTTCCACTACAACGGGCTTCACAGGTGATCTCTACTTTTAATCCATCTTTCAGCTTAATGTCAATTCCCACCTTATTTAAGTTGATCTGGTGACACATTGGGATCAATTCCCATGTCTTTTTAGCTCCCTGAATACCCGCAATAATTGCGGTTTGGAAAACAGGTCCTTTGAGCGTTTTGATCTCTCCGTCATGCACATGTTCCGCCATGTCATCTGGCAATTGAACGATGGCTTGGGCAATAGCGGTTCTTTTGGTTTCCTTTTTTTCGCCAACATCTACCATTGAAGGCTTATCCTTGTCGATATGGGTGAATTCTTTACTCATTAGATCGAATTTCTGTAGGGAATATACGGATAAACTTCACCAGCGGAGAACTCATTTTTATCTTCTGGCAAAACGATAAAGCCATCGGCAACCATCATGTTGGCGAAATCACCAGATCCGTTGCCTTTAAAGGTTTCAGCCATGCGCTCGCCAGTTGCCGTAGATTTTACTGTGCATTCTAAGAAGTAGGTAAGGGGCGGCATAAACGTGACATCATTCGCCAATTTCACATAGCCCAATTCCGCGTTCAAGCCCAATGAAGTTCTCAACCAGTATTTCAAATAGGCGTTTGCACAGACAAAGGAGGATACCGGGTTTCCTGGCAGAGCAAAAACCGTTGTACCATTGGGAGCAGAGCCAAACCAAAACGGTTTGCCGGGTCTTTGTTTCACTTTATGGAAGTGTTTTTTCACGCCTAATTCGTCCATTACTTCAGGTAGAAAGTCAAACTTTCCTCTAGAAACTCCACCAGTAATCACTAATAGATCATAACTTTCAATAAGATTACTTAACTCATTGAACAGCTGTTCTTTATTGTCTTTGAGATGAAACTGCACGGAATCAATTCCCCAACTCTTTAATGAAGCCAATACACCATAGTTGCTTGATCTTCTTACTTGATGCGCTTCTGGTTGCTCATGGACATCGACCAATTCATCACCGGTAGTAATAATAGCCGCCTTGGGCATTTGATAGACATTCAATGCTGCGCGTCCGACCGCTGCAGCAACGATCAATTCCGTAGGGCCTAGCTCTGTCCCCTTTTTCAGTACAACATCTCCTTGCGATCTGTCCTCTCCTTTGAAATGGATATTCTGAGCTCGCGCTACACTTTCTTCATTGATTGTGGCTACACCATCATCAATACTAATGTCTTCATAACGAATAATGGTGTCCAAACCATTGGGCATGATGGCGCCTGTCATGATCTGAACGCATTTATCAGCTTCTTGGATATTCTTTTTTGGAACGCCTGCACCGATCGTTTCAATAATCTCGAACGCTCGCTGTCCTTTTTCAAAAGCATCATAATTAATGGCAATGCCGTCCATGGTTACGCGGTCGTAAGGAGGGAGGTCTCGATCCGCTTCAATATCTTCTGCCAACACATATCCACTGGCTTCGGTGATCTTTACATGGGTTGTGTTGAGTTGAAAAGGATGCTGAGCGAGTATATCTAGTGCTTCTTGATAGTTTATCATTAGGTTATTAGTGCTTAGTGCTTAGTGCACAGAAATTGATAATTGTTAATTCTTCATTGTGGCGCTAGCCACCAATTGTTGCCATAGATTCAAAAGAGCCTGATTTAGGTTTGTGTTTTTCTGCCTCAAAACCATCTTTTGCGCGGTTCTTAAAGAGCTTTAAAAATTGTTCAGCTAAGTCCTGGTCACTGGCGCCATTTCGCAGTAAATCTCTAAAACTGAATCCACCTTTTTGATAGAGACAAGTCATAAGATCTCCCTTCGGGGTCATTCTAATGCGATCGCAGGTGCCACAAATGGTTCTTGTATAAGCTGGGATCACACCAAAACTGCCTTTCCCATCAGGGACCTGATAATTATAGCTTGTCGATGTTTTTTCATCATTCAAACGCTTGATATCTGGATATTGAGTTTGAATATGCGCTAAGATTTTCTTGTAGTTCCATTCAATGGGTTGATATCCTTTACTACCGCCATTAAACGGCATTTCTTCAATAAAACGAACATTCACCGGATCGTCCTTTGTAAGACCAACCATAGGAATGATGTCTTCCAAGTTGTGTTCTTGCATGACAACCGCATTGATCTTGGTCTTCATACCCTGAGCGATGAGCTCTTTGTAAAAGGTCCATACTTGATCAAATTCATCTCTTCTGGTGATTTGGTGAAATCGTTCTGTATTCAACGAATCTAAACTAAGGTTGACAGCATTCACCCCAATCGTCTTCATCGCTTCGATATGGCGCAAAGGGGCTGTACCGTTAGTGGTGATATTGATCTTCTCGATTCCCGGTACCTTAGCCAATTCAGCCATAAAGGGTAGGAGGTCTTTCCTTACGAAGGGTTCTCCACCAGTGATCCTGACTTTAGAAATCCCCAGATCAGCAAGTATGCTGACTAATCTAAGCATTTCCTCATAGCTCAAGATCTGATCTTTCTTACTCCATGGCAATCCTTCTTCAGGCATGCAGTAAAAGCAGCGCAGGTTGCAGCGATCTGTTACTGCTAAACGCAAGTAATTGAGTTGTCTTCCGTGGTTATCGTAAAGCTTTTTATCCACCTGAAATCGCTTGTGTTATGTAAACTTGACTGTTGCTGTCAAGTTTTATGTTCAACGAACTATTGATCTTCAACGGAGCTTCATTTATGTAAATATTTACATGCTCCCTTAATCTGAATTTTTCATCTAAGATATAATCTCTGAGCCCCGGGTAGGTTTCATTCAAAGAATTCAATGCTTTTTCCAGCGAATTTTCTTCCAACTCCTGACTTTTCAATTCAGGAAAAAAGCGCTTAAGTGTAGATGTGAAACTTATTTTTGCCATTTAATCATTTCAGAGTTTATTGCATGCCCTTGTTAGATTAACCACAACTTAAGGGTATAAGGTTGAAACGGCAACAACAAAATCATTGTTCTCAAAACTCATTATTAGGAATACAATAAATAATTATGATTGAGCA
>CBFHYE010000002.1:0-3197 GCA_965659985.1 Roseivirga sp. | reverse complement strand
CTGGTTGATCCTCTAAGGAACCAAAAAAGTAACACAAGATAGGACTGGAGTTTGCTCCGGCTGTCCCAATTTGAATCGAATCTTGTCTGGCCTTTAATCATTTGGCATTTTCGACATTATCTCGGTTAAGTAAGCTTCAAAAGTATTAAAATATTGCTCTTGTGTAAAATGACCAAGGCGCTCTCGACCTTTTCTTGCCAACTCATTTCGCAAATCTTCATTCGTATAGACCTGATCCATTTCATCTATTAATTCTTGAGTGTTCAACATTTCAAACACCAATGCCGCACCCCCTGCCACCTCAACAATAGCCCCTTGGCTAGAGATAATCAGAGGACAATCCCTAGCAAAGGCTTCCAATACGGGCAAGCCGAAACCTTCATTTGTAGAAGGTAAAATATAGGCAAAAGCTTCTTTGTAGAGAATTTCAAGTTGTTCATTTGAAACGAAACCTGGAAAAATCACCTTATCCTCTAAATTATATTTCTCTACGAGTCGCATTACATTGTCAAAGTCGTCAAAACGCTGGTTTGGAGCTTTCTTACCAATTAAAACCAGTTTCATGTCTTTGATTTCTCCTTGACGCGTCCACCGCTCAAAGGCTTTTACTAAAAAAGGAAGTTGTTTTCTCTTTTCGAAAACACCTACATGAAGAAAATACTTCGTCTTTGTCAATCCAATCTCATCGAACCAGTTGAGATCAGTCAACTGATCATTAGTTTCAACAGGCACAAAAGGCAGGTGGATCGACCTAACGCTACCCTCAGACACCCCTAGCCTCTCAATAATTCTTTTTTGCGAAAACGATGATATGGTCAGAATATCACCGTTTTTGCCAATTCCTTTTCGTAGTACATAATTGAAATACTTGAGCCAAAGCAGACCATAATGTTCAGGCGAATCCCAAAAAAAGGTATCGTAAAAGACCGTCACTTTCTTGCAAGGCAGAGGTGTAAATGGCGCATAATAATCAGGACTAAAAAGAAGGTCTGGTTTTATCCACCAAGCTTTCATTGGAATGATCAGTTGTTTCCATATCAGAAGTTCCAATTGTGCAATAATTCGGAAGAGTTTAAATGACCTTCTCCGGTAGTTAGGTGAGGTTAATCTATGGATATTAGAGGGGAAGAGTACATACTCATGCTCTTTTAATTCTTCAGACTCAACCCAATTGACAACGTCTCTTATATACCTTCCTGCACCAGTTTGAGCAACAAAAAGGTGGTAAGTATCAATTAATATACGTTTCTTATCTGTCACTAGGGATATTCTTTTCCATAGGTGTCTACCGAAATAATCGTTCAATATGTTAGTCTTATTTCATTAGACCATATAATTTCGTCACAATCTAAAATTCAATGGCTAAGAAAGCACTTATTACTGGTATAAATGGTCAAGACGGAGCTTACTTGGCCCAGCATTTATTAAACGAAGGCTATGAAGTTTTTGGTGCCGATAGAAGGCGAGTTGATTCTGCAGTTTGGCGTCTCAAACGTTTGGGGATAGACCAAGATGTAAAGCATTTGTATCTCGACTTGCTGGAATTCAGTAATATTTTCAATGTCATTCGGAAAATAGAACCTGACGAGGTATACAACCTTGGTGCACAGAGTTTTGTAGGAGCTTCATTCGATCAACCCATACTGACGGCACAAATTGATGCACTGGGAGCACATAGAATTTTAGAATCTATAAAAACGATCAATACCAATATCAAATTCTATCAAGCTTCCACCAGTGAAATGTTTGGTAAAGTAAGCTCATCTCCTCAAAACGAGGAAACGAAATTTCATCCAAGAAGTCCATACGGAGTTTCGAAACTATACGCACACTGGATTACAAGAAATTATCGCGAATCCTTTGATTTATATAGCTGCTCTGGAATACTTTTTAATCATGAATCCCCACTTCGCGGAATGGAGTTTGTCACAAAAAAGATCGCTCATGGGGTTAGTGAAATCGTTAAAGGGAATATCCAAAAGTTATCCTTGGGCAATTTAGAAGCCAAAAGAGATTGGGGCTATGCACAAGAATATGTGAAAGGCATGCATGCCATGATGCAACAAGAAAAAGCCGATGATTATGTTTTGGCCACTGGTGAATCACGTACAATTAGGGAGTTTGTCAATCTTTGTTTTAAGGTTGTAGACAAAGAAATTTCATGGGAAGGACGAGGCCTTGAGGAAAAGGGAATAGACACATCAAACGGCAATACTGTTGTCGACATCTCTCAAGATTTTTTCAGACCAGCTGAAGTAGATGAGTTGCGAGGAGATTACGCTAAGGCAGAAAAGGTCCTAGGCTGGAAACCGAAGGTCGGCTTAGATGAACTAGTAGATATTATGATGAGGTACGAGCTAACTGGCCAATTCTAGTTAAGTCTTTTCAAAGGCAGACTTCAAGGGGATTAAAACACTTTTACGTTCCAGTGCCGGTAGCATTTGGATAGAATAGCCTACCATCCACCAAGAAACGTAAGCTACCGCATTGTAGATTTCTGCATTTGCCGTCATTAAAGAGAGAAGAAAGGCGACCTTAAAAGTAGTGGTCATGAAGGGAATGATCTGTGCTCCACCTTCACTCGATTTAAATACATTTTTAGGGATCGTTATCGACTTAACGGTTAACCACAGGTAAAGAAGTAGTCCTAAAACTCCAAATTGAACACCAAAAACAATGAACTGATTCTCACCACCCACCTGCAGTGCTTCATCAACTCCACCCGCATTCCCACTTGTCGCCATACCTATTCCCTCCGGATTAGAAATCATGCTCTCAATTCCCGTAAGCCAATCAACAATATGACCTAAACTAGATGGGTCAGAAAGCGTAACGGTATCAATGATAAAAAAACGGATGTCATCACTACCAAAGAAAAAGGGAATAAGTACGAAGAAAAAGATGAGTACGAAAGAACCCAAAATATATCTCCAGTAGCCATATAAATAGCCGATATAAATAAGCATAAGAAAAAACGCGGCTAAAGGAGCTCTAGAAAATGAGAAGAACAAACAACCAAATGCAATTACGCCCGCAATCGCATACAAAAGTCTCAGTTTGTGATTGACTTGATAAAGCGCAAAGATCCCGCTTAGCGCTAAAATAGAAACGGTAGCCATTTCAAGGGGACTTGCAAAAAACGATGCAAATCGCTTTGCACCATTACTCGCTTGAAAAGTATATTGAAGAGCATATGC
>CBFHYE010000001.1:0-3277 GCA_965659985.1 Roseivirga sp. | reverse complement strand
AGCAAAAACCCTGTCTTATCTTCCTTTACGAATGGAGATCAGGGAGAATGGAACAATCATGTAGAATTAGGTCTTTGGGCCGATGTCATGATGATTGCACCTGCCAGTGCCAATACCCTCGGCAAAATGGCCAATGGCCTTTGCGACAACCTACTTTTAGCCACTTACTTATCGGCACGCTGTCCTGTTTTTGTGGCTCCCGCCATGGACTTAGACATGTATCAACACCCTTCCACTAAGGCGAATCTTGTCAAATTAGCATCTTACGGCAATCATGTGATCGAAGCAGAAGATGGAGAACTGGCCAGTGGGCTTTCAGGTGTTGGGCGTATGGCAGAACCTGAGCATTTGGTTGCGCATCTCGAAGAATTCTTTGACTCAAAAAAAAAACTGAAGGGTAAAAAAGTACTCATCACGGCTGGCCCTACCTACGAAGCCATAGACCCTGTCCGTTTTATAGGGAATCACTCGAGTGGTAAAATGGGATATGCATTAGCCGAAGAAGCTGATGCTCAAGGCGCTGATGTGACATTGATCTCTGGCCCTACACATTTAAATGCGCCAAAGGGTGTCAAATTGATCAAGGTCAGTTCTGGTCGAGAGATGTATGAAGCAGCGCTTGCTAATTACATCTCTACAGACATCAATATTTTTGCGGCAGCGGTTGCAGATTATGCCCCAAAAACTGTCGCTGCTCAAAAGATCAAAAAGGATGATGATGAAATGAACATCACCTTATCCAAGACCATCGATATTGCAAAAGCATTGGGTATTGAAAAGAAACCAGGTCAATTCAATGTGGGTTTTGCCTTAGAAACTGAAAATGAGCTTGAAAATGCTAAAGGAAAGATCAAGAAGAAGAACTTTGACATGATCGTTCTTAATTCCTTAAATCAAGCAGGAGCCGGATTTGGGTATGAAACCAACAAGATCACTTTGATTGACAAAGCCAATAATATTCAAGATTTTGAGTTAAAGACTAAGCAAGAAGTTGCCAAAGACATTATCCAAGCCATCAGTGAAAAGATCTAGTCTGCCAACACTCAGAATTACATTTACCCTTGCACTCGCTTTGAGCTCAGCTCTGCTTTCGGCTCAGGAATTACAGTTCACCGTAAGTATCAATGCAGAGGTCGTTCAGACCACCGAACGGGCCATCTTTACGGAGATGGAAAATGCCTTCCAAAGCTTTTTGAATGATACAGAATGGACAAGCGATCCTTTTCGGAATAATGAAAAGATCAAAGGCAATCTCTTCCTGACCATTACCGACCAACCGCAGATCGGCAGGTTTACCGCAAACGCTCAGATTCAGGTATTGCGCCCTGTTTATGGCAGTAATTACGAAACCCTTCTACTCAACTTTGCAGATCGTGATTTTGACTACAACTATACCCAATCACAACCCTTACGCTATAATGAGTCCGTATATACAGATAATATCACTGGGATGTTGGCCTTTTATGCTTATGTCGCTCTAGGACTAGATTACGATTCCTTTAGCCCTATGGGTGGAAACCCGCATTATGAAAAAGCACAGAATATCGTGAACATTGCTCAAAATAGTGGCGCTACCGGTTGGGGGCAATTCCAAAGTAGAAGGAACCGCTATTGGTTGATCGAGAATCTTTTCATCAATAAACAATTTGAGCCACTCCGCGAGGCCATTTATACCTATCACCGCCAAGTCATGGACAAATTTACTGATGACCCAGAGTCCGCGCGCGCCCAAGTGCTGGAATTGCTAAAGAGTCTACAAGAAGTGAATCGGGTTTTGCCCAATTCTATCGGTATCATTTCTTTTCTTGATGCCAAGAACGAAGAGATCGTTAATATCTTCAAACAAGGGGATATAGGTGTACGCAGAAACGTATACAATGAGCTCTTGAAACTTGATCCAAGTAGACGATCTAAATATCAACAGATCGTACGAAACTAGTATTGTTTTCGCTCGGGTGAATTGATACATTTGCCCTATGCTCACCAAGCTTTATATCCAGAATTATGCATTGATCCGGTCGCTCCAGATCGCTCCAGATCATGGACTCAATATCATCACAGGGGAAACTGGTGCGGGTAAGTCGATCATGCTGGGTGCTGTAGGCTTACTGCTTGGTAATAGAGCGGATAGCTCCGTGATGCTAGATGCTGAAAACAAGTGCGTGATCGAAGGTACTTTTGATATTAAAGCCTATGCATTAGAAGGTCTTTTCGATGCCTTTGACATGGATCATGAGGATGAATGTATTATCAGAAGAGAGATCAATACGAAAGGAAAATCCCGTGCCTTTGTTAATGACACCCCTTGCAATCTGGATTTCTTAAAAAAACTCGGACTCCAATTAATGGATGTACATTCACAACATGAGACTTTGCAATTGGGTGCACAGCAATACCAGCTCCAGCTCATCGATGCGCTGGCCAGTAACCAGCAGGTCAAAACCGAATACCAAACAGCATTCCAAGAGCTGAGTAATAAAAAGCGGATCTTTGAAGAATTGAAAGAAGAAGGAGAGCAACTGCGGAAAGAAGCTGATTACAATCAATTCTTATTTGATGAATTAGATCAAGCCAATTTTGTAAACGGTGAACAAGAGGAATTGGAAGAAGAGATCAACAAGCTGGAAAATGCCGAAGAGATCAAAACCAAACTCTTTAATGCCATACAGCTTTCAGATCAGGCCGAGATCAACCTTAGTAGCATGCTGGCGGAATTGAAACAATTGATCAATAGCATCAGTAATTACAGCATTAGCTATGAAAAGCTGGGCGAAAGACTGACCTCAACCGAAATTGAACTGCGCGATATCATCAACGAAATTGAATCTGAGGAGCAGCAAGTCGATGTCAATCCAGAACGATTGCTCGAGTGCCAAGACAGACTCAGCCTGCTGTACAAATTGCAGCAAAAGCATCAGGTGAGTGACATTGCCGGCCTCTTGAAAATCCACGAAGAGCTTAGCGACAAAGTACTGAAAGTCAGCAACCTGGATGATGCTATCGAAGCGGCTCAAAACGAAGCCTTAGCAGCCGAAAAGGCAGCAATTGCCAAAGCCAAGAAACTCAGTGAAAGCAGACTCGCTGTTTTTACTAACTTCCAAAAAGATGTAACGTCCTTGGTTGCTGAGTTGGGCATGCCCAATGCACAATTTAAGATCACACACCAAGAGGTGGCCCTAAGCCGAACAGGTGCCGATGAAGTAGATATTCTCTTCTCAGCCAACAAAGGCATCTCCCCTGCTCCCATCAAATCAACAGCATCGGGTGGTGAATTCTC